>JAZRPM010000016.1:0-109679 GCA_045649185.1 Candidatus Ornithomonoglobus sp. | reverse complement strand
GTTTCTTTGTTTCTGTACTCGTGCTTTTCGTAATAGCCGATGAGCGTGCCGTCATCATCACGAAGAGCGACCATATAAACATCTTTGTTTTCCTCGTCATTGCGATAAGTATATATGATGTTGTTGTCCTTACTTTCCTTAAACCAAGCAAGCACCTTTCCTATCATTTCATTAGCTTTTGGCGGATGACAGTCCTTAATCTTGCGCCCGTCAAGTCCTTATGATAACTCTTTATCGCAGACGGATTCATATATACAATTATATCGTCCATATCGCAGACAACGACAGGTGCTGTGTCTTGTTCAAGTATGCTTTTAAATAATTTATATAATTTCATTTTCAACCTCACTAACTGTATGTCGTTTTTAACCACCGGCTTTAGTCCCATAATCCAGAGAAACACTATCTTCAACGGTTTTTGCAATATCCATGCGCATCTTTTCATCAAAATCACTGTCATTGCAAGGCAACAATTTTGCTTGGTTTCTTTTGCCTTATCAATAACCAATTCCAATTCTCTACATAAGAAACAATGGCAACTGTCGCTGCGTGTACATTCAAAAGCCGGTGTCTGAATTTCTCGATTAGTTTTGTATTTTCCATTGATGTTTTTCTGCTAAATTCACTTTTGAGTATAGCATATTATATACCTTTTTTCAAGTCTAACACAGAAAAAAGCAAGTCTGCGCTTGCTTTTATCTGAAATTAAGTTTTAATTCGCCTATGTTATTTGTATAGGTGGTAAGCCGGTCTATAATTCTCTCACGCTTTGCACCCTCTGCGGGTATTGGCTGATAGTTATTATAACCGTCTGCACTTGAAATACGGCACGGGATGATTTCAAAATTGTCATCGTCAACGAGCTCGTCGCCCTTTATGGTAAAGGTCTGACGGAATATCGCTGTGTCCATATCAGACGGTGAGTTGTTTCCGCCAAACGAGAAGTTACCCAAGCTGTAGCAGATATATCTGCCCTTATACTTCTCAAAGCCCTGCAAAACGTGCGGATGTGTGCCGATTACAAGGTCTGCACCACAGTCAATTGCGGTATGTGCCGCATCTATCTGGTCAGCATTCGGTGCCGTTGCTTTTTCCACTCCCCAATGTATAGAAAGAATTACAAGCTCTGCACCCATATCTTTTGCTTTTTTGATTGCGGCTTCAAGCTCGGTACGCATAATGTCGTTAAGGTAGTTTATACCCACAAGACCGACTTTTATGCCGTTTATTTCGGTTACTGCAACATCTTCCTCTCCACGGCAGTGCAAAATCCCCTTTTCATCAAGATATTTCTTTGTATCTGTGAGTGACACCTCGCCATAGTCCATGCTATGGTTATTGGCAAGGTTTGCCGCTTCGACACTTGAGCCTGACAGTGCATTTACATATTCGGGGTCGCCACGGAATGCGAACTGCTTTATTTCACGCTCGCCGCGGTCTGAAAGAGTGCCCTCAAAATTAACTATTGTAAGGTCATCTTCTTCAAATATGTCACGCACCTTGTCAAAGAACCAATCCGTACCGTAACGCTCAGCATAGCTTACAAACCCAAGCTCACGGCTTGCGTTTACGTCTGTTGCAAAGGTACAGTCACCGGTCGCAGTTACGGTAAGTGTCCGTAACGGTGCTTCCGTCACAACGGGAGCCTCCGTCTGCTCTGCCTGTTTTTGCGGTGCCTGTGCAGTTTTTGCGCCGATTACACCGACTGCTATAAGACAAACAGCAATGAATGCAAGTATTTTTTCACCTTTCAATTATATCACTTCTCCGACATTCTTATCATAAGTTCATAAATCTTCGGCAATGCGTCTGTTTTTGCCATTTTTATGAGATTATCTGACATTTTAGCAAGATATTCGTTATCCTCTATCATTTCACAAACTGTTTTGTAGAGAACATCCGGCGTTAACTCTGCCTCGGTTATCACTTCCGCCGCACCATTCTTCTCAAACTCACGTGCGTTCTGCTCCTGATGGTTACGTACAACGTTCGGTGACGGAATCAAAACCGAGGGTTTGCCAAGTGCGGCAAGCTCTGAAACGGTTATCGCACCAGAACGTGCCACAACTACGTCTGCCGCCGCCATAACTTCTGCCATATTGTCTATATACGGAAGAATCTGTATGTTCTCATCATTTTCGGCTATACCTAGCTTT
The DNA here is from genome assembly GCA_045649185.1 of Candidatus Ornithomonoglobus sp. GTDB lineage: Bacteria > Bacillota > Clostridia > UBA1381 > UBA1381 > Ornithomonoglobus. The sequence goes on along the minus strand of JAZRPM010000016.1, from coordinate 107,523 downwards.
GTTACAGCATTGCGTATCTCCTCATAGTTACGCTCTCCTGTCCCGAAAAGCAATTTTATGTTACTGTTCTGTTTAAGTCTTGGTATAATGTTAAGCATAGTATCGTTTATCCGCTGTGCGCCAAGGCTTCCGCCGAATACAAGCACGAACGGTTTATCGATTCCGAGCTTTTTGCGTGCTTCTTCCTTATTCGCTTCAAGAATCTGTGTGCGTATCGGGTTACCCGTAACAACGCATTTTTCCTTTGCGTTCATAAGGTTCACTGTTTCGTCAAAGCTCACTGCTAAATAATCAACGTATTTCTCCGAACCTTTTACGGTAAGGCCCGGATACACGTTCTGCTCGTGAATGAGTGAGGGAACGCCTTCCTTTGCCGCCGCCATAATAACGGGACCGCTTACGTATCCGCCCGTGCATACAACACAGTCAGGCTTAAACTCACGGATTATCTTTCTGCAGTCTATTCTTGATTTTATAAGCTTGGCAACAACAGAAAAGTTTTTCAACAGATTCTTTCTGTTAAAGCCTGCAATGTCTATATATTTAATATCATATCCGGCTTTCGGGACAAGCTTACTTTCAAGACCTCGTTTTGTGCCTATAAAAAGCGCCTCAAACTCGCTATCCTGCGATTTTGCATAGTCGGCAATTGAAATAGCAGGGTTTATGTGTCCACCTGTGCCGCCGCCGGCAAATATTACTCTCATATTTTTATGTCCTTTCGATAACTGTTATTTAACTGCCCGACGTGAAACATTGAGCAGTACGCCCATTTCAAAGAGCAATGTCATAATTGATGTACCGCCGTAGCTGAAAAACGGCAATGATACACCGGTGTTTGGAATGAGCGATGTTGCAACGCCCATGTTGAGAACTGTCTGGATTCCAAGCTGTGAAGCTATACCTACACATACAAGTGATGTCCATGTGTCGGGGGCATTCATAGCAACACGCATAGCACGCAAAAATAATGCCACAAACAACAATACAATTATTGTAGAGCCGAAAAATCCAAGTTCTTCGCATACTATAGAGAAGATAAAATCATTGTACGGTTCAGGAAGGTTTGAATATTTCTGAACACTCTCGCCAAGGCCAAGACCAAAAATTCTGCCCGAGCCTATGGCGTATATACTCTGTGAAATCTGATAACCCGAACCCTGTGCATCAGCAAACGGGTCAAAGAGCGATGTTATACGAGCCATTCGGATTTCGTCGAACTGGAGATATATGACAATTATTAAAGTCAGCACTATTCCGCCCAGGAAAAGCGGTTTCATAGGGGTTCCGCCTGCTATCATAACACATACCGCAATTCCGACTATAACTATCGTACCGCTAAGGTGTGTTTCAAGCATAAGCAGTAATGCGACAATGCCTATAATGCCTGCACAGACAAGGTTGCTTTTTGCGTTTTTAAGGTCTATGAGCTTGATATGCACAAGATACGCTATGTACATCGCAATCGCAGGCTTCATCAACTCTGATGGCTGAAGCTGCACAAACGGTATGTTCAGCCAGCGTCTGGCACCGTTTGATTCAACGCCCACTCCGGGAATCAGAACAAGGACAAGCAGAAAAACACATATCAAAAAGCCTTTCGGAACAAGCGGTATATACTTTTCCAAATCAAGTCTTGATATCATTAACATTCCTACAAATCCAAACACTACAAACAGCAGCTGTCGCTTGAAGTAATAGTATGAATCGTCATATATGCGCTTACCCGACGGTGCGGACGCAGAAAGCAAAACTATAAGTCCGATAACTACAACAAGAATTATCAGAAACAGCAATGTGTAGTCCATTTCACCTTTTTCTGACATCTTTTCTTTCAACGCTGCAAAACCGTTCTTTTTCGGACCCTTCGTTTCTTTTGTAGCTTTTGGGGGTATTTTCTTTTGAGGTGACGCAGGTCTTGCGGTTGTGCGACCCGGGCGTTCTGATGTTTTCACACGGCGTGTACCGCCTGCATTTCTTACCTGTGCCATATACGGCTCCTTTCAAGTCTTATGCAAAATACGCTATTGCACACAAAATCAGTGTAACAAGAGAGAAAACGCTTACTATCTTTGTCTCTTTCCAGCCTATCATCTCAAAGTGGTGATGAATCGGTGTCATTTTGAATATTCGTCTGCCTTCGCCGTATTTCTTTTTAGTGTATTTGAAATATCCGGTCTGAAGGATAACCGACAAGGTTTCTGCGAAGTATATAAATCCAATTATAACAAGATAGATATGCATATTCATATCAACCGCCATAAGTGCTATCGCACCGCCTAAAAACAGTGAGCCGGTATCGCCCATAAACACTTTAGCAGGATATTTGTTGAAGATTAAAAAGCCCAGCAAACCGCCCACAACTGCCATTGCAAACACGCTCACGCCCACTTCTTTTGAAGCCATGCAAAAATACGCATATACTGCAAAGAACAGCGAAGTTATTACGGTTACACTTGAAGCAAGTCCGTCAAGACCGTCTGTAAGGTTCACGGCGTTAACCGTTCCGACAACCACGAACATAACAAATGGAATGTAAAGCCAAATCGGCATCTGAACCGAGTATTTTATGAACGGAATTGTTACTTTCGTTTCGAGCATATTCATAAAATACATAATAACTATATATGCAACTGCAAGAACAAGCTGTAATGTAAACTTCTGTATAGCTGTAAGTCCGAGGTTTCTCTTTTTTACTACCTTTATGTAATCGTCAACAAAGCCGATAGCACCAAAGCCCAAAGCTACTGCAAAAAGGATGAGCGCCTTCAATATTTCGGGAGTGAGGTTGTTCATTATTGCAGTAATTGCGATATTTATTACAACCGATGCTCCGATTCCGACAATGAACATTATTCCGCCCATTGTTGGTGTGCCTGATTTCTTCTGATGCCATGCAGGACCTTCCTCACGTATTTCCTGACCGTATTTAAGTTTGTGTAACCAATTTATAAACATCGGGCCTAAAACTGCTGTCAAAGCAAATGCCAATACAACAGCCAATACTGTAGCTCCTATAAATTCTTTCATGTTAAACTCCAATCCGCCGTTTTCACAGCTTAAGTGTATTTATCTCGTCTGCTATTTTGTAGAACTCCATTCCGTGCGATGCTTTTACCAATATACAGTCACCGCTTTTTACTATATCACCAACAGCTGTTTTAAGCTCGTCTGTTGTGTTAAAGGATATAACAGAACGAAGTCCTGCAGTTTTTGCACCCTCGGCTATATATTTTGCATTTTCGCCCGCAGTAACGAGCAAGTCAATGCCAAGCTCTTTTACTGATTTGCCAAGCTCAAAATGTGCGTCTTTTGCATATGTACCCATTTCCAGTATGTCGCCAAGAATCGCAACACGTCGTGTTTTTACCGTGTGCTTCATAACCTTTAGTGCCGCACGTACAGAATCGGGCGATGAATTATAACAGTCGTTTATAATTTCCATACCGTTATGCTCTGTTATTTCAAGTCGTGATGCAGTATACACACAGTCACGGAGTCCTGTAGATATTTGTGTTTTTGACAAACCGAAATGCAAGCCCGCACATACCGCCGCAAGTGCATTGTAAATGTTATGCTCACCCGGCTGGCGTACTTCACACCGGAACTCGCCGTCAGGATGTACCACAGTAAATTCCGTGCCTAAAAGTCCGTTATTTATAATATCTTTTGCGTATATGTCATTCGTTTGCGCCATACCGAACCGTATCACTTTATACGGTTTGTCACTTATACTACCGAGGAACTTATCGTCACCGTTTACAAACAGTGTGTTCGCGTCCGTAAACCTTTGTGCCATTTCCATTTTTGCACGGAATATACCCTCCTGCGAGCCAAGGTTTTCTATATGAGACATTCCGATGTTTGTTATTATCGCACAGTCAGTACGGGCGATGTCCGAAAGATATGAAATCTCGCCAAAATGGTTCATTCCCATTTCTATAACTGCCGCTTCCGTACCTTTTTCCATGCCGAAAATTGTGAGCGGAACACCTATATCGTTATTGAAGTTGTTCGGTGTCTTATGCGTTTTATAGCCTTGTGCAATTACAGAATATACGAGGTCCTTTGTAGTCGTTTTTCCGACACTGCCGGTGATTGCAACAGATTTTACGGGGTATTTCATTTTATAGAACCGTGCAATATCGCCTAACGCTTTTCTGGTGTCTTTAACTTTTATGACCACACCTTTGTCATAAATATCATCACTCTCCGAAAGCGTTACTGCACCGACATCAAGAGCAGATTCTATAAAATCATGTCCATCCGCTTTTTCGCCTTTAAGCGGAATGAAAAGCACTCCGTCTGCGGCTTTTCTTGAATCGGTTGTTATCTCGTTTATTTCAGCATCAGGTGTGCCACATATAAGCACTCCGCCCGTTGCTTCTATAATATCAGATACAGACAGTATTTGCATTTCATATCATTCCCTTCTTTTTCTTGGGTAAAAGCAAAGTTTGAATAAATTGCTTAGATTGTGCTTTTAGGCGAACGAGCTGTACACAGGTACGCGAGTGAGCACAAAAGTGCAAGATTGGTGATTTATTCAGACTTTCATCCCCTCTTATTGGAATAAGGGGCTGTATCCCTTTTATACAGTCCCCTTTTTCAATTACTTTTTCTTCAGATGTTTATATACCTCGATGCGTTCATCAAAGTCGAATTTTTCTTTGCCGATTATCTGGTATGTTTCCTGACCTTTACCGGCAAGAATTATTACGTCACCTGCTTTTGCTGTATCAAGTGCGTATGCTATAGCCTTACGGCGGTCGGTTATTCTTATATAGTCACCGTCGGTCTTTTTCATACCTGCTTCGATTTCATCGATTATACTGTCAGGGTTTTCTGTTCTCGGGTTATCTGAAGTTATTATGCTGAAATCTGAAAATTTACCTGCGATTTCACCCATTACCGAACGCTTTGAATTGTCACGGTCACCACCGCAGCCAAACAGTGTTATAACTCTACCCTCTGCAAAACCATTGACGCACTTGATTATATTTTCAAGTCCGTCAGGAGTGTGTGCGTAATCAATTATTACTGTGTAATCTGTGTCTGTCGGCACGATTTCAACACGACCTACAACACCCGTTGCACTCTCAAGACCTTTTATTACAGTGTCTATATCTATTCCGAGCTGCAATGCCGCACCTGCCGCACAAACTGCATTATATACACTGAACTGTCCCGGAATCCGTACCATTGCCGGATAGCTCTTACCGTTATATACCATATCAAACTGCGAACCACGTGCTGTTATTTTTATATTTTCAGCTCTCAAGTCGCATCCGGTTTCAAGACCTGCTTTTAATATATCAGGACATTTTCCGTCGTTTACGATTTTCTTTCCGCCGTCGTCGTCAAAGTTCACTACACCCTTTTTCGACAAGTCGAACAGCTTCGCTTTGGCGTTGAGATAGTTCTCCATTGTTTTATGGAAATCCAGATGGTCCTGCGTGAGATTTGTAAACACACCCACATCAAAATTACAGCCGTGAACGCGGTCAAGATCAAGTGCGTGGCTTGAAACCTCCATCACCACGTATTCTGCACCGTAATGAACCATTTCAGTGAACAACTGCTGAAGCTCAAGTGCGTTCGGAGTTGTAGGGGTTGTGCTCTTTGTAAGAAGCACTTTGTCGCCTATAATGTTCTGATTTGTGCCTATAATACCTACTCTCTTACCTGCGGTTTCTAGTATACTCTTTATAAGATAGGTTATTGTGGTTTTACCGTTTGTTCCGGTTATGCCGACAAGCGAAAATTGCTCTGACGGGTTACTGTAAAACGTACACGCAAGCTCAGCCATCATACGGCGTGAGTTTTCTACATATACCACAGGCACACTAACATCTATTTTGTCTTCTGCCACAATGACCGCTGCTCCGCTTTCGACTGCGGTTTTTGCATATTTATGTCCGTCTGTCTCAAAGCCCTTAATGCATATAAAAACGCTTCCGTCTTTCACTTTACGGGAATCGTATGTGACAGATGTTATGTCTATATCTTTAATTTCATCAGTACAAGCTGATTTAAAGAGTTCACATGCTAACATTGTGACACCTCCGCTGTTTTAGTCGTTTGTTTGCTGTCCGAACTTAACGCCTATGACCGTACCGGGCAACACTCTTGTCTGCGGTGCAAACGTCTGCGATGTTGCATACGCATTGCCCGCCTCACTGTGTCCGGCGCCACTGACCTCAAAGTTCAGTCCTGCATTATTCAATAAGTATCTGGCATCGTTTACACTGTAACCCTTAAGGTCAGGAACCGTTGCCATATCGTTTTCGTCTCGCTCTACTGTATAAATTATTATTATTGAACCCTCGTTCAATACCTCTCTGGGTCTTGGGAGCTGGTCAACAACAGTATCACCGTTGCCGATGATTCTGTATGTAAATCCTGCTTCGTCTACAGACGCTTTCGCAGAAGCTACCGATTTGTTACGGATTTCCGGCACTGACACTGTTTTGATTTGTGTCTCGTCTTCTGTATACTGTTTCTGTATGCCAAGATAATCAAGCGATTCGGCTATTATTTCGCCGCAGACGGGTGCAGCAATTGTTCCGCCGTATTTATTGGCGGTCTGCGGTTCGTCAAGCATTATAAGACATACAAGCTCGGGGTCGTTTGCCGGTGCAAAACCGACGAATGACGCAATTCGCTTATCACTGCCTCGTGGCTGTTTTTCAGATGTTCCTGTCTTACCGCCTATTCTGTAGCCTTTTACGTATGCATTTTTACCTGTACCGTTCTGGTCTGCGACAACGGCCTCAAGCATCTGACGCATAAGCTCTGATGTCTTTTCGGATATAACACGGTTTACAACTTCTGGTGAATATGATTTAACAACACCGTCTGCATTTGAGATTTCTTTCACGATGGTCGGTCTCATTCTCTCACCGCCGTTGATTGTAGCAGAAACTGCAGTTATCATCTGAAGCGGTGTTATCTGAAAGCCCTGACCGAATGACGATGTAGCAAGGTCAACTTCGTTCATCTTGTCATAGTAAAGTCCCGATGACTCACCGCCCAGTTCTATTCCGGTCTTTGAAGTAAAACCGAATGCATCAAAATAGTTCATAAAAGTTTTTTCGCCCATTGCGAGGCCCACTTCCATAAACACAGGGTTGCATGAGTTTTTAACACCTTCAGCAAAAGTCTGAGCGCCGTGTCCGTTTACATTCGCACAACTGATTTTTCTATCCGCTACCTGTTTGAAGCCAGCACAGAAAAAGTTTGAGTTTTCATCTACAACATTTTCCTCAAGTGCTGCAGCAGCCGTTACAATCTTAAACGTTGAACCCGGCTCGTATGTATCAGATACCGCTTTGTCACGCCACATTTTTGAACGTGCCTGAGCCACAAACTCGTCTGAATAGTTTTCAGGATCCTCAGTGGGACGAGGTGTGGGTTCCTCACCCTCTGCAACGTCTTCTTCGTCGCCGTAATCTGCCTCAAAATCTACTGCATATTCAAGGAACTGTGTTATATCATAAGGATTATTTGCATCAAAATCGGGTTTTGTTGCTATTGCAAGAATTTCGCCCGTTTTGGGGTTCATTACTATTCCTGCCGCACCTTCCTTAAGCTCGTTCTTTAAAACTGCTTCTTCAAGGTGGGTTTCAAGGAATTGCTGAATGTTTTCATCTATTGTCAGAGTAACATCACAGCCCTGTTCAGCCGCTCTTAAATACTCTGCCTGCTGGTCCTCTATCGTAGTACCGCCGGCGTTTCGGTTTTGCATGACTGCACCGTTTATGCCGGAAAGATAATCATCAAATATAAGTTCAACGCCCTGTATACCGTTATTGTCATAGCCGGTAAATCCCAACACGTGTGATGCGACATTGTACGGATAGTAACGCTTGGAATCGTTTTCAAAGTATATTCCGCTAAGTGCAGATTTCAGTTCTCTTTTTTCTTTATTTCTTTCTTTTGACTCTGCACCTGTCTCTTCTTCATATTTTGGATTTATTATATTTTCAATCGCCTGGCTTTCTTCTGCACTCAGACGTTTCTTAATGATTCTGTACTGAGACTTCTCCTCAAAACACTCTTTAAGCTTGGCTTCACTCATGCCTATAATTGGAGAAATGACCTGTACACATTTGTTCAGGTCACCATTTGTTCTTACATCCTGCGGGTTGCATACAAGCGTTTTTACAGATGCAGACTCTGCTAAAACCATGCCGTTTCTGTCAAGAATACGGCCACGATTGGCACGTTCTACTGTTTCTGCTGTTTGTATCTTTTTCGCAGTTTCATAAAGCTCAGGACCTTTTACAACCTGCCACCATGCCATTTTGGCTATTACTGCAGCAAAGGCTATAAAAGTCACTATTATTATGATAGTTGTTCGTTTTTTTATACTGTTTAATGACGGCAAAGCCATTTATATCATTCCTTTATATGTAAATACTTACGCCCTCTTGTATTATATGCTGAAAAAGTCTATAATATGTCCCTTTATGCTCTTAATCAAGCCATCAAATCTGTTTGAGAAGCCTTCAACCTCGCCTGCTGTTTTAACAGTTGTATCGCTCTGCTTTACATCAAGGTATATTATCTGATGCTTTTCAGGGCGGTGCATTCCGAGTCTTGATGTTGCTTCAGCTTCGATCTTTGAAAGGTCTATGCTTTGTTCAAGCTCAAAAGACTTCTGTGCCGTAACCGATTTTTCAAACTCGTACTCGGTAACAGCTGCATTTAAAGCCGATTTCGTGTCATTAACTGTTACGTACTGCACAATCATAAACACAGCTGAAACTGCAACAACAAGCACTGAGGCAATTTTACCTGCATAGCTGAGTTGTTTGGCTTTTTTCTTTGACTTCGCTTTATCGTTATTCGGTTTTTTTATAGCTTTTTTTTGTTGTTGCTGTCGTTCTTCTTCAGTGTAATCGTACTTATATGCTAAATTACCGTAACCCACTTTTTTCCTCTTTCTTAGTTATACAATTACAATTTAACTACTACTCTTAATTTCGCACTCTTTGACCTTGAATTCTCATCAAGCTCTTTTTCTGACGGAAGTATCGGCTTTGTTGTTAAAACCTTTACTGCCGGCGTCTTCCCACACACACATACGGGAAAACTTTTAGGGCATGTACACCCTTGTGCAAGCTCTTTGAATGTTTTTTTCACTATTCTGTCTTCAAGTGAATGAAATGTTATTACGCTCAAAACTCCACCGGGTTTTAATGCATCAACAAAGTCACACACCGCTTGCTTTAGTATCTCAAGCTCGCCATTCACTTCGATTCTTATAGCCTGAAATACACGTTTGGCAGGATGTCCGCCCTCCATACGTGCAGCTTTTGGAATCGCCGCTTTTATAATTTCTGTAAGCTCGCCTGTTGTTTTTATCTCTTGTTCATTACGTTTTTCTGCAATAAACTTTGCTATGCGTGCCGACCATTTCTCCTCACCGTATTCATAGAATATCTTTGTGAGTTCGTCTTCACTGTAGCCGTTTACAACATCATAAGCGCTCTTTGGGTTATCACGGTTCATACGCATATCAAGCGGTGCATCATGCATATATGAAAAGCCTCGCTCCGCATTATCAAGCTGATATGAACTTACTCCCAGATCCATCACCGCACCGTCAATCTTATCGATTCCGAGATTGTTAAGAATCTCTTTGATTTCGCTGAAGTTACGGTTTACGGTTATGAGCCTGTCCCAGAAACACTCAAGTCGTTTTGACGCTGCACTTATCGCATCTTTGTCCTGGTCGATGCCGATAAGTTTTTTTGCACCACGACTTAATATTTCATACGAATGTCCGCCACCGCCAAGTGTTGCATCGGCATATATGCCGTCCTCGCTTACATTGAGATAATCCACGCTTTCTTTAAGAAGTACCGAATAATGCTTAAATTCCATACTCTACCTCTTAGATGTTCAGATTATATTTCAATATACCATCGAGCATAACACTTGAAAGCTCGTCCTGATAATCGTTCCACTTTTTAGCATCCCAGATTTCAAGACGTGTGTTAGCACCTACAAGCACTACATCCTTTGTAAGACCCGCAAACTCAAGCAGACGCTTTGATATCGGCACTCTGCCCTGCTTGTCCACAACAACTGCTGTTGCCTTACCAAAAAACAATCTTACAAATGCTGCCGCATTGCGGTCAGTAGCTGTCGGGAGCTGGTTAACCTTTTCAGCAACCTTTTCCCATTCTTCTTCAGTATAAAGATGCAGACACTCTTCTGATGTTGACTGCGTGATATACACAGTATTGCAGATGTCTTCACGCAACTTTGACGGAAGAATGATTCTTCCACGTTCATCAAGCTGACGCTCGTATTCATCAACGAAGCTTACCATATATATCACCGCCTTTCTTCGTTTGATGTATCGTTTGTAACGAATAATTGAGAGAACCAAAACACAGCTCTCCCACCGAAGCATTTTCGGACCGTTTTACTCCCAAACGCTCCCATTTGCTCCCATCAATTACTATTGTACACCAAAATTCCGAAAAACGCAATAGTTTTTTTTAAATTTTTCAAGTTTTTTTCAAGTTTATTATATTTTGGCAATTACCCTTGTAAAATGTTACAAAATAGGGTATAATTACCGTAATATTTTCATACACAATAATGGCACATCTAGTCTTATGTTACAGAAAAATATACTATATATTGTGTATGTGTTAATTATAACATAAATATTTCGTTTTGTATACACATTTTGCAAAAAAATATTTCAGACGAGTTACAAAATTAGCGTTTATGTTACCCGATTTTTGGAGGATTTGTACAATGGAAGAAAAAAACCAAAAACTTGTCGGAATTTTATGTGAAGAACTCAACATAAAACAGTGGCAGGCAGAAAATGTAATAGCACTAATTGATGACGGAAACACCGTTCCGTTTATTGCACGTTACAGAAAAGAAGCACATGGTGCAATGGACGATACGGAGCTCAGAGATTTCCATAAACGCCTGCTCGCACTGCGTTCGCTCGAAGAAAAACGTGAGGATATACTCCGCCTTATCGACGAGCAGGGCAAGCTCACAGACGAGTTGCGTGAGGCTATAGAAAATGCGAAAACAGTTTCGGAGCTTGATGATATATACCGTCCTTATCGTCCCAAGAGAAAGACACGCGCAAGCGTTGCAAAGGAAAAGGGACTTGAGCCGTTGGCACAGCTTATCATGGAGCAGAACAAGGACTTTGACCCCGAAGCGGAGGCTGAAAAATATATAGACGAAGAAAAAGGCGTCACTTCTACAGAGGATGCACTTGCAGGTGCAATGGATATAATCGCCGAGGACATAAGCGATAATGCAGAGTTCCGTAAAAAGCTTCGTCAACTGACACACGATAACGGTTTTATCACAGCTAAAAATGCCAAGGATGAGGACAGTGTTTACAGCAACTATTACGAATTTTCACAGAAGATTGCAGGTCTTGCACCACACAGAATCCTTGCAATCAACCGTGGCGAAAAGGAAGGCTTTTTATCAGTTAAAATAGAGGTTGACGAAGAACGTATGGTTGGATGGCTTATACGCAAAACAACTCCGAAAATCAGTGCACCATCAACACAGTACGTTGAACTCGCAGCAGCAGATGCATACAAGCGTCTTATCGCACCATCACTTGCAACAGAATTGCGTAACGCCGCAACAGAGCTTGCAGAGGACAGTTCAATAAAGGTGTTCGGCAAAAACCTCAACGGCCTTCTAATGCAGCCGCCTGTTAAGGGCAACACCGTTATGGGCTTTGACCCCGGCTACAGAACAGGCTGTAAAGTCGCAGTTGTTAACGAAACAGGAAAGGTGCTTGACACAGGTGTAGTTTACTGCACACTCCCCAACCATGACAAGGACAAGGCAAAGAAGATTCTTACAGATATGCTTCTTCGCAACAATGTCGACATAGTATCTATCGGTAACGGTACTGCATCAAAAGAATCAGAAATTTTTATTTCTGAGCTCATTAAAGGCATAGACCGCCGCATATACTATGTTATGACCAACGAAGCAGGTGCGAGTGTATACAGTGCATCAGAGCTTGCTGCGGCAGAGTTCCCCGAATATGATGTTGCATTGCGAAGCGCTGTTTCAATTGCACGTCGTTTGCAGGACCCGCTTGCAGAGCTTGTAAAAATAGACCCGAAATCAATCGGCGTAGGTCAGTATCAGCACGATATGAACCCGACAAAGCTTTCAACAGAGCTTACAGGTGTAGTCGAGGACTGTGTTAACAGTGTAGGCATTGACCTCAATACCGCATCACCGTCACTTCTGGGCTATATCTCAGGCGTAAACAAAACAGTAGCAAAGAACATAACATCTTACCGTGAAGAGAACGGCAAGTTCAAGAGTCGCTCAGAGCTTCTTAACGTTCCGAAGCTTGGCAAAAAGGCATACGAGCAGTGTGCAGGCTTTTTAAGAATCTCAGACGGTGATAATTTCCTTGACAACACATCTGTTCACCCCGAAAGCTACAAAGCTGCAATGGCACTTTTAAAAGTGCTCGGTTATGACAAGGAAGATGTTGCACAAAACAAGGTATCAGACCTTAACGGACGTGCATCAGACTACGGCAAGAAAAAGCTTTCAGAAGAATTGGGTATCGGCGAAATAACACTTAACGATATAATTGACGCACTCTTAAAACCGGGACGTGACCCGAGAGAAGAGCTTCCGAAGCCTACATTGCGTGAAGATGTTCTGTCAATGGAGGACTTAAAGCCGGATATGATTCTTTCAGGCGTTGTCCGCAACGTTATAGACTTCGGTGCGTTTATCGACATCGGTGTTCATCAGGACGGACTTGTTCACATTTCACAGATTTGCGATAAGTATATCAAGCATCCGTCAGAGGTGCTTTCAGTCGGTGATCCTGTAGAGGTTAAAATCCTTGAAGTGAATATGGCAAAAAAGCGTATTTCACTGACAATGAAAAATATATAAAAGAGGGATAACAATGGCTAATATTATAACATTCCCGAAACTCGGCTTTTCGTTAAACCTTTCACCGGTAGCTTTTTCTATCGGCACAAAAGATATTTACTGGTATGCACTGATAATTCTTTTCGGATTTTTGATGGGCATATTCATAGTTTCTTTTGACAGCAAAAAAAGAGGACTTTCAAAAGATAACGTCATTGACATCGCACTTTGGGGAATGGTTTCGGGCATAATTTGTGCACGTATATATTATGTGCTGTTTGCACTTGACGAGTTCCGTGGCGACTGGCTTGGCATTTTCCGTATCTGGGAGGGCGGTATAGCCATATACGGTGGAATAATCGGCGCAGTGCTTTCTACCTTTATATACTGCAAGAAGAAAAAGCTCAATATTTTAAATACCTTTGACGTTTGCTGTATCGGCCTGCTTTTAGGTCAGGCAATCGGCAGATGGGGCAATTTCACAAACTGCGAGGTATTCGGAAGACCGACAGACTTTTTCCTCGGTATGTCGATTAACGGCAACGCACCTGTGCATCCGTTATTCTTCTATGAGTCAATGTGGAGCTTTGCCGGTGTGATATTGCTTTCTTTACTGCGAAACAAAAAGAAAAAGAACGGTCAGATTTTCTTCGGATACATTCTATGGTATTCCGCAGGTAGACTTGTTCTTGAGGGAATGCGTGATACAAAATACATCCTCTACGTAATCCCCGATGTTCTCGGTATTTCACAGCTTGTTGCGGCACTGTTAATCATAGTATCAATCGCAGGACTTATATATGTAACAAAATCTGATAAAGAATGTTTTAAGCTACAGGAGGATTAAAATGGAATTTGATAAGGTTATATCCGAGCGATACTCGGTAAGAAAATTTGAAAACAAACATCTCGAACAGGAAGTTATCGACGAGATTCTAAAGGCAGGACATCTTGCACCGACAGGCTGTAATTTCCAGCCACAGAGAATACTCGTTCTTAATACTGACGAATCAATCGAAAAGCTTAAAGACTGCACAAAGTGCCATTTTGATGCACCTACTGCAATGCTTGTATGTTATAACAAAGAAGAAAGCTGGGTAAGAAAATACGACGGTGCAATGTCAGCCGCCGTTGATGCATCAATCGTTACAACGCACATGATGCTAAAGGCACACACACTCGGCGTAGGCGTATGTTGGGTAATGCACTTTAACCCGTTTGCAATGCGTGAAGCTTATAATATACCCGATAACTTTGAGCCTGTTGCCTTGCTTGTTATGGGATATCCGCACGAAGATGCCGCACCGATTGCAATGCATTCTGAGTTCCGTCCGATGGACGAGGTAGTATTCTACGACAGTTTTTAAACTTTAAAAGGCTTGCCCGACGGCAAGCCTTTTAATTTTATTTTTTTACTATTTTATTTTGTAATACTGTATATACGGTATTTTCCGCATCAACAACAAGTGTTGCACCACTGCTGTTAAGATATTTAAGCGAATTTTCTTCTATTTTCGTGACAGATGCAGGAATTGTTACCGTTCCCCATTTTGTATATGACGAACTTCCGCTGCAGAAAAATGCTCCGTTTTTAATTGTTGTGCATCCATCAGCTATCGTTACTGACGCATGCATTGTAGGCACATACCACAGTTCTTTTCCGTCTTTTGAGTATACAATACCGTCAACAGATTTATAATTCGGATTTGTATCCTTAACCAATACGCTTTCACAATTATTATAGATATACATTGCTACTGCAAAATTGTTTCCGTCCTTGTTTATGATGTTTTCGGGAACTTCGGTGCTGAAAACGAAGCTGTCCGGCAACGTTATTGTTTTCACCTTTGTTCTACCGAAAGCCATTTCATCAATCTGTGTAACACCCTCGGCAATTTCATAGCTCTCATCAAGCTTTGCCATAGGATATGTGACTATTCTTGTTCCGTCTGATGACATCAGGACTCCATCTGTCGCACAAAACGCCCCGTCACCGTTTACTACAAACTCCTCGTTATTATAGAATGAGTCATATAAGACGTGTCCGCCATAGCCTGTGTTCTCCGTTCCTTCGCCTTGTGCGATTGCAAAGTCACCACCGATAACCCTTACTGTTGACGGGATTTCAACCTTTGTATTTGAAAAACCTGTGCAATGGTTGAACGCAAAATCACCGATATGTAACAAGCCGTCAGGCAAAACAAGTTCATCTGTTTCATTATCCCTGTGCTGGAACGCAACTGCACCTATTTCTTTTAAGGTGGACGGCAATATTACAGACTCTATACCATCCACATTCGAATTGTTCATTGCAAAAGCATAATCGCCTATGCTTGTTACACCCTCAGGAATTTCAAGTACACCCGACAGCGGACAATCTATAAATATTCCTCTTGGTATTGATGTAACTCCCGGAAGCGTGAGCGTTCCATTAAGATTTTTACAACCTGCAAAGGAGTACGGATAAAGTGCCGAACAGTACGACAAGTCAACATCACCTGTAAGTCCCTCACAGCCCGCAAACGCATAAGGGCCAATTGCCCTTACAGTATACGGAATATCTATATCACCCGAAAGGTCGCTGCAACCGTAGAGCAAAAATGTTCCGAGCAACTGTATTCCGTCAGAAATCTCAACCTTTTTTGCAGGTACATCTGCACCATACTCGCCAAAGAGTGTGCCGACCTTACCCTCGTCAAGCAATGTTTCATTCTGAACAGAGAGAATGATTTTTCCGTCTATCATATTCGGTATCACAAGCGTGTCAACTTCCTCACCGATATACTCCTCTATTGTATGTCCGTCTGATGACACACGCCAATCCGAAGCCTCGCCCTCAACAATCTCAAACGCATAGGGAACACCACTGCCATTAAATGCATCTTTTCCGTTTGACTTAAGTGTGCCAAGCTTTATAACTGCATCGGGGCGGTTTACAACAAGATTGACTTCTACATCTCCGCCCGTTACAGACGGCAAAACAAAGTCTTTTAATATACTCTCGTTTTCATAAGTACACGAAACACAGAAACCGTCTATTGTATAATCTCCCGGATTTATCGTAAGTGTGTATACCGATGAGGTTTCACCGTTTTCGTATTCTATATGTCCGCCGTCAGCAGATATTTTACCGTCCGTCACATTGCCGCTTAAAGTTGCTTTTTCGACAGGCGTCGCTGACGGGTTCTGTGCGGATACAAATAACGTCGGAGTATACGCATCTATATCCAGAAACTCCGACACCTGCGGTATCTGCACTCCATTCACATCAGGGTTTTTCACAAGCTCCGCAACGGGATAGGTTTGTGCAGATACATATACCGAAGCGGCAGTAAATACTGCCGCTGTTAAAATCAGTACTTTTTTAAACATAATACCCACCTCAGAATTCTATAGAAAATATACTAGAGTTTTTATCAAGTGATTTTCCGTTAACTTTTAATTCACCTGAACGCAAGGCTTTTTCAGTGGCCGATGAATCTGTCAGAATTTCGTCTTTGCCAAAATTACGCACAGCCATCTTCGGGATTATGTATTCTTTTTTCATAAGGATTACCTCCTTTTACGCTTCTACTATCAACATTCTGTTTACTGCGCTTATAAGTGCATAGATTGATGCTGTTGAAATATTCTCGTGAACACCAACGCCCCAGAACACACGCTCGTTGTCGTCATTGTCCTTGATTGCGATATATGTCGCAGCCTTTGACGATGATTTTCTTTCAAGTGCGTGCTCTGTATATGCACATATTTCAAAATCAATATTAAGAAGCTTTCTCAAACCGATACACAAAGCATCAAGCGGACCATTACCTGTTCCTGATACAAGCGATGTCTTGCCGTCGTATTCGATTGTAGCACTTACTACTGTTATCTGATCGTCATTCTGTGCTGAATATGAATGAGATACCAACGGTGACTTGAGGTTTGTATATGTATCCTTGAATGCCTGATGTATTTCTTCGTTATCAAGCACTGTATGCTTTTCGTCTGACAGATCGTTTATAAGTGTTGCAAACTCTGTAAGCATAGCCTTTGGCAATGTATAGCCATATTTCTTTTCCATTACATAGCTTACGCCGCCCTTACCCGACTGGCTGTTAATCATAATCGGCTCGTACTTTCTGCCGATATCTGACGGGTCGATTGTAAGATACGGGTTTGCCCACTTGTTGTCGGGATGCTCATCAAACATATCAAAGCTCTTCTTGATAGCGTCCTGATGACTGCCTGAGAACGCAACATATGCCATATCTCCTGCATACGGATGACGTGAATGAATCGGCATCTTGTTAAACTTTTCAAACACCTCAATAGCCTCGTCAATATTGCTCAAATCAAGTTCGGGGTCAACGCCCTGTGAGAACATATTAAGTGCGATTGTTACTATATCTGCATTACCGGTTCTCTCACCGTTACCGAAAAGTGTACCCTCAACACGGTCTGCACCTGCAAGCATTGCAAGCTCTGATGATGCAACGCCTGTACCACGGTCGTTATGAGCGTGAACTGATATAATAAGGTTCTCACGGTTTTTGAGGTTCTTGCACATATACTCTATCTGGTCAGCATACACGTTTGCAGTAGCAACCTCGATAGTTGATGGGAGGTTGATGATAACCTTTCTGTCCGGGGTCGGGCAGAATACTTCGTTTACTGCGTTTACCACCTCAACAGCGTAATCGGGTTCTGTGCATGTAAAGCTTTCGGGTGAATACTCAAATCTGATATTGCCGTCAAGCTTTGCATCAACAAGGCTCTTTACGAGCTTTGCGCCCTCTATTGCAAGCTGTTTGATTTCTTCCTTGCCCTTTTTGAACACTACCTCACGCTGAAGTGTTGAGGTTGAGTTATAAAGGTGGACAATTGCGTTCTTTGCACCACGAAGTGCCTCGATAGTTTTTTCTATTATATGCTCTCTTGCCTGTGTAAGCACCTGGATTGATACATCGTCCGGGATTCTGTTCTCGTCAATAAGACGGCGCACGAACTCAAATTCTGTACCCGATGCCGCAGGGAAACCTACCTCAATTTCCTTAAAGCCAAGTTTTACAAGATAATCGAAAAATTCAAGTTTTTCATCAGTTGTCATCGGTGAATAAAGTGCCTGGTTACCGTCACGAAGGTCAACACTACACCATATCGGAGCTTTCTCTATTACTTTATCGCACCATTCACGGTTTGTTATCGGAACAGGCGTGTACATTCTTTTATATTTATGATGGTTCATAGCTATACCTACCTTATTATATAATACTCTAATTTTACAATACTTTTACTGCTTTGTCAATACCTATAACGCTTAAAACTCTTGATTTATTAGGAATTTTACTGTATAATATATGCAAAAGGAGAGTGATTTTAATGAAACAAATTAAAACAGACAAAGCACCTGCGGCAATAGGTCCGTATTCACAGGCTATTATTTCGGGAAACACGGTTTATTGTTCGGGACAGATTCCCATAAACCCCGAAACAGGCGAAATCCCCGAAGGCGTTTCCAATCAGGCACATCAGGTGTTTAAAAACATCAAGGATCTGCTTGAAGCGGCAGGAACAAGCATTGATAATGTTATAAAGACAAGCGTGTTCATAAAGGATATGAACGATTTTGCTGAAATCAACGCAATCTATGCTGAATATTTCACAGAACCCTACCCTGCACGTTCATGCGTAGAAGTAGCACGTTTGCCCAAAGACGTTTTGCTTGAAACTGAAGTAATTGCAGAGCTTTAATGTATAAAAATGCCCTAAACTGTAAATAATTCCCGTATAATAACTTTGAAACGAGGGATTGCAGTGAAGGATATAACAAAAAAAGTCGTAATACTCGAAAACCTTGCCTCGCCGTATGTGCATCAGGCAATAATCGTTATGCGTGACTATAACCCTAAGCTTGAAACAAAGGCTGTTATTGAAGCAGAACGTATAGTCAATGCATACCTTGATAATATGAAACTCAAAAACGGACAGGGCGTAAAACGTCCTGTCCGTAAAAAGGGTTCTTTTCTTTTGTATCTCGCAGTTTCTGCAGTATCGGTGATTTTATCCGTACTGATTATGAAATTGTGAACTTTTCGTCCATATATTCTATGTACTCTTCATATACTTCTGCAGAATCTGCAGGATAAATAATCTCATACGAAATTGCCTCGCCATCTTTTAAGAGGCATTTTTTATGATGTTTTTTAGTTCCTGCCGTAACGGTTATTGTATATCCGTCACCGGTTGCCGAAGACTCATCTACATCAGCATTCAATACACTCTGATAATACTTATCCATTAAGTCGTTCGGAGTAAGTATCGCATCTTCGTTGTCTATTATAATGGTAGCCGTTCCATCTGAATAGCTAGCTACAATATCACCTTCTGCAACCTCAGACTGATTAAATACCTTTGGATATGTAATACTTATTCCGTCACCAACTGCTACAGTTGTGTACTCTTTATCTTCCGGACTCGGTGTCGGTTCTGCAGTCGCAGTAACATCAGGAGTAGGATTAAGTTCAACATTCTCACCCTTTAACGGCGAATCTTTTTCCCAGTTTATACCGTAAGAAACTCCTACAATTATGCCCCATACGGCCACAATTCCTAATATAACAAGTGCCACTGCTCTGTAGCGTCTTCTTTTTACCTTTTTAATTTTTTTTAGTCTTGCTTCTATCTCATGTGCTTTTTGTCTTGCCAGACGCTCTTCCTTAAGCTCTTCTATCATATCCAGCTTGCCCTCTTTTTTACGGACCGACATATTACACTTATCGCAGAAACGTGCGTCATCCGGCAATTCCTTGCCACAGTTTTTGCAATACACGATTGATTCTCCTTTCGTGTTTTTTTATCTATAAAACCATTATACTATAATTCCGATATTATTGCAAGTAGTTTTTTAGTTCTTAAGACTGTTAATAGGTGCAGGTATTCTTCCGCCACGAGCAATAAACTCTTCACTTGAGTACGGTTTCAAAGGCATAACAGGCCCTGTACCCAAAAGTCCGCCGAATTCTACACTGTCACCCTCTTTAAGTCCGGGTGCCGGAATTATACGGACTGCAGTTGTCTTCTGGTTAATCATACCGATTGCCGCCTCGTCTGCAATTATTGCAGATATGGTTGAAGCACTGGTTTCACCAGGTACTGCAATCATATCAAGACCAACAGAACATACGCAGGTCATCGCCTCAAGCTTTTCAAGTGAAAGTGCACCGCATTCTGCCGCCGCAATCATGCCTGCGTCCTCACTTACGGGAATAAACGCACCCGAAAGTCCGCCGACATATCCTGATGCCATAACTCCGCCCTTTTTAACTGCATCGTTTAAGAGCGCCAATGCCGCTGTTGTACCGTGAGTACCGCACTTTTCAAGTCCCATTTCCTCAAGGATATACGCAACACTGTCGCCTACAGCCGGTGTAGGAGCAAGTGACAGGTCAACTATTCCGAACGGAACACCTAGACGCTTTGATGCCTTCTGTGCAACAAGCTGTCCCATTCTTGTTATCTTAAACGCTGTCTTTTTAACAGTTTCGGCAACAACACCAAAGTCCTCGCCTTTTACCTTTTCGAGCGCACACTTTACAACGCCCGGTCCTGAAACGCCTACGTTTATCACACATTCGCCCTCGCCCTCGCCAAGGAACGCTCCTGCCATAAACGGATTGTCCTCAACTGCGTTACAGAATACAACAAGCTTTGCACACGCAAAGCCGTGCGAATCCTTTGTTAGCTCTGCCGCTTCCTTTACGATTTCGCCCATACGCTTAACTGCATCCATATTGATACCTGCACGTGTTGAGCCGATATTAACGCTTGAGCATACGATATCAGTCGTTGCAAGTGCTTCAGGGATTGACTCGATAAGAATTCTCTCGCCGTTAGTAAAGCCCTTATGTACAAGCGCACTGTAGCCGCCGATAAAGTTTACGCCAACAGCCTTTGCAGCACGGTCAAGTGTCTTTGCGATTTTTATACATTTTTCCTTGTCGGGATTTTCCAACGCATCAACAAGTGTTGCAACCGGCGTTACTGAAATACGTTTATTGATAATCGGAATACCGAACTCTTTTTCTATGTCCTCGCCTGTTTTTACGAGGTCTTTTGCATATGTTGTTATTTTATTATAGACATTCTCGCAGACCTTGTCTATATCAGGACCTGCGCATGACTTTAACGAGATACCCATAGTGATTGTACGTATGTCAAGGTTCTCATTGTCAATCATATTGATGGTTTCGATAATTTCAAATGGGTTTATCATTTTTTTCTTGTTCCTTTCAATACTTAAATAGTGCAACAAAAGTTTGAATAAATTGCTCAGAGAGCGCTGATGCGCAAGTGAGGCTATAGCGTTCTATGCGAACGAGCGCAGAAGCGCTATATGAGTGATTTATTCAGACTTTTTAGATTCTGTGCATTGATGAGAATATTTCTTCTCTTTGTACGTGAATGGAAAGTCCCATTTCATCAGCCGCAACAGCGAGCTTGTCGTCGATTTCACCGACAGATACTTCCTTTGAGTCAAATTCAACCATCATTATCATTGTGAACATATCCTGCATAATTGTCTGTGATATGTCGATTATATTCACACTGTTTTCAAACAGAATATTGCTTACCTTTGCAATTATTCCTTTTTTGTCCTTACCTACTACAGTAACTATTGCTTTCATTGTTATTTATCCTTTCTATCTGAAATTTCCGAACAGGGTTCGCGTAAAACGCATTTTAGCCGTTTGTAGCGAATTCTGTTCGGGAATTTTTACGCGCGTCTTTGGCGTAATGCTTCATACATCAGAACCGCCGCCGCTACAGATGCATTAAGCGAGTTTATATCACCGTGCATCGGGATTGATGCGATGAAATCGCACTTTTCACGCACAAGCCGGCTTACGCCTTTGCCCTCACTGCCGATAACAAGAGCGATTTTACCTTTGAGGTCAATGTCGTACATACTTTGTCCGTCCATATCAGCGGCAGTTACCCAGAATCCGTTGTCTTTAAGTTCATCTATGGTCGATGCAAGGTTTGTAACCTTTGCAACGGGTGTATATTCGAGTGCCCCCGCAGATGTTTTCATAACAACACTGTTAACGCCTGCGCTCTCGTGCTTGGGGATTATGACACCGTGTGCACCGACACAGTTTGCCGTTCTTATTATTGCGCCGAGATTATGCGGGTCGGTTATCTTATCGCAGATTATAACAAACGGGCTCTCGCCTTTTTCCTCTGCATTTCTGAGTATGTCACTTGCAGATACATATTCATAAGCACTCACCATTGCTACAACGCCCTGATGGTTTTCACCGTTTGCCATACGGTCGAGACGTGCAGAATCTGCCTGCTGAATAATAACGCCTTTTTTCTTTGCCTCGTTAATGACAGGTATAAGTGAATTTGCATACGCACCGTTTTTGATTATTATTTTCTCTATCGGATGCGAGTTCTTTAACGCTTCCATCACAGGACCTCTGCCAAAGATTATATCTTCCATTGCACGTTCCCCTTTCTATATGTTAAAAAGCACGAAAAGGGGCGTTCCCTGCGCCCCTTTAAAATTTTTTAATTATTTGCCGAGAAACTTATCGTGAATTGCCACAACTGCAGCTTCTGCATCCTTCTGTGCAACAAGAACAGAAATCTTGATTTCTGATGTTGCGATCATCTTGATGTTGATGTGTGCATCTGAAAGAGCCTCAAACATCTTTGCAGCAACGCCTGTGTTGTTAACCATTCCTGAACCAACGATTGAAACCTTTGATACATCAGTTGTTGATTTAATCTCACGAGCCTTTATGATTGTCTTGTTCTCCTCAAGGAGCTTTATAACAGCATCGTGGTCACTCTCTGCAACAGTAAAGCTGATATCCTTTGACTTACCATCACCGATTGACTGAAGGATAAGGTCTACGCTTATGCCTGCCTTTGCTATCATTTCAAATACCTGGAACGCTTTGCCCGGTGCATCCTCCACACCGCAAAGTGCTATTCTTGCGCAATCGTTATCTCTTGTTACGCCTCTTACTGCCATTTTTTCCACTTGGGATTCCTCCTTTACATATGTTCCCTCATTGTTATTAAGACTTGAGCGAACCGACATTTTAACATTATATTTCTTTGCCATTTCAACGCTTCTGTTATGAAGCACGTTTGCGCCGAGTGATGCAAGTTCAAGCATTTCGTCATATGAAATATCTTCGAGCTTGAATGCGCTCTTGCAAATTCTCGGGTCTGTTGTATACACACCGTCAACGTCTGTGTAAATCTCACACAAATCAGCACGGAGTGCCGCTGCCAATGCAACTGCTGATGTATCCGAACCGCCACGGCCGAGTGTTGTTATATCATCATACTTGTTGATGCCCTGGAAGCCTGCAACAATTACTATTCTGCGGTTGTCAAGTTCCATTGAAAGACGTTCTGTGTCGATTGTCTTGATACGTGCTGCACCGTATTTTGTGTCAGTTTTCATTCCTGCCTGCCAGCCTGTTAATGAAACTACCGGACAGCCAAGTGTTTCGATTGCCATTGCGAGGAGTGAAATTGAAATCTGCTCGCCTGTAGCAAGGAGCATATCCATCTCACGCTTTGATGCGTTGGGGTTAATCTCCTTTGCCTTTTCTATTAAATCGTCTGTTGTGTCACCCTGAGCCGACACAACAACCACTACGTTGTTGCCTGCCTTATAGGTGTCTGTGATACGTCTTGCGACGTTCATTACTCTTTCGGCGTCTCTTACTGATGAACCACCGAATTTCTGGACAATAAGTGCCATTTTTTTATATCCTTTCCGCAGAATGAACTGCTTAAATTTCTTTATTTACGGGTGTACGGACACTACCGAGCCGACATTGTCACATTCTAAAATTGTGCATTTCCATTTATGTGAGTTGTCCTGGAAAAATGTTTCCATGTTTGCGGCAAAATCCGTATTATCACCGTCTATGATTGACATTATTGTCGGGCCCGAGCCACTTAAGTATGTGGCAAGTGCACCGTTTTCATATGTCTTTTTAACTATATCATCAAACCCGTCAACGTAGCGTTTTCTGTACGGCTGATGCAACATATCACGCACTCCGTAACGGAGTTCTGAAAAATCGCCCGACACAAGCGAATGGTAAAGCATAAGCGCCGAGGATATATTTGCCGTCGCATCACGCATTGCCACAAAATCGGGCAGTGCGCCACGTGATTTTCGTGTTGCTACGAAGAAGTCGGGAATCATAACCGCGAATTTGAGGTTGTTACAAAGCTTTGTGCTTTTAACAACTGTCCTCTTACCCACATTTGCAGATATACACAAACCGCCGTAAAGTGCAGGGCCTACGTTATCAGGATGCCCCTCCATGTCTGAGGCAAGATTTAAAATGTCGTTATATGACAGTTTTCTTCCGCTTATTACGTTTGCACCGAGCATTCCGCCTACTATGCACGCACTTGATGAACCAAGACCTCTGGTCATCGGAATTTTACTTTCCTGCTTTATATATAAACCCGAAGGTGTATAATCCACCTCATCAAATACACGTTTCATTGCACGGTAGACGAGGTTTGTTTCGTCGTTATGTGCTATACCTCCGTTTGTACGGGTTATGATTTGAAGTCCACTTTCTGTTTCTGAAACCTCCAGAACGGAGTATAGATTAAGTGCTATTCCGAGTGTGTCAAATCCTGCACCCATATTCGCACTTGATGCCGGAACTCTGATACGAATCATCAGTCAAGCACCCTTATTGCAGACTTTGCGTTAAGCTTTTCTTTTGTTGCCTCACACTCTGCAACAGTAAGCGGTTCTGTTATTGTGCCGTTAGAGTCGCATCTCATGAGGTATCTGAATTTCTTTGTTTCAAACGGTGCTACGGTATCGCCCTCTGCCGCTTTCCAGCCGATAAGCTTACGACGTGAAGCATGTATCACAGAATCAACCATATCAGCAACCACTGCCGATGCTGTGGGGAGCTTGCCCGCACCTGCACCGTAGAACATTACATCGCCTACTGCGTCGCCTGTTACAAGGATTCCATTATATACATCGTTTATGCCCGAAAGCATATTCTCATTCTTTATAAACATCGGTGCAACGTGTGAATAAACCTTACCGTCATTAAACTCTGCATAGCCGATAAGCTTTATAACACCGCCTGCTTCCTCTGCACATTTAACATCGTCGAGTGTGATGTTTACTATACCCTCTGTCGGGATTTTATCACAGTCAACCTCAATACCTGATGCAAGTGATGAAAGAATTGCAATCTTTCTGCACGCATCATGACCTTCAATGTCTGCTGCAGGGTTACGCTCTGCATAGCCCATTGCCTGTGCATCCGAAAGTGCAGTTTCAAACGATTTATTGTTTGTGAACATCTGATACAGAATGTAGTTTGTTGTACCGTTCAGAATTCCTGCTATTCTTGTTATATTGTTTGCTGCAAGACAACGGCTTAACGGTCTTATAACAGGGATACCGCCGCCAACACTTGCCTCAAACAGATAGTTTACATTTTTTTCTTCTGCGATAGCGAGAAGCTCTGTTCCGTATGTAGCAACAAGCTCTTTATTTGATGTAACAACGCTCTTTCCTGCCAAAAGCAATGATTTTGTGAACTCATACGCCGGATGAAGTCCGCCCATCACCTCTGCAACAACGCTTATTTCGCTGTCGTTTATTATATCGTTTACATCCTTTGTAAACAAATGCTTTTCGGGATGGTCGTCAAAATCACGGATATCGAGAATATATTTGGTCTCCATTGTTTCGCCGGCATTCTCGGCAACACGGCAAGCGTTATCTCTTATTATTTCATAAACACCGCTTCCGACTGTTCCGTAGCCCATAATTGCGATTTTTGCCATTAACTTTTCCCCCAATTCTGTATTTTTTACTTTTTTTCCTATAATATAATACTACATTATATCACAATAATTTTTTCATGTCAATTGAGTTTTTTCAACTAAAGATGCCTTTATTGTATATTTTTTTTGTTTATTCCAACTAATTTCAGGTGATTCCCACCACTATACCGCATATGACAACCACGGCGCAAAGAAGTTTAAAAATGGTGTTCTTCTCTTTGAAAACAAATTTTCCGCCGAGAATAGTAATTATAACCGCACTTTGTTTTAAAAGTGTAAGCGGAATCACATCGCCCGTACGGTTTGCATTAAAAAGTGCACGGTCACCGATTACAAACATTACCGCAAGAAGTATCAGCCAGTAATTTTTATAAATCATACGCCAGTCGATTTTTATCCGCTTAATTATAATATGAAGAATATACAAAACTGTCAGAAAAAGCATATACCAGAATTGAAGCTGTGCAGGAGTTACGCCTGTTTCGGGACGCATGAACCATTTATCAAAAATCTCCGAGCATGAGTTTGCAAGGCACGATGCAAGCGTCAGAATTATGTAACGCATTTTCACATCTTCTCCACCAAAGCTATTCTTCGAAACATTAAGCATCACAAGCCCGTCTATGACAAGTATCATACCAATTACTTTACCAATTGTGATTGATTCTCCGAAAAGAATTATGCTCAGAACCGATGTTATAACCACTCTTGACATATCCATCAGTCCGTAAAAACCGATTGGCAGTTTTTCAATCGCTTTAAAGGAACACATCCAGGCTATGTAAATAATTGCCGATTTGACAAATATAAGCGGAAGATATATTCCGGACCCGTTAAATATCCCGATTGCCTCTTTTGTGTCGGGCAAAAGCAAAACAAGGCTCAATAACGTATAGAAGAACAGAACTTCAACAATACTGCTCTTTTTAAGAGCAAGCTTCTTCATTACGTCACGTCCGCCTTTAAGGACACCGTAGAGTGCCGCCTGTGCTATCCACATAATTATTTATCCTCCGTATAGTCCTCGAATGGTCGTATCCTGTAGGTAACGCCAAGACTTTCTGCAATCTCTGCACATTCCTTTTCTTCGTCCGCAGTTATTGTAGTTTCAACAGTTGAAAGCACAACCTCTTTTACATATGGCTTTACATCACCTGCAAACTTAAGCATCGCATCAAATGCATCGGGACCGAAAATATTCTGTGTCAGTTCATAAAAACGCTCTTTATTGGGAGTATTAAGGCTGATTGACACAACATCAATTCTACCCTCGAAATCTTTTGCCGTTTCTTTATTATGAATAAGGTCTGCCATACCGTTTGTATTGATGCGTATGGGCAAATCTGTGACAGTGCGTAAAAAGTCGCAGACCTCAAAAATATCATAAAGACGCTCTGACGGCTCACCGAAACCACAGAAAACAATTTCCGTATATTTAGAAAGGTCACGTTTTTTAAACTCATCAATTATTTCATCAACCGACGGTTCACGTTCAAGCCATAAATCTCCGTAAAGGCTTTTGCTGTTCTTCTCCTGACGCAAACAGAATGTGCATCTGCACGGACACTTGTTCGTTAAATTCACGTATAGTCCGCTATGGACTTCATATAGTATTGTCATTTTACCATCCTCCTGAATTAAATTCACAAAAACGCATCAAATCGACGTTTTATAGCGTTCTTTTGTTCCCTTTATGGGACAATTGTCGAAATTTGTTCTTTTTATAGGACAATTTCGAAAAAAGTACTTGCATTTTAAAAAATCTTGTGCTATAATAAAAACAGAACAGATGTTCGGAACGATTGTTTGATTTTAAATCAAGAAAGGAAGTATATTATTATGAAACCGTGTACTTATTTTATTATAGCAGTAATTTTATTTTTAACTTCATTCGGAGCACTCACATCAACCGCCGCACTCGCAACTTTTGCAGTTGCAGTGATTACTCTGGCAGGCGGACTTTATACAAAATTTTTGCTCCGATAAATACCAACCTCTACATTATACTATTTTAATGTACAAAATTCAAGTTTTTTCTCCAAATTCCCCCGCCCGGATGCACTCTTTGTTGCATTCGGGCAATTTTTGTGATATAATATCAGTATTATTTGCATTTTTTGATTGAAATTCCGCAAAAAAAGTGATATAATATAAAGTGAGTGATTATGACTATGAATATCAGATTAGATTTACGTTTTGACGGTACAAATTATCACGGCTGGCAGATACAACCGGAAAAGCCTACCGTTCAGGGCATTTTAAAAGATGCAATCTTTAAAGTTACGGGCGAAGATGTAACGCCAAACGGATGCGGAAGAACCGATTCGGGTGTTCACGCATCGGGATATGTGTGCAATTTCCAAACTCAATCGTCTGTACCGTGTGACAGGCTTCCGTATGCTTTAAATACATTTCTTCCCGATGACATAGTTTGTGTCGGCGCAGAATGTGTCGCAGACGATTTTAGTGCATCATACAGCGCAAAGGCAAAAACATACCGTTATACAATTGATAACAGTACATTTTCGGATGTATTTATGGAGAGATTTGCCTGGCATTATAAATATGCACTTGATATTGATAAAATGCGACGTGCAAGTCAATACTTTTTAGGTACGCATGATTTTATAGGCTTTGCCCGAAGCGGATTTACCGTTAAAACAACGGTACGTACAATCTACGATATTGCAATAGAAAAAAATAACGATATTATAACCATAGATGTAACAGGTAACGGTTTCCTTTATAATATGGTACGGATTATTGCGGGAACGCTTGTGTTTGCAGGTGCAGGCAAGCTTGACCCCGACAGTCTGGGCGATATTATTGCTTCCAAATCACGGAGCATGGCAGGAATAACCGCACCTGCAAAGGGGCTTTGCCTCAAGGAGGTATTCTATGAATGATAAGCATGACGAATTATTAAACGATTTAATAAACTACTACAGTTCTGATGAAGATGAAATGAACGGCGATACAACAGTAATCCCTGCAATAAAATCCGAACCCGAACCGCAGGAAGAATTGCTTGGCGATACACTTATAATGGATGTAACACCAAAGTCAACTGCTGTTGCAGAAGAAACCACAGTCATTGACGTTCCCGGCTCACCCGAACCCGAAATACCGCAGGATGAGATTTTCGGAAATCTTGATGTTAACGGAAACGTTATACCACGTCGGGAAAGAGAAATCCCCAGACGCCGTATTGAACCGCCTCAAGCACCGCAGTCAGGACGCCACATTCATGTTGCCCCTGCACGGAAAACAGGCGCGTGGCATTCACTTAAACCGCTTTGGGCTACGTTTATAGTTTCGATAATGCTCGTTCTCTCTTTTCTTTTCTATGTTACTGATACAGGCATTATAGGAACATACAAAAGCAATTTTACCTATAATCTCTCGTTGATTTTGCGGGTTTTCGGTATCGAATATGATGTAACAAACGAACTCCCCGTTATAGGCGATAATAACCCGTTCGGCATAACCGCACACGCAGAGGGCGAAGGCATCGAATACGATACCGTAAGCGAAAAAAAGGTGTCCATCCCTTTTTCTGAAGCAGACACTGCATATTTTGAAAAATACAAAAACGGAGTTGTCTGCGCAAAATCGAATTATATTTGCTTCATCAATAAAAACGGCAAAAAGAAATGGGAGCTTGAAACCCAGATTTCAAACCCTCTGTTATCAGCATCCGGAAAGTACATTGCAGTCGCCGGCAAAAACAGCACATACCTGAATCTGTACAAAGGAAAAAAGCTTCTTTATTCCGTTCAGGTATCGGGAAAAATCAAGGACTGTTCTGTCTCCGAAAAAGGCGACGTTGCTATTGTAACTGATAAGACAGCATACAAGGGCGGCGTGTTGGTCTTCAACAAAAAAGGCGAAGAGGTCTTTTCATGGATTTCGGGAGTTAATTATATAACCTCGGTAACAATGCTTAAATCACGAAACGTAGCCGTTTCGCTTGTGAGCACTGAAAACAGCGTTAAATCGTATGTTATGCTCTTTGATATTTTCAGTACTGACCCTATAAACGGTACAGAAATTACAGACTCACTTGTATTTGATTCGGTCGCATATAAAAACAATACATATGCATGTGCAGACAATTCAATAACAAGCGTAAATTCAGACGGCGAGCTTAATTACAGCGTACGTTTTGATAATATGAATATTACTCACACCGCATCTGACAAAAAAGGCTGGCGTGCAGTAAGCTATACAGAAGCACATCTTCCGTACATAAATATATATAACAAAAACGGAGACCTGTATTCTACATCGGCGACCGAAGCCATACCCAATTACATAGACCTTTATAAATCAACCGTACTTTATAACAACGGCAGAGACGTCATTTGTGGCGAAATAGACGATATTAAATCCCGTTATTCTGCACCTATGACAGTAAAAAACCTTATACTTATCAATAGAAGCACATATATGGTTGTTTATGAAAACAGCCTTGAAATAATAAAAAGATAAAATTTTTCTGAAAGGAATGATATAAAATGTATAGTGACATTGTAAAAAAAGGTGTTGAAAAAACACCACACCGTTCGCTCTTTAAAGCAAGCGGTCTGACGGATGAAGAGATTTCACGTCCGTTAATCGGCGTAGTTTCGTCAAAGAACGAAATTATCCCCGGTCATGTTCATCTTGACACAATTGCAGAAGCAGTAAAAGCCGGCGTACGCATTGCAGGCGGTACTCCGCTTGAGTTCCCCGCAATCGGCGTTTGTGATGGTATTGCGATGGGGCATGTGGGTATGAAATACTCACTCGCATCACGTGAGCTCATCGCTGACTCAATCGAGTCAATGGCTTTAGCACATGGTTTTGATGCGCTTGTACTCATCCCTAACTGTGACAAGATAGTTCCGGGAATGCTCATTGCCGCATCAAGACTTAATATCCCGTCAATCATCTGCTCGGGCGGTCCGATGCTTTCAATGAACTTTAACGGCAAGGACCGTGATCTTAATACTGCATTTGAGGCAGTAGGTGCGTTCAAGGCAGGAACAATCGATGAACAGGGACTTTTGGAGCTTGAAGAGGCGGCTTGTCCGACTTGCGGTTCATGCTCAGGTATGTTTACGGCAAATTCAATGAACTGTCTTTGTGAGGTTCTTGGTATGGCACTTCCGGGTAACGGTACAATCCCTGCTGTATATTCAGAAAGAATCCGTCTTGCAAAGCAGGCAGGTATGAAGATCATGGAGCTTTTAGAGCGTAATATCCGTCCTCGTGATATTATCACTCCCGACGCACTCTATAACGCATTGCGTGTTGATATGGCACTCGGCTGTTCAACAAACTCAATGCTCCACCTCCCCGCAATCGCATACGAGGCAAAGGCACCTATTTCACTTGACTACGCAAACGAAATCAGCGAGGCAACTCCGAACCTCTGTCACCTTGCTCCGGCGGGTGATCACCACGTTCAGGACCTTTATGCTGCAGGCGGTGTAACAGCAGTTATGAACGAGCTTGCAAAAGCTGACTTACTTAAGCTTGATACAATAACCGTAACAGGCAAAACACAGGGCGAGAACATAAAAGGACACGAGGTTAAAGACTACAGTGTTATCCGTCCGCTTGATAATCCGTATTCAAAGACAGGCGGTATCGCAGTACTTAAGGGTAACCTTGCAATAGACGGTTCAGTTGT
Source organism: Candidatus Ornithomonoglobus sp. (assembly GCA_045649185.1). Lineage (GTDB taxonomy): Bacteria > Bacillota > Clostridia > UBA1381 > UBA1381 > Ornithomonoglobus. The sequence continues at coordinate 76,073 of JAZRPM010000016.1, read as the reverse complement.
TAAGAGAAGTGCAGTCGCTCCCGAAATGCTTCAGCACGAAGGTCCGGCAAAGGTATATGACAGCGAGGACGAGGCAATTGCCGCAATTTACGCAGGCAAGATCAAGGCAGGCGATGTTGTTGTTATCCGCTATGAAGGCCCCAAGGGCGGACCGGGTATGCGTGAGATGCTCTCACCCACATCTGCTATCTGCGGTATGGGACTTGACAAGGACGTTGCACTTATCACAGACGGACGTTTCTCAGGCGCAACAAGAGGTGCGGCAATCGGTCACGTTTCACCCGAAGCTATGGAGGGTGGCCCGATAGCTTTCGTTAAGGACGGAGATATTATCGAAATCGACATCACAAAAGGCATCCTTAACGTTAAGGTTTCAGACGAAGAAATGGCAGAAAGAAAGAAGGGCTGGACACCGAATGAGCCTAAGATAAAGGCAGGATATCTTAAGAGATATTCAAAGCTCGTTTCATCGGCTATGCAGGGTGCAGTAATGTTAGACGACTAAAAATAAGGACGTTGCATTTTGGCAACGTCCTTATTTTTAATAAAACCCTTGACAAACCCCAAGTTCTTTGGTATAATATCACTTGTGTCAAAGGGCACGCTGGTGTAGCACAGAGGTAGTGCACTTCATTGGTAATGAAGAGGTCGGCAGTTCGATTCTGCTCACCAGCTCCATAGAGAAACGGCTTGCAAATGCAAGCCGTTTTTTTACCAAAGTTCTATATATCCAACCATTAGTTCATCCAACTCATAGTCAAAAGCGATTGCAACAAGCATATTGTATTTTTCAAAGAAGTATATATCTTCATACTCACTTTCGAAGTCGCTCCATCCCTTTTTATAAAGATAATTAACATATAAATCAACATCTTCTATATACCAATCATAGTGGAACCACGTCCATCCGCTTTCCGCAAGATAATACGTTAGCGGTGTTTCACCACTCAAATTGCCATAATCAGGAACCGTTGAATTCCAATAATTTGCTACAGTTCCATCTGCAGCTCTCTTCCAGCCGGCATACCAATAGTTAGACTTTGTTTCTACCAACGCATTTGGCGAATTTACAAAAATTATATTAGTTACATAATCCCATGTATAACTATATCCAAGTGTTTTTGTAACGAATGTAGCAGGTATTCTGATTTTTCCATCTATAATCCTCGGAACCATATCAAGTCCAATCCAATTACCCCAATAATCATATACAGATGCACTACCCGCAGTAAATGTATATACATTATAATATCCGTTTAACTTGAAACCATTATATGTCGGCTGATACTCAAATCCAAGCTCCCCTGCAATATCAGCAATCGGCAGCATATCAATCCCACCCTGATTTACAATGTCACGTTCAACGTACTGCTCGTTTATATACATCTCCATTGTTGCCGCTGATACGTTCACTGATGCAAAACAAATCAACATTGATGTTATGCCAATTATGGTACCGATTATTTTTTTCATGATAATCATCTCCTCAAGTCTTAAAATTTTGTAAATTCATTATATCACATTTTATTGCAATTGTCCATATATAACCAAAAAAATCCCCGCCGAAGCGAGGACTTTTTTCAGTTATTCTTCATCACAGCCTGCGATACATTTAATAAGGCAGGTTGTAGAAGTTATGGTTAGTGCAAAGAACAGAAGCAATAGTCCTGCAATAATCGCACCGATAACACTCGTTGCTGCAAATGTTATCGCAAGAAGCACAATTGCCGTGATTATCGTTCCCAGAATACCTGTAAATAGAACAGGCAGTATCGGACACAGACAATCACGGATTCCGCGTACACGTGTTGTTGCCACAGTTATCAATAAAACTGCAAGCCATACCACTGCTATACCCAACAGTACCCACAAAAATGCAGGCGTCAAAGCTACTGTTGCTGTATAAATAAGAAAGCTTGTTATAATACCTATGATTATACTTGCAACAACAGAAAGTCCTATACAGCTTGTTTTGCAACCGCAATTTATATTAGTCATCCTTTTCACCTCCACTATAATATATGCGATGTGCCGTATTATAGTGAAAGCAATAATAAAATAGCTGTTGCTATACGCAACAGCTATTTTATTATTGAATACTGTATTTAGCCATATATACTTCGTGCTTTTCCTTGAAGTCCGGGCTGAATTTACGCTCTTTTAGCGATTCGTGGATGTTCATAGTATGTGCATTTGCATCTATGGCACAAATAGCAAGGTTTGAACAGTGGTCGGCAGTTCTTTCAAGGTTTGTGAGAAGGTCTGAAAGCACGAAACCTGCCTCGATTGAACACTCGCCTCTCTGCAAACGACGAATATGATTGTCACGTGCCTTTTCACGCAATCCGTCAATTACCTGCTCAAGCGGTTCAACATTCTTTGCAACTTCGAGGTCATTTTCATTGAATGCAACGTATCCCATATCAAGAATCTCCGATACTGCATTACAAAGCACTGTCATTTCGTCTTTTGCCGAAGGTGTGAGTTCTATTCCCTTATCACTAAGCTCCTCGGCCGACTCAACAACGTTTACAGCATGGTCTGAAATACGTTCAAAATCACCTATCGCCTTTAGAAGCTTTGAAACCTCAGCACTCTCGTTATCGTTTAACGGCATACGGCTCAACTTAACAAGATATGTTCCTAAAACGTCTTCATAATGGTCAACCCGCTTTTCAAGCTTGTTTATTGTTTTTGCCGTATCAGGATCATAATTATTAAGTAATCCTACGCCTGATTTAAAAGCATCTACAGCAAGTTTTGCCATCTCTTTTGTTATAACCACACACTGCTCAAGCGCAATTGCCGGTGTCTGAAGAAGACGCTCATCAAGCTCAACCGTCTTTTCTTCCTCATCAGAAGTCGCAGGAACAAGCTTATTAGCAAGCTTTTCAAGCATTTTTGTCTGCGGCAGAAGCAGCGCTGTACACAGTATATTAAATGCCGAGTGTGTTACTGCTATTCCCGGCAAGGTTGCTCCTTCATCAAGAAATGCCGGTTTCAATATTGATGATATAATCCAGAAGACCACAAGCCACACCAGTGTGCCTATTACATTAAACGAAAGATGCACAACCGCCGCACGTTTTGCATTTCTGTTTGTTCCGAATGATGAAAGAATCGCAGTTATACATGTACCGATATTCTGACCCATGATAATCGGGATTGCTGCACCGTATGACACCTGACCGGTAACTGCAAGTGCCTGCAAAATACCAACTGATGCCGATGATGACTGAATAATCGCAGTAAGTATTGCACCGACAAGTACACCCAGAATCGGGTTTTTGAACATTATAAATAACTGCTGGAACTGCGGAACATCCGCAAGACCTTTCACTGCACCCGACATTGTTTCCATTCCGAACATCAATGTTGCAAATCCGAGAAGGATTGTTGCAGTGTCTTTTTTCTTGTTGTCTTTACCAAACATCAGAAGTGCAGTTCCTATAAGTGCAAGAATCGGCGTAAATGATGACGGCTTAAACAACTGCAGTATTACATTATCACTTGAAATTCCGCCAAGACTCAATACCCACGCCGTAATGGTTGTACCAATATTTGCACCCATTATAACGCTTATAGCTTGTCTTAGAGTCATAAGACCCGAGTTTACAAATCCAACAACCATAACGGTGGTTGCAGATGAAGACTGTATGATTGCTGTAACTAAAAGACCTGTAAAAAATCCTGCGGCTTTGTTCTTTGTAAGTGTGCCAAGCAAGTCTTTTAGCTTGCTTCCTGCACGACGTTCAAGTGCATCGCCCATAAGGTTCATACCGAACATAAAAAGACACAGTCCACCGATCAATGTAAGTACGTCAAAAATATTCATTTGTTTTCATTCCTTTCGTTTGTTAGAATTATTTTAGTTATTGCTTTTTGTGTTGTTGCTTGAAAAAACATCGGCAACTTCACTTATTGTTATATATGCTTTCGGGTCGATTTCGTGTACAATATCGCGCATCTGAACAACCTGGTATCTGTTTATAACAAAATAAATCATTGCCTTTTCCTGCTTGGAATATGCACCCTTTGCATTAAGATACGTCATACCGCTTGAGAATGTATCACTCAACACCTGACATATCTCGTCAGGGCGTTCAGTAATAATAATCGCACATTTTGCGCGGTCAAAACCCTCTACAATAAAGTCTATGGTTTTTAATGCAGCAGCGTAAGTAACGATTGAATACAGTGGGAGTATCCAGCTTTTAAGAATGGTTCCGCAAATGATATATAAAATGACATTATAAATCATTACAAACGAACCCACCGTGATGCCCAGCCTTTTTGCGAATATAACTGCCATTACTTCAATACCGTCCATCGCCCCTCCAAAACGGATTGCAAGACCACTTCCGATACCGGATATCACTCCGCCAAACAATGCACAAAGCAGTAAATCCGTGCCGGCAAGAGGTGATGCAAAGCTCACATCAACAGGAAAAACATCTGTTATAAGCCATGCAAAAAGCGAATATATGGCTACAGTATAAATTGCATATACAGTAAACAGCCAGCCCTGTTTTTTAAGACCGAATACAAACAACGGAACGTTCAATATCAAAAGGAATATTGAAAGCGTTAAATATTCAGGTGTTATCTGATCCAATAACATAGATGTTCCCGAAATACCGCTGTCGTAAAGTTTTACAGGTGTTAAAAACAATGTAATACCTATAGCATTTACTATTCCTGCAACAGTCAGCATAAAAATATTAAATATTTTTATGTTTTTCAACTCTTTCACCATATCACCTCATAAATAATTTTTTATTCAATGACCTCTACTTTTATAGTATTGGTGTTTCCCGATTTTCCGTTTGTCTGACCTCCGGTCATAACAACGTTGTCGCCGGATTCGAGTGAGAATATCTCCTTAGCACTGTTAAGAGCCTGATAGAATACAACATCAAGAGATGTATATTCACGGCTAAGAACAGGAGTCACACCCCAGCTCAGATTGAGCTGACGCCACGCACGTACATCGGTTGTTGTGCCGATGATATCTGCAGGGCATCTGAAACGGCTTACCATTCTTGCAGTCTTACCCGTTATAGAATTCACAACGATACACTTTGCATTAAGGTCAATCGCCATTGCGCACGCTGAATGTGAAATTGCATCAAGATTGTTTTTAATCTTGTACTCAGTGTTCGCAAAACGTCGCTTGTAGTTTATATGCTTCTCTGTATATTCTGCGATTTCTGCCATGTTTTTAACCGCTTCAACGGGATATTTTCCTGCTGCGGTTTCGCCTGAAAGCATTATTGCCGATGATCCGTCATAAACAGCGTTTGCAACGTCTGAAATTTCTGCTCTTGTCGGACGTGCGTTATGTATCATTGATTCAAGCATTTCGGTTGCTGTTATTACACGTTTGCCAAGAAGTCTGCATTTTTCGATGAGGAACTTCTGTATTGACGGCACTTCCACAAACGGAATTTCAACACCGAGGTCACCTCGTGCTACCATGATGCCGTCTGCAACTTCGCAGATTTCGTCAATGTTATCCACGCCTGCACGGTTCTCAATCTTTGCGATTACGTCTATTCCCTCGCCTCCGTTTTTGTTGAGAAACTCACGGATTGACTCAATATCTTTTCTTGTAGAAACAAACGATGCCGCAACAAAGTCTATGTCGTTTTCTATACCGAAAAGCAAGTCTTTTTTATCGTGCTCACTGAGGTAGTCGTGCTTTAATACCTTGTTCGGAAAATTCATACTCTTGCGGTTTGAAATCTCACCACCTGCAGTAACTGTACAGATAACATTATGTCCCGAAATCTCGTCAACCACAAACTGAACAAGTCCGTTGTTGACCATTATTGTGTCACCAACATTCAGATCATCGGTAAGATTTTTATAATTAACGGATACTTTTGTCTCATCGCCCTCAATATCATCTGTTGTAAAGATGAACTTGTCGCCATCAGACAAGGTTATCCTGTTGTTTTTGAAAGTTTTTATACGGTACTCCGGTCCTTTTGTATCAAGCATTATTGCAATCGGCAAACCAAGCTTTTCACGAACTTTTTTTACAAGTTCAATCTTTTCCTTATGATCTTCGTGAGTACCGTGCGAGAAATTTAGTCTTGCGACATTCATTCCGGCTTTGCACATCTCGATAAGCACATTTTCATTGTCGCATGACGGTCCTATTGTACATATGATTTTTGTTTTTCTCATAATTTTTTTCATCCTTGTATTATATTTTTACAAGAGAAATCCAAAAAAAATCCCAATTTCTCCTCATTGTAATTATATATGTCAATAGCAAATTTTGCAAGCATTTTTTACCGCAATTTAGCCTAATTTTAAATTTTGATTAAAAGTATATCAAAACAGCATTTGTCACCCGAAAATTTTTGTACAAAAAAACTGTCTGCCATTAGGCAGACAGCTCTCTTATTTCCCACATGATCTCAGAACAAGATTATAGAGTTCAAGTTCGTAATCATAACTCCACGGATTTTCTTTTTTGCCCAGAACCATTTCGCCAAAACTTCTCATCATACCGTCATAACGGTCAAACGGTTTACAGATTTCCTCTTTTGTTTCGGCTGTCCATTCATCACTTTCACGCACATATCGTTTTGTGATAATTCCGTTCTCCACGTACCATTCAAGAGGTTTCAATTCCACCGTTTTCTTTGTGCCGTTTACAACAAGCTGACGTCTTTCAAACCCGCCGTGCTCAACTGCAGATGTTTTCGCAAATGAAACGCCGTTTTCATATTCAAAAACCGCCATTCCGAAATCATCTGCCGTAACACCGTCTTTTTTGCTGCATTTGTTCAGCGGAATAACATTTTTCGGAGCACCCTGAATCGAATATATCAGATCCACAAGGTGACAGCCCAAAAAGAACATCATACCGCCCGGAAAATTATCAAGCCATTGTCTGACTTTTTGAGGATGAATACAGTTCATCTGCGCTTCAACGCTTATTATATCGCCCAATTCGCCGTTTTTTATCTGTTCTTTAAGCTCTATTATATACGGATTGTATCGGTACATATATCCCGTATGAAAAACCGTCCCGTTATTTTTAACCGTCTGTATAAGCTTTTCGAATTCAGGCAAACTCACACCACCCGCTTTTTCCATATGTATATGCTTTTTATGGTCCGCCGCCATTTGTGCATATTTTGTGAGATATATTTCCTCTGTTTCAACGGACACAGCTTCGATTTCGGGATTTTCAAGAATTTCTTCAAGTGTAAGCTCTTTATATCCTTCAAATACTTCCATTCTTTCGGGGAATTTTTCCCTTTCATTCTCAGGCAGACAATATCCAACAATTTCGAACATATCAGTATTTTTCTTAAATGAATTAAAAACACTTATCCCGTGACTGTTTTCACTTGTGCCTATCTGTGCTACTTTAATTTTTCTCATTTTATACCACCTCGGACCACTCAAACTGAACTACCGTCGGGAAGTTTCTGTCGTTTATGAGCCTTGTATAAACCTCCTGACACTCCGACGGTGAATATGTTTCCTCAACCAGTGATTTCAAGTCAAGACGTCCCATCTTACAGAGGTTTAAAATCGTTTTAATATCATCTCGTGCTGTGAAGAAACCCGGATATGAATCATTATCGGGACGTGCCATGGTATGTGCACCAATTAAAGTTATACCGGGTCCGTGAACCTTACGGTAATAATCCACCGAAAAATCACTGTTTCTTGTACAACCAAGCAATGAAATGCGCCCGAATTTCGCCATACAATCAAGTGCTCCGTTAAGACCTGCACCCTGTCCCGTAACCTCAATCGCAACGTTTACACCGCCGTTTGTGACTGCCTTAACTTTTTCGGCAAAATCTGCATCAAACGGGTCAAAAGCATAATCCGCACCAAAATCCAGTGCCTTTTTGCATCTTTTTGGGACCGGATCAACGGCAATAACAGGAACTGCACCTGCAGTATGCAGAAAACCTACTGCAAGAAGTCCGAGTATGCCAAGCCCCATAACCATAGCCGACTCACCTATCTCAAGTCGCGTTTTCCTTATTGCTGCAAGAGGGAAAGCACCTATATATGACATCGCAGCTTCAGAAAATGTTACACCGTCAGGAATTTTTACTGCATTGTTTTCCGGAATGACGTTATAGCTCCGGTGTACCGTGCCCAACATCGCCACTCTGTCACCAACTTCAACAGTTGTTACATCCTCGCCTTTTTCTACAACAACACCTGATGAACTATAGCCCAAAACCCTCGGAAATACAACCGAGTCAGGTGCATATATGCTAACCGCCGGATCACCCGTGATATTTGCTTTTTCGGTACCGTTACTTATGGTTGAAACAACCGTTTTTACCTTTATCTGTCCTTTTTTCGGTGCCTGACTTTCCACATCTAAAAGTTCGGCTTTGTTTATATCTGTAAATGTTATCTGTTTATCCATAATCACCCCTCCTTAAACATAATTATAACAGCTTGACATACGTTACACAATATGTTATACTATCAAAAAACATAACTATACTATAAAAGAGGTTCTGTATGAACAAAAATAATCTTGTTTCATCCTATCAGTTTTTTAAGCACGCCTATTCAACCATACATTCAGCAGGCTCAGATATATTTTTCGGAAAGCCGTGTATCGGTTATGTGAAAAAAGGCTACGCAAAATTCTTTTACAACGGAAAGACACTATATGCATACGAGGGTGATTTGATTTATATTGCTTTTGAAACAGTTTATCAGTCCATATGGTACGGCTCGCCCGATATTGAATGGTACTCGGTAAGCTTTGATTTTAATTCAAAATATTCGTTCTACGATTACCGTTTTCAGATTTTGCATAATTACCCCTCTGAACTGTTTGAAAAAATGTATCAGACATACGACACTTCACCGCTTATTTCGGTTTCGTATTTTTACCAACTTCTTGACGATATTTATACAAAGCTTTCAAAAAGTCATATTAACACATCATATTCAATTCTTGAACCCGCCATTGAATATATAGAAAACAACTACTCCAGACAAATTACGATAAAACAGCTTGCTGACATGTGCCATATAAGCGAATCGGGATTTTTCCGGCTTTTTAAAAATGCAACCTCCGTTACACCGATTGCATATAAGCACAATATAATGATACAGCACGCTATAGAACTTCTTGTAAACACAACAATGTCAATCGAGGAGATAAGCAATGTTTCGGGATTTCCGTCGTCTAACTATTTCAGAAAAATATTTTTTGAACTGACAGAGAAAAAACCAAAAGACCTTCGCAAAAGCAAAAAAGGCTGAACGATCCGAATCGTTCAGCCTTTTAAATTATTCACTGAATAAATCGTCGGGATTACCGCCGAAATACTTATACGCCTCACGCATCTGCGAGTCTATGACAGTGTCAAGATTCTCAAATACTTCTTTGAGTTTTATCTGTGTCAAAACGTCAAGAACGCCTGAATCTGTCAATCCGTTGTTTTTCTGGAACGCTGAGATTGCTTCCTTTAAATCAACGTTAAACACATCGTTTTGCAAATTGCCTGCATAATAGTTCATAACAGCAAGTCTTTCCTTTGCCGCCTTTACGTTTTGTCCGCTTCCTCCGAGCGAAACAGGTGTCAGGAAATCAAACTTCGTATATTCCGAAGTGTCTATCTTCTTTGTACCGTTGTCTACAGTTTCATCGGGGGCAAGACCGACTTTGTTGATTTCATGACCGTTTCTTGTGATATACTGACCTATTGTAAGCTTTAATACCATTCCGTTATTAAGATAATACGGGCTCTGGATTACGGCTTTTCCATATGTGTCATTACCCATCAGTATTCCAGCACCCGAATCCTGAATCGCACTTGCAAGAATCTCGGATGCCGATGCAGTATGCTCATTTACAAGGGTTACTATCTCAAACGGCGCTTTTTCAAGCGTTGAGTTATATGTATAATTCATACTCGCATCACGGTACTTTACATCAATTATCTTGCCCTTAGGAACAAGCTCACGTGCAATTTCAACCGATGATGTTACCACACCGCCGCCGTTATCTCTTAAATCAAGTATGAGCTTTGTCACACCCTCGCTTTTGAGCATTTCGGCAACTTCTTTGAACTCCTCTGCTGTGGTGTTGCCAAACGAAGCTATCTGTATATATCCTATATCACCTTCAAGGACTCCGCCGGCTACCGTTGAAGTGTTTACTGCCGTTCTTATTCCAACAAGGGATACAGTCTCGCCGTTACGCAAAACCTTTATATCAACAGTTGTGCCAAGCTCACCCACAACAAGGTTTCTTACCTCGGTTATGCTATAGCCGACGACATTTACACCGTCAACCTCATAGAATCTGTCGCCAAGCATAAAACCGCTTGCCTGAGCAAGTCCGTTTTCTTCAACAAAGCTTACAATCTCAACATATTCACCTACCTGCTGCAAAGTTACGCCAAGTCCGTAGAATGTTCTGTTGATTGAGTTTGTATAGTCTATGTATTCCTGTCTTGTATAGAAATCAGAATAATCGTCGAGGCTATGCAAAGCACTCTTAATAATTGCCACAAGCGCCTCATCGCCGTTTTCCTCAAGATACTTTGAAATGCCGAGCATCATTATATCATCGGCCGTATATGTATCGTCTATATATCTGTCGGATATATAGCCCGAGATAAGCTCAAGTGCTTGGTATTCAACACTTTTTTCAATCTCTTTTTCTTCGGTCTGCGGTGCGGCAAACACAAGTGTCTGCGAAACCATAACGAGCGCTGTTATCAATGCTAATATCTTTTTCATAATTTTACCTTTTTTCTCTGATGGATATTTCCATATTGTTCTCTATGTCACAAAGGTCATACTGAATTTGGATTGCTCCGCCCTTTTCGTCGAGTGTGTAATCAAGCTTTTTTGTGAATAACTCCATTTTCATTATACCATATGGCGTACTATACTCAAAAGCCGTTGTCTTGCCCGGACGATAGTCCATATCAGAACTGCTCTCGCCCGTGCGTTTTACGTTTGCATACTCTCCCTCAAGGCGTATCATAACCGTAGCAGTATCGGTCTTATACATAATATAATACTTGCTGTCCTTAATACGCAGTGAGCCTGTCCCTCTCTCACGGATATAATCGGTTTCACCGTTGTTTATCTGACAGTTTATCACTGTTATTTCGAATTTATCAGTATTTTTCAATGTCAATTTTATTCACCTTGCCGTCTATCTTTGTTTCAAGGAATATACTTCCCAGCTCCTCAAAGTTCTCGACACTGTCACTTACAAAGTAGCTGTAGCGTTCTTCATCACAAACCTCGGAATGTGCATTTTCGGGAGTGATTTTTTTCTTCAAAAACTTTGCGACTTCTTCGCCCGGACTTATAAGCTTTACATTATCACCCATAAACTCTGCAATCGCTTTTTTTAACAGCGGATAATGCGTACATCCCAAAATAAGCGTATCAACGCCTGCATCACGGATATCCTTCAGATATTCCTCAATCACAAGCTTTGTAACAGGTGTGTCAAAATGCCCGTTCTCAACAAGCGGAACGAACAGCGGACACGCCTTTTTAAAAGTCTTTGCATCAGGATTATACTCGGATATATATTTTTCATACGCACCGCTTTTTATTGTAGCAGTTGTTCCGATTATGCCGATTTTATTGTTCTTTGTGACACGTGACGCCTCATATGCACCGGCATCAACAACGCCGAAAATCGGTACATTAAACTCGTCCTTTATCTCCGGCAACGCCGCAGACGATGCTGTTCCGCACGCAATTATTATCATTTTTACATCACGGCTCAGAAGGAAATTTATATCGTCGTGTGTATATTTTACAATCGTTTCCTTTGAGCGTGTACCGTACGGGACACGTCCCGTATCACCGAAATATACAATGCTTTCATTCGGGAAAAGGTTCATAATCTCCTTTACGGCAGTAAGTCCGCCAAGTCCCGAATCAAAAACACCTATTTTTCTGTTATCCATTATTTTACTCTCTCCTCAGCAAGGCTAATGAGCGTGTCTAAAAGCTCACTGTAGCCTATTCCTGACGCATTCCAAAGTTTGGGATACATACTTATATTTGTAAAGCCCGGAAGTGTGTTGATTTCGTTTAATACAACCGAACCGTCTTTATGCTTCACGAAAAAGTCGACTCTTGAAAGTCCCTGACCGTCAAGTGCGTGGAATGCTCTTACTGCATACTCACGTATTTTTTCCGAAGTTTCTTCCGGAAGTTCTGCCGGAATTACAAGAACAGTTGAGTTGTCATTATATTTTGCATCAAAATCATAATATTCAACCGTTGGCTTTATTTCGCCTATTACCGAGCCTTTTGCATCACGGTTGCCAAGAACTGCACATTCCACCTCGTGACCATCGATATGCTCCTCAACAAGTATGCGTCTGTCATATTTTTCTGCATTATACAAGGCATCAATAAGCTCTTTTCTGTCGTGCGCCTTGCCTACACCGACAGACGAGCCGAGTCTTGCAGGTTTTACAAAGCACGGATAGCCAAGCTTTTCCTCAATCTCATCAGCACGTTTTTCAAAATCGTCACCGCTATTTACAACGACCCAAGCCGCCTGCGGAATACCCGCGTTTTCAAATACGAGCTTTGAATACGTCTTATCCATTCCGTTAGCAGATGCTAAAACGCCCATACCGACATACGGGATATGCGAAAGCTCAAAAAGTCCCTGAACCGTTCCGTCCTCACCGTATTCGCCGTGAAGCACGGGGAATATAACGTCGATATGTATAACTTCTGTTTTGTCGCCGAGAACCACGATACCGTGCTGTGTGCTGTCGGGTGAAATAAACGCAGTTGTAAGTTTATCTGTTTCCTTTTCCCACGCACCGCTTTCTATTAAGCCCCAGTCGCCGGTATAAAGATACCATTTACCGTCACGTGTTATTCCTATTGCATATATGTTGTACTTATCCTTATCAAGGTTATTAAGTACCGATGTTACTGATTTTTGCGATATGTCATGTTCGGGCGACTCACCGCCGAAAATAACGCATAGATTCTTCTTCATAACTGTCTCCGTTCTGCCGTATCACACGGCAAATATGTCTTTCTTATATAATACCCTATTCAGCCGGAAATTTCAAGTGCTATCATAAAATTTCCGAATTTTTACTGTTTTTGCGCAATTTTTCTAAAACCGCCATAAAGCTTTCGGGCAGGTCTGATGTAAACTCCATAAGCTCGCCCGTTTTCGGGTGCGTAAATCCGATTGTTTTTGCGTGCAAAAGCTGGCCCTTGCCCTTTTCACGGTCTTTTTTTACGCCGTAAACGGGGTCTCCGACAATATTATGCCCCAAAGATGCCATATGCACACGTATCTGATGAGTTCTCCCTGTTTCAAGCGTACACTCAACAAGCGTGAACTGACCAAACCGCTCAAGCACCTTAAAATGCGTAACCGCATCTCGTCCACCCTCGATTATTGCCATTCTTTTGCGGTCTGTCGGGTGTCTGCCTATCGGCTTATCGACCGTTCCCGTATCCTCTTTTATGTTGCCGTTTACTATGCACTGGTATTGCCTTAGTGCTTTTCTTTCCTTTAACTGCTCCGACAGTGCCTCGTGAGCCTCATTCGTCTTTGCAACGACTAAAAGTCCCGATGTGTCCTTGTCTATTCTGTGCACAATTCCGGGGCGTACGGCGCCGTTTATACTGCTCAGACTGCAGTGATAAAGCAGACCGTTTACGAGTGTGCCCGACATATTGCCTGCGGCAGGATGAACAACCATTCCCTGCGGTTTATTTACCACAATCACGCTGTCGTCCTCATATACTATGTCTATTGGGATATCCTCAGGCTTTGCTTCTATTTCCTGCGGTTCGGGGAGAATTATCCGAACCTCATCGCCTGTTGCTACTTTTGTTTTTTTCTGTGCCGGTTTAAGGTTAACCGTAACACATCCGTCCTCAACGAGCTTCGCCGCATATGAGCGTGAAATATCGCTGTTTTCGGATATGAACTTGTCAAGCCTTGATACAGCATCTTTTGCAATTATAATAATCTCATCCATTTTTCTTTTCCTTATCAAAGAATAAAACGAAAATTATCGCAGCTATTGCTCCGCTTACTACCGCAATGTCTGCGATATTAAAAACGGGAAAATCGAACCATTTTATGTCTATGAAATCTACTACGAACTTATACTGTATTCTGTCAATTGCATTGCCGAGTCCTCCGGCAAAAAACAGTGTAACAGCAAGGTTTTCCATAAAATGCTGTGGTTTGCGTATGATTTTATACAAAACAACAGCTATTAAAAACACTATTGAAATAACCGTAAGAAGTGCCGTGTTGTCATTGAGTATCGAAAACGCCGCACCTGTGTTTTTCACATACAGAAAATCTGCAACACCCGGTAACTCGCCAAACACCTCACCCTGACGGCAGTTTGCAACAATATAAATCTTTACAAATCTGTCCGATACAATGATAAGTAACGCAAGAAGTATCTGCCATATAAGGTCTGTTAAGGTTTTCTTTTTCATATAAAAAATCCTCTCGTTATTTAATCCTCAAGCGACAGCGATGCAACGGCATTAAGACGCATATCTGCACGCACGCCCGATATATATTCATAATAACCTGCCGATGCTATCATAACAGCATTATCGGTACATAGAACGGGTGGCGGATATAATACGTCTATGCCCTGTTTCTGAGCTTGCTCGGTCATTTTCTGTCGCAATGCTGAATTTGATGCAACACCGCCGGCAATGACAACTGTTTTTGAATTCTTACGTTTTGCCGCCTCAAGTGTATGCGATACAAGTGCATCACATACCGCCTCCTGGAATGATGCGGCAATGTCTGCCTTGTTATACTCTTCGCCTTTCTGATTAAGCTTATGAATATGGTTTATAACTGCTGTCTTGACACCGCTGAACGAAAAATCAAGCGATCCTTCTGCCATTTTAACCCTTGGGAACTCGAAAGCGTGTGGGTTACCCTCTTTTGCAAGTGCGTCAATCTTAGGTCCGCCGGGATAGCCGAGATCAAGAACTCTTGCTATCTTGTCAAATGCCTCACCTGCCGCATCGTCACGTGTCATGCCCATTATCTCATATTCAAGAAAATCCTTTGCATATACAATATGGCTGTGCCCGCCCGATGCTACAAGACACACAAACGGCGGTTTTAGTTCGTGATGTGCAACATAGTTTGAACATATATGCCCCTTTATATGATGCACGTTAACAAGCGGTTTTTTCAGAGCATATGATAGTGCCTTTGCCGCAGATACTCCTACCAGCAATGCACCAACAAGACCCGGACCGTATGTTACGGCAATTGCATCAATATCATTGAATGTAACACCTGCTTTTTCAAGTGCTTCATCAATAACGGTATTTACCGCCTCTATATGACAGCGTGATGCAATCTCCGGCACAACTCCGCCATATCTTTTATGTATTTCAATCTGTGAATTGATAACATTTGAAAGCACCTCTCTGCCGTTTTTAACAACCGCCGCCGCAGTTTCATCACATGAGCTCTCTATTCCCAATATTAGTACGTCTTCCATTTCTTTCCTTTCTACTTCTGTAACATAATATCTGTCACAATTTTCTCCATTAATCCAATATCATCAATTCTTCCTTACTAAAAGTCTCAAAATTGTCCGATTTGTGCTCTTTGGCGAACGAGGCTGTACACAAGTACGCGAGTGAGCACAAGAGTGCAAGGTGGATGATTTTCAGACTTTTACCTCCATAATAATGGCATCTTCGCCATTGTAGTATCCCTTTCGGACACTGATTTCATTAAATCCGAACTTCTTATATAATTCCTGTGCAGGCACGTTACTTTTCCTTACCTCAAGCATCATTCGTTCACAATCACACGATTCTGCACATTCTAAAATTTTCTGCATAAGCACTTTTGCAACGCCTTTTTTTTGATGTTTCGGTGTTGTTGCGATACGCATAAGCTCTGCTGTTTCATATATACACCATATGCCTGCATAGCCAGCAATTTCACCGTCGGTTTCACAGACAAAATAATGCGAATAATCTTTTTTTAACTCATCAACAAATGAATCCTCTTTCCATGCATCAGAAAATGCGGCTCTATCCACATCCGTTACTGATGCTATGTCATTATATGTCATTTCCCTTACTATCATTCGTTCTCCCACAGCTTTTCGGCTATATCTACAAGCAAATCGTTAATTTCCTCTGCCACCTCTTCATACTCGTCGAGGTCACCGCCGTACGGGTCAGGTATATCACCGTCATCGCCTGCATATTCACAGAGTGTAAACACCTTGTCGGGTGCCATATTCTCAATCAGCATCTTATGTGCACCTGTCATAGCAAGAATTACATCCGCCATTTCAATCAGTTCCTCTGTTACCGGTTTTGTGCGGTGAAGTGACAAATCAATATCACGTTTCTTCATTGCAAGAATTGCGTTGTCTGCCGCACATTCGCCAATCGGTGCAAATATTCCGGCACTGTCTACAAGTATATCTAAATCATTCTTTTCTGCGATGTGTGCCATCATCGCCGCCGCCATTGCACTTCGGCAGGTGTTTCCTGTACAGACAAAAAGTATCTTCTTCGGTTCCATAGTTTTTCCTTTCTATGCTTATCCTGCCTCTGCAATCGGTATTTGTGTCGAATGGCTCAAAATGCATTCTCAACAAACGCCGATTGCCGAGCATTAGTTTGTTTTCTGTTAAAAGTCTCAAAATTGTTTGATTTGTGCCCGTAGGCAAGCGAGGCTATATACACATATGCGAGCGCGCCTACGGGTGCAAGGCAGACGGTTTTCAGACTTTTATGACTTTGTGTGCGGCTGCTTTATATAACCTGTTTCTGATTGCGAGTCCATATCCGTCACGGCTTTCAAACTCGGCAAAGACAACCTCAACACCAAGACGGTCAAACTCACGCAGGTTCGAAAACAAAAGCTTTGCATACTGCTTGTTGGTTGTTCCGCCCGAAAGTATAATTGCACTGTCATAGGCATTTTCGGACATCGTGAGTACACCGCAGACCTTGTCGCTGTTCTCTTTTAAAAGTTCATCTATCTTTTTCTTTACGGCTTTCATATCGCCCTCGACAACGAATACCTCTGCCTCGGGAGAATAATGCTTATATTTCATACCCGGACAAAGCGGTTTTTCACCCTCTGAAAGTGAATTTAAAATATGCTCGTCAATCCTCGTTTCGGGTACAACCTCACATATTTCCTCGTATGAAATACCGCCCGGTCTTAAAAGTACGGGATAGTTACCCGATGCATCGACAATTGTCGATTCCACACCAACCTCGCAGTTTTCACCGTCAATAATTGCATCAATTCTGCCCTGCATATCATCAATAACGTGCACTGCCTTTGTAGGGCTGGGCTTACCCGAAAGGTTTGCGCTCGGCGCAGCAACAGGTACACCTGCCGCCCTTATAAGACGCTGTGCCGTTTCATTTCCCGGGAATCTGATTGCAACGGTGTCCATTCCTGCCGTTACCGTGTCGGGAACAATACTGCTCTTTTTAAGTATCACCGTAAAGGGTCCCGGCATAAACGCATCAATGAGTGCCTTTGCATTGTTGTTAATCTCAACTGCAAGCTTTTTAATCTCGTCAATATCGGATATATGCACAATAAGCGGATTATCCGACGGTCTGCCCTTTGCTTCATAAATCTTTTTAACGGAAATTTCAAGCAAAGCATTTGCGCCAAGCCCGTACACGGTTTCGGTCGGGAATGCAACAAGACCGCCGTCTTTTAAGATTTTTCCGGCTTCTTTTATTGAATTGTCATCGGTTGTTAAAATCTTTGTTATCATTTGTTTCTCACTCGTCTACAGATACCTGTCTTAACAGGTTGTTCTTTATCTCCCACAGCTTTTGTGAGAGGTCTACATAGTATTTGTGCGGATTCTCAAAACGCTTAAGCTCGTCCCAGAGTGTATCAAGCTGGCCGTCGCAATATTTTCTTATCTCGCCAACTGACGGTGTTTCATACACACATTCACCGTCTTTGAAAATCCTTTCAAGTAACGGCCTCGCATAATAGTTCTTAACAAGCTTACGCTTCCACGTATGCTCGGGGTCAAACAGCTCATACGGTCGGGATTCGTCTATCTTCTCACCGTGAAGTGTTATAACATCGGCAATAGCCTTATCAGTATCACGGTCAAAAAGCCTATAAACCTGCTTAAAGCACGGAGTTGTTATCTTTGCAACGTTTTCGCTTATCTTGATTTTCGGCTCGATTATGCCGTCCTCTTTCTCGATTGCAACAAGCTTATACACACCGCCCATAACAGGATTTGATTTTGAGGTTATAAGCCGTTCACCGACACCGAAAAGGTCGATTTCTGCATCCTGAATAAGCATGTCGCGAATAATATACTCATCAAGCGAGTTTGATGCAACAATTTTACAGTCGGGATAACCTGCTTCATCAAGCGCCTTACGGCATTTCTTTGAAAGGTATGTTATATCTCCTGAATCTATTCTTACTCCCTTAGGACGCTTACCAAGTGGCTTTAAGACCTCGTCAAATGCTTTTATCGCATTGGGAAGTCCGGACTTTAAGACATTATATGTGTCAATCAGAAGCGTGGTGCTGTCGGGGTAGTTTCTTGCATATGCACAGAACGCCTCATACTCCGTATCAAACATCTGCACCCAGCTGTGTGCCATTGTGCCAAGCACCGGAACACCAAATTCACTGCCTGTAAGCACGTTTGATGTGCCCGCACAACCGCCTATATATGCCGCACGTGCACCGTAGGTTGCCGCATATGCACCCTGCGCACGGCGTGCACCAAATTCCATAACCGCACGACCCTGTGCCGCACGTGCTATTCTGTTTGATTTTGTTGCAATTAGTGTCTGGAAATTCACTGTAAGAAGCAACATTGTTTCAACAAACTGTGCCTCGATTGCCGGACCTTTTACCGTAACTATCGGCTCACCCGGGAATATCGGTGTACCCTCGGGCACTGCCCATACATCACAGCTGAATTTAAAGTTTTCTATATAGTCTAAAAATCCGTCGGAGAACATATTTTTACTGCGAAGATAATCAATGTCCTCTTTGGTGAATTTTAAATTCTTAAGGTAGTCTATCGCCTGCTCCACGCCTGCCATTATCGCAAAACCGCCGCCGTCGGGCACGGAACGGAAGAACATATCAAAATAAACGGTTGTGTCTTTATATCCTTCATTGAAAAAACCGTTTGCCATTGTGACCTCATAGAAATCGGTCAGCATTGTGTAGTTATCCACGTCAGTCCTCCTTTATGCATATAGCTGCACGTACACCCTTTTCGTTCTTTACGTCTGTATGGAGAATAAACCCGTCACTGTTCATAAATCTTGACATATACGTGTTTGACGTATACGGGCACATAACCCAGTACGCATCTTTAACACCTATATCGTCCATAACAGACAGCGTCGGTATAAACACCTCGTCCTCGACAAAGTTATGATATGCAGTTTCACCCATATCATATACAAGATTAGGTGTGAAATTCCAGTAATGTGCATGGTTGCCGCCCTCGGCTCTGCCACGCTCGTCGTATGTTAAAAAGTTTTTGTTCTTTGTTTTTACAATCTTTTTGCGGTCTTTTGCCGAGAACTCGGACAAAAACTCGCCGTTAAGCCATTCTCTAATCTCGCTTGTTTCCCATGAGTTGGAATTATCATCAAACGGCATAAATCCCACACAGTCTTTTGTGACAAGAAGCAAAGTTCCGTCATCATTCTTTCTTACGACCTCCCACTTTATAGGCTCGCCGTAAAACTCACCGAAAGTTATAGTCTTTTTCGGGATTGATATATGGAATATTCCTGCAAATAGCGCCGCACCAACTGCGACCTTTATCCCGTTTTTGAATTTCATTCCTGCAAGCACCACAATTCCCAATGCGAGCAGAATATCTATACAGTTGGTAAACAGGAACATATGCTTTGCAATATCTGCCTCACCGTTGCATATAATCGGCAGGAGCAGATTAACCCACAATCCCAAAACAAGAATATCAACTGCGTATATCATATATTTACGCTGCGGGGTTTCAGTTTTGTGGTTATGAACATAAAGCACGTTCATAAAAATCATATAGAATGTTATTGCGAGGAATGCAAACAGCACAAACCACGGCTCATACGGGAATTTAAGTGCTACACGAAGTTTGGACCATCCGCTCCATTTGTTTGTAAATTCCATCGGCACAGTTGTTGAGTTTCCGACAACAGGCGGACGGATATATGCAGAGTTTTCAATAGCGTGCAACGTTTCATCAAACAACCGAATCGGATGCTTCAGATAAAATACAGCTATATCAAACTTTGTTACCTTGTCATAAAAGTCTTTTTCAAACTTTTTCGATTTTATATCAATTGGATATTCATCCTCGTCCATATACGCATGAGTGCCTGCAAGCACAGCATATTTTTCGTCTACGCCCAGCTCACGCAAATCGGCTTCAGGGTCGTCACTGTTCTTTGTTATGCCCAAGAACACTGCCTGATACGTTGTATCGTTATCCATCCAGTCGGGTATCTGCACATACAGACCTATTATATTTACAATACACAGAACAGACGAAACAATAACGCCTATACGGAATTTTTTATCCTTACGCATTATAATCATAAGTATTGCCAATAGTGCAACAATCAATGAATATGCGATATTGGCAAGCTTTGAGCCGGCGAAGAAGTAGAGGGATATGAAAAACCCTATAACCTTCGGGACGCTCGGACGTTTATATATGAGCAAACCGAACGCAATAAGCATCATAAGCGACGTATACTGCAACGGTTCGCCGTAAAACGAGTTAAAATACAAAAGATACCCTGCATCGCAGAATATGAATATGAACACAGCAAAAACAACTATCTGTGTTTTGAGCTTTGAATCGTCGAAAAACGTAAATATAACAAACGCCGCCACACAGAGCATACATATATACAACAGCGCCATATATATAATATTATAATCCTCCAGCGGTCTTGAGCTTACTGCGTTTGCTATTACGTTTATTACCTTTGACAGTTTTATTATAAGAAAATGCGGAGATTTATAAATCTCCTCTTCGTTATTTGTCTGCCACGCCGAAATAAGGGCAGCCCCGAGGTTGTCCTTGTTTTCGAGCTTCATTTTATAGTCCTGTTTAAAAAGGTAATAATGATTCTCGCTGTCTTTGTATTCAATATTGTTTGTTAGAAGAACACGTCTGAAGTCACCGTTATCACTCAACCCTACGGGCTCACCCAGATACAGTACGCATACACATACAATAAAAACGATAACTGCACCTATTGCAGGAAACAAATGGCTTCTTAATATGTTCTTATCTGTTGTTTCTTCCAAACAATCACTCTTTCCTAAAAAAAGCGGATAAAATCTATGATTTTATCCGCACTTTTAATTTTTAACGGATTTTGGTATCCTCATCCGATGCATCCGCAAAAACGCTTAATTCTCTCCGGATACATCGTAAAAAATTGTAGCATTGCTTTTTACGAGTCCTAATTTCTCTGATGCTATTCTCTCTATGTATTCGTCAGTATTTACCTTTGTTGTTAAATTATCTATCTCATTCTGACGTTCTTTTTCTTCTTCAATTTTGACTTTTGTTTCTGCCTCTGCCTTACGGTTAGCATTTATCACCGGAGTCTGCATCAATCCATTAATGATAAACCAACCCGAAAGCAGACAGACTGCTGTAATCGTGATTCCTATACTATGCTTTTTGTAATAGTTAATAACCTTGTTTTTGAGGCGAATCATTTTCTGCCACCTTTCTCGATTTCAAATGCGGTTTTCGTAATTTTTCTACTACTAAAATTTTATACAAAAATGTCCACGGTGTCAAGAGTATTTTGAAAATAAATTGAATAATTTTGAAAAAAAATCCAAAAATTTTACGACAGACGTACCTTATCGGTCTTGCAAGCGTGATATGACACACAATTGCACCGATTCCAACGCCTATAAATTCAAATGCACGGATTTTAAGGCTTATAATCTCCCACATGCATATGGAGAATACAACAACTAACACAACCCACCATAATACGTCAAGAAACCCGTTTATAACAGCTTTTGCACGTATGGTGTTACGCAATGCCTCCGTTACGTTCCAGAGTATTACAGAGAGCATACCGCACGCAATTGCCGATATAAACGCATACATCTCCGCCGTCATTTAAAAAGCCCCTCAAACAGTCCGCCTTTATCCTTGCCCTTGCTGTATTTCATAAGCGATACTGTACCGCTTACTGAAAGTTCGCCCGTGTCGGTGTTAAGTTTTCCAATGTTAAGCGAGTTTCCACGTATTAAAAGATGACCGCACGCTGTTTTCAGAGTGATTTCCGTGTCCGTGAAGCCTATCACCTCCGAGACACCCGTTAAAGTCATAACAGAACGGTTAATAAGTGTTAACGTATGCTCCTTATGCACATTCGGTTTCTTATCCATAACGCACCTCCGCAAAAATCTGTATTTATACAGTTTATTTTTCGGAACTGCCGTTTAGAACATCAAAGCGGTTTATACAAGTTTTGTGCATCACCCTTTAAGACGTGCTCTAAAATATCCGTTACCTCGTATTTATTCACACGCTCGCCGAGTGTGATTTCAATCACGTCACCGACCTTAACGTCATATGACGCCTTTACAGGTCTGCCGTTAACTGCGATACGACCACTGTCACACGCCTCGTTTGCCACGCTTCTGCGTTTTATCAGCCGTGATACTTTAAGATACTTGTCAATACGCATAACCTACCTCCAAATATACGTAATAAGGACGAACAGACATACTGCTCGTCCTCATCTATTACGTAATCGTTCAATTGTCGCAATTAGCCGTTTACAACGTCCTTCAAAGCCTTACCAGCCTTGAATGCCGGAACCTTTGATGCAGCGATCTTGATCATCTCACCAGTTCTGGGGTTCTTGCCTGTTCTAGCTGCTCTCTCTCTTACTTCGAATGTACCGAAGCCAACAAGCTGAATCTTGTCGCCGTCTGCAAGTGCCTTTGAAATAGCGTTGATTGCTGCTGCAAGTGCCTTGTCAGCGTCCTTCTTTGAGATTTCAGCTTCCTGAGCGATTGCTGCTACTAACTCCTGCTTTTTCATGATTATTCCTCCTGAATTATTTTTATTATCTGGAAATCAAAAGATTCCCAATACAATACTATTTTAGTACAAATTTTCCGCTTTGTCAATAGTTTCAGAGATATTTTTTCACTTTTGCCAAATTTTCGGCGATTTTACTGTGATTTTACACAATTCCATAGCTCATCAAGCTCTGAAATGGTCATATTTGCGATGTCAAGACCCTTTTCTACAGCCAAATGTTCAAGTTTTTCAAAGCGTGAAATGAATTTATTTGATGCTGAGGTCAGTGCGGTTTCGGGATCTGTGCCCAAAAATCTGCCCAAATTCACCACAGAGAACAACAAGTCACCGTATTCCTCACGGATATGTGCCTCGTGATTTTCAGCCTGTGCAGACTTTAACTCGTCAATTTCCTCATATACCTTGCTATAGACATCGTCGATATTATCCCAGTCGAACCCAAACCCACGTGCT
This sequence comes from Candidatus Ornithomonoglobus sp., assembly GCA_045649185.1. Taxonomy (GTDB): domain Bacteria; phylum Bacillota; class Clostridia; order UBA1381; family UBA1381; genus Ornithomonoglobus. The sequence goes on along the minus strand of JAZRPM010000016.1, from coordinate 52,506 downwards.
TTTTTCTGCACTTTTTCAGCGCGCATAAGTGCCGGAAGATACTGCGGAACATCCTTCAAAATACCCGTATAAGTCGATATAGCTTTTTCTTTTTTCTTGTTCTTTTCCCAGTTTGTGAGTGCTTCCTCCTCATTTCCGGCATTGTCCTCGCCAAAAACGTGAGTGTGGCGTGTTATAAGCTTTGTGCAAATCTCGGTTACGATATCGGTAAAGTCAAACGCACCACGTTCACGTGCAATCTGTGCATGGAATACCACCTGCAACAGCACATCGCCAAGCTCGTTTGCAAATGCCTTATCGTCACCAAAATCAAGTGCGTCAATCGCCTCGTACGTTTCCTCTATCATACTCTTTTTAATCGACTGATGCGTTTGCACCTTGTCCCACGGACAGCCGTCCGGCTGACGTAAACGCTCCATTATCGCAATCAAATCGTCAATCGTGTATTTTTCTTTAAGTTCCATTTTTCATTCTCCCGTATTATTTATTTTTCATCTTATCGAAATATTTACGCTCTTTTTCAGAAAATTCCTTGTAACTATCAAGGTATTCTATGTATTTACTCTCTATTTTGTCACGTTCTTCCTCGGACACTGTCAGGTATACACGGCAGTAATCGTTTTTATCTATCACTGCATAGCCTTCCTCTGCAATAACATAAAAACATCCTCTTCTACTGTCATAGTGGGTTACCCCGCTCAAAACAACCCCGTCAGCATCCTCAACAACTATCCATAAATGGTCAATTCTTTTGCCATTTAAGTCGTATGTCTTTCCTATATCATAATGTTTGTCAAAAACGGCTACAGTATCTCTTCCTATAACAACCTCATGGTTTTCGTATTTTCTTTGTCGTTCGGCTTCTTCTTTTTCAAGCTGTGCGCTAATAGCTCCCCAAAACATATCAGATGCTTTTTCTTTAATTGAGTCACAACCTGAAAGCGATATTGTTATTATTGCAATCAGTGTTATTAGAACTTTCTTCATACTATCACCTCGACATTACAAAGCAACTAAACTAATGTACACACAAATCTGATTAGTGCCAATACAAAATACAACACCGTTATCCAAAAATCCCACCACTTCATCTCGGATTTTCTTATGAATGAAATGATTGTGTCGGGGACACAGAGCAACAGCATACCAATATTCATCGGCAAAGCAAGTTCGTTATTGTATATTATCAATCCTATTTCTATTACAGCCAATACTGCAAAAAACGAAATCATAATCTTTTTCACTATTCGTTCTGCCTTGCTCATAGCATATTCTCCTGTTATGTATCTTCTCTTAAATAATACAACATTGCATTATCTGCGTCATATATAGCAAAATCGAAATTGTATGAATATCTTTCATAAAGCTTGCTATCATCTGCCGAATCAACAGACTCACTATGTCTGTCTCTAAAATAATAATATCCATTATCTATATGCGGTATCTCTATATCCTCTGAAAAAAAGCTCGAATATGTGCATCCTTCAAGCTCTCCACCATAAGCCACTACCTTAAGATTTTTAGTTAGCGGTAGTTTATTCCATTCTTTGATGTTCTCCAATGCCTGTTCTTTGTTATTAGTGCAATCAAGGACAAGGGTATAAATACCATCTCCCATAAATCCACCATGTGAATCACTTTCCAATACAACATCAAAATCTTCTTTGTCAAAAGTCATTTTGTTTGACGAACAACATGTTGCGTTAATAGCTATCACAAACACCATAACTATCTTCAGTGAAATTAAAATCCTTTTCTTCATAAATAATTACCTCGTCGTATAAAATTCTACTGTGATGCTATAAGGATTAATTATTCCCGCAAGTTGGGAAATAACTCCTGTATCATTAGCCAGTGTTCCTAACCCTGCTTGATTAGCAAATTCATACCACTCATCTCCCATGTATGTCATAATTCTTGTAAAATCATAAATATCATGTAGCGTTGATTTTATTATCCATTTGCCATCCTCTCGTTTGTAACCCTCCATCTTTATATTTGCATTATGGATTGAATAATATAAATCACCATTTTTAAAAGTTATATTTTTTGCCTCCGTGTTAATTTTTCCGTTTTTAGATTTTGCTATTTCCTTATCCAGTGCATCTAGATATGCCTTATCATTATTTATAAGATAGGCAACTGTTGAGTTGTTCCCTCTATATATGTTTGTTGGATTATACTGTAACGAATGTTCCAACATCCACGCAGATGTTAAATATCCTTTTATCCGCCTTAAATACAGTTCTGCGCCTACTCTCCACACCGTTCTAGGTTTAAAATGTTTCATTTCATCATCTATTTTCTTCCAATCTTCCCAAATATCTGATCGCACTTCCCCAACCTTGCCATTGTCAATTTCGTAGTCAAACAAATCATTTTCCTTTTGGTTTTCCTCTATCTTCTTCGGCTGGAAATCGTCACTGATTTTCATTTCCTTGCCGTTGAAGCTGATGCCATGTTCATCATTTTTGATGTCGCCGATATAATCTTTAATGTCGACAAAGCCGTCATTAACTGCGTTTTGCGTCCATCTGCCGTTTTCATTGATATAACGGCTTCTAAATATCAGTGGTTTATTTGCAGAAAATTGTGTTTGCTGTGGATTTTTGAAATTATATGCCGTTGTGCTTGTCCTTGGTTGTTGGTTAACTTCTTCCTGTCTTACACTATCCTGTCTGTAAGGCAATTTGTCCGTTTGGGCAGTCGGGGGGTTTTACCCCGATGCTCCTTAACTCGTCTTCTTCTTTTCTTAACTGTTGGTTCATAAAATCATACCCTTTCTCTTTAGTTCCTTATGTTTTCTATGTATCTGTCAAAATCCTCAGTTGTCATTCTTTCAACGTCATTTGAATTGCCATTCATTTCAAACAGCTCTTCCAAATCGTTGATAAGCATATAAACTGCGTTCTTGTTACCGCGATAAACCTTGTTTGCCATATTTTCTATACGGCTCATTACTGCTGACTCATCATAGTTTTTCATGTTATCCCTCCTTTCGCTCTTCTATTGTATCATATCAGAATCGAAAAGTATCGGACAACATCAGGTACATATCGGACAACTTTTTATAAAGAGTATTGATATTATGTTTTCAATGTACGTTTATATCACTTATCATTGACCATACCGCCGCCGACAGCGTTTGCGACAATGTCGGTACCGGCAAATATAGTTTCAAAAAGCATATCTGCAAACAACTTGTGCATCTCACGTGTCGGGTGGTTTATGCGGTTTATAAGCATCATTGTTGTGTCCTCGGTCTTTGAGAGCTCTTTCCATTTTTTATAGCAGTCACACACTGTAACACCCATTTCGTTTGCAAGTGCCACAGCACTATCCATAAACAGGTCCATCTTGCCCTCGTTCTGCATTTTTGCAGTCTCAAATGCATAGTCACGGTAACCCTCATATACATCGTCTGTTACATAAGTATTGAGCATGTTCGGCGTCATAAAAATAACCTCTGCACCGCACGCCTGACACTTGCCGAAAATCTCACGCAATGCGTCAATATACACGTCAAGCTCACCGTTTACGTCGTTAAGACCGAAACAAACTATAATAAGGTCAGGATTATGGCATATCACCTGACTGTCAAGACGCGGTAATGCTTCAGGTGCAGAAGAGCCGCCGATGCCTGTGTTTATTGTATTTACGGGCACATAGTTTCGTACCTCAAGAATTTTTTTACGTAGTACACTCCAGTAAACCGCATCATAATCAATCACGTTCGGCTCAAAGCAACCCTGCGTTACACTGTCGCCAAGTGCAACAATCGTAATCGGGCCATGCTCGTGCAGACCTTCATAGTTTAAATTTATCTTTTCTGTTATTTTCATAATTATTTCTCCTATTGTCTATTTATCTGTATTATACCAAAACTTTTCGTTTTTTGCAAGTACCCACGCACGAAAGGAAAATGAAATTCATAACCATACCGGCAAAAAATGCTATATCCGAGCCGATTGCGGCACCATAGATATTGATTTCGGGCATTGACACAAGAAAGATTGCCGACAAGAGCTTTATCACGCCGACTGTCACTGAGGATATAAATACACGTCCCGTATACCCCATCGCCTGCAGGATTGCACCTGAGAGTTGCATCATGCATATAAAAAATACAGATGGTGCACAGATACGGAGCATCAGTGAGCTTGCAGTGTTATGAAACAGCAGATTCAGAATAAAGTCACCGAACATCGCAATAACTGCCGATGCAGATATTCCGCATACAGCAGAGAGCAAGAGACCATTTTTTGTGAGGCGTCTCACACGCCGTGTGTTCTTTGTTGCAACAGCCGCAGATATAGCAGGAATAATGCTCACGCCAAGCGTTGCAAGAAAGCCTGACGGCAGGTTTAAAACCGTCATGGCATAGCCTGTGTATGCACCGTAGAGATATCGTGCCGAAGCATCAGAGAGTCCTGCACGCAAAAGGCTTGCACGCAAAACGGACGTATCAATGACGGCGAGCGCAGAGCCGGTGACCGCCATAAGCATAACAGGCATCGCCGTTTCTATAAGCTCCCTTGAATAGAGGCGTGATTTACCCCGCTCACGCTTTATTTTGCGGTGTGTGACACAATACGAGCCCACAAGCATTGCTGTAGCACACAGCTCGCCTACAGTGACGCCAAAAATCGCACCTGCGGCAGATTTATCTGTTCCGTAACCGATAAGCCACACAGCAAAGAACCAGCCTGCGGCAAGCTTTATAAACGATTCTATACACTGCGAAACGGCGGTCGGGAGCATATTACTCTCGCCCTGAAATCCGCTTTTTGCCGCATCACCAACGGCAACAAGCAAGACCGACGGTGCAACGGCACGTATTGCCCACGCTGCACGCTCCTCTTTCATTGCAATTGCGAAGAAATCCGCACCAAACCACATAACAAGCGAGCCAAGGAGTCCTGCAAAGAACAAAATCACCGAGGAATACCATACAATCGATTTTGCACCATTGGGGTTGTTTTTCGCAAGCTCTGCCGCACTCATTTTTGACACTGCAAACGGCACACCTGACATAACGAACGAGAGAAGCATTGCATACACGCCAAAAGCAGTGTTATACACCGCCATGCCTTCCTCGTGGACTATGTACGTCAAAGGAATCTTAAGCACCGCACCGAGGATTTTAGACACTGCATTTGCGACCATAAGTATTGCCGCACCCTTTATAAACGAATTTTTCAAAACCAATCACCGCCCCCTGTTTACCATAATATTGTCGGCGATTTATTTTTATACGAAAAAAGGACCTTTTCGGTCCTTTTTTCACTCAACGTATTATTTGTCATCGGAAGACATGAATATCCATAAAACTATAAACAAGGCAAGGCACAATCCTCCGCCTATCAATGCCAGTGGTTTTCTGAGTGACGATGAAACCAACTGCGGAACATCAAATTTCTTTTCTATATTGATTTTCTTGTTCTCTTTTTCGGGTTCGTTTTGCCATTCCATAGGCTCACTTGACTTTTCAAGCACAAGTCTGTTCTTCATATATGCTTCTTTAATGCTTGAAATCTCGTTATCAGAGAACGGAATGAAATCGTTGCGTACGCAAAGTATCTGATAATTATCGGTTACTTTATCAGTACGGCGCAGAATTGTTCCGTTATAGAAACAACGGTCGGTGCTGTAGCGAACATAATACAGCTCATCACCAAGGTCGTAAACGTTTGTGATGGCATTGAATACTCCTTCGCCATTATGCTCATTTACTGCAAGTGAGTACTCCGACATTGTCGCATATTCGCCTATATCAAATGGGTAATCAAACTCTGCTGTACGTTTAAGCACACGCGATAATCTCTCACGCTCACTGCGTGGCATATCGTCGTATATATCGGCATAGCTGACATTTGATGCAGAATAGTCCTTAAGTGTTGAGAAGAACACCGACAACGGCTCATTGTAGTATGACACATCTACTTCGGGATGAATATAGCTGTCTGTGAAGCTCAAAACACCCGAAAGACTTTTTGTTTTCGGTGCATCAACACGTTCAAATGCGTTGTTTTTTATTATTGTATAATAATCTTCAGCCACTGCCGTTTCACCGTCATATTCGGTATATGCAATATAGCGGTAGTCCCCGCCCTCGGCAAGTGCGATTTCTGCGATATGCGAATCTACAATATTGTACGGTTTTCTGATTGTTGTTATTGCCGTTGCAGTCTTTTTCTTTTTGTCGTATCGATATATATCAATTGAAATGCATCGGTTATTACCGTCTGAATATACAAGTACAAGACACGGCTCGGCATCGTTTGTGAATCTTACAATGTCGGCATATATAACACCTGTGGGACTGCCTTGGGTAAGGTCTACAAACCCACCACATTCGGGAGTGGAAACCACACCGCAATTAAGCATAGCGGAATTGAGCGTTCTTGCATACACGCTCGCCCACGGTTCTTCGTTGCTTTTTGCATAGGTTATGGGCGTTGATAACAGTATTATAACTGCGCAAAAAAGAGACATCAGTCTGTACAGTGTCTTTTTCACTTTCTCCGCCCCCTTTTTGCCCATAAGAAGATTACATCTGCCCTATGGTATAAGTTTACTCCTATATTGTATTACAAAAAGTGTTACAATTCAACTTTTTTCGCCTTAATTCTCTATGACATATCATTTACAATTTTTACATCTGCACCTCATCCGTCAAAACCTGTGGTTTTGCCACCTTCCCCTCAAGGGGAAGGCATAAAAAAAGAGACTGCACAATGTGCAGTCTCTTAACCCAGCCGATTGTATTGTATGATTCGCTCATTTGTTTTATTATTAATTTTTTCTTTATATAGAAGTGTCATTTTGGTCTGACCATATGTATAATCTATATTCCTCTCCTCAATGAAGGATTTACAGTATAGTTTTTCTGAATTGTTCCTTCTCTCAATAAACAGATAGAAAATAAGATCATCATAAATATTTTTTAACTCAAAATCTGCTATAATCCTTGAAAATTTTGCCATATTTCTGGTATTACATTTAAATACGGTCTCGTTGCTATCAAGCATCTTTTCCAAGTCTACAAAATATTCAAATCTATTTCCAAGTTTTGAAAAGAACTTGCTTTTTGATATTGTTTCAAATGATATCTTTCCTGTCAGGCATTTATCAAACAATTTTTCTGTCGCTAAATTACCATTCAAAACATCCTTTAGCTTATGAAGCCCTATTAAATGCGAAAAATCAGATTTCTCAAAATTTATTGTTATTTCAGTTTTTGTATTATTTTTTCCCAAAACTATATTATAATCATAATCCAGCAGTTTTCTGAATGCGATTGCTCTTTCCTGTAGTTTATCCATTTTTTCCTCCGCTCAAAAAATGCCCCGTTAAAAAACGGGGCATCGAATGTTTTCTGTCTGTACATCCTGTGTACATAAAGTCAGCTTGCGGTTTACACATACAACCCGCCCGAAGCTCCACGAAAGACTGCCTGCTGACACAATTTTTCGCTTCAACGCCTTAACGATCACCCTTTGTTGATCGTCTTACACTATTATTATACTCTTTCAAAGAAAATATGTCAAGGACACATACAAATTTTTTTCATCTTTGTGCATTATGCACTAAAAAAAGAGACTGCCGAAGCAGTCTCTTTAATTCGTTTAGTTTATAATCTATTAGTTTAGATTATTCAGCTACGAAGAAGATAACGTCTGTTACGTCGCCATCATTTACTCTTACAAGAGCTGTCATCGGATCAACCATAGCTGATGCCATTGTTGACCACTTAACGTTTGTCATTGTAACGTCTGTATCGAACATGTTCTTGTAAAGTGTGTTCTTCTGTACTGTACCACCTACAGCTACGCTCATGCCCTCGCCAGCGATTGCATCGTAGTTATATGTGTAGAGGTTAGCACCAGCAAGTGTGAATGCTTCTGTATCGTTGATGCTTGATACGCCTGAAGCCTGACCCTTGAAGAGTTCAAGAACTGAAGCTGAAGCTGAGTAAACCGGTCCGTAGTAGATTTCTACGTCTGCATCTGTGTTGCCTGATACCTCAAGTGAGTATACACCATCTGAATCAGCATCTGTGATGTAAGCGTTAGCAGCTTCTGCTGTGAAGTTTGTCTGAGCAAGGATACCATCTGTCAAGCTCATCATGTCAGCATAGTTAGCAGCCGGCGTAAATATCTTATGAATCTTACCTGATTCTACATAACCCTCAGCACCTACTGTGTACATAACTACTGTACCTTCAGGGAAGTCATTCTCTGCATCAACGCTATCATCCGGAGTTGAACCATCAGAACCATCAGCCTGTGTTGCTACCAATACTTCAATATCCTCTTCGCCGTTACGTGCAACTGTCAATACCTGACATGCAACACCGTCAACGTCTGTAACTGAACCTGAAGCTGTTACAACTGCCAAAGCGCTTGTCGGCTTAAGTGATGTTGTACCGCTTGTAAGGATTACAAGACCGTGAATACCTGTCTTGTTGTTTCTGTCATATACCCATGCCTTGTAGTCGCCTTCATCCTCGAAGTTAGCTGCATCAAATACTGCAACGTCACCGTCGTTGTTGAGGTATGCATCAAGGTCAAGAATCTTTGTAGCTGTAGCGTCGATTGTGTAACCACCAAGCTTTGATGTTGAAGCCTTGTAAGCAACTGCATCTGATGAGTTAACCGGAGCTACTGCGTTCTTTAGAACAAGCTTGCCGCTTGAAATTGTGTACTCAATTACTGCTTCCTCGATACCGATTACGTCAAGCATCTCAGACTTTGTGAATTCTACATCGCCTCCCATGCCGATAGCATTTGAAACTGCTGTAGCATCCTTAGCCTCGTATGTAACGATTTCACCGTTACCATCGATCATACGAACTGTCGGATATTCCTCGCCAGTCTTTGTGTACATAGCAACAACTATACCAACGTTCTTGTTTGTCTCGCCCTGCTCCCATGTGTAAACGTAACCCATAGCGTCGAGTGAGAGTACGTAGTCTGCGTTAAGATCCATTGAAGCGATCTCTAACGGATTATCGAACTCATACTTTGTACCGTCAACAAGGAGGTACTGCTTACCTGCTGTTGTTGACTTACCTGTAGCTGTACCTGATACAGTCTTGTCTGATACATAAACCTCGTACCACTCTTCTGTGCTGTCTGACTTAACAAGGATTATGTCGTCTTCCTTAACGTCCTCATATGAGATTTCAACGCCGTCCTTGTAGAATACAACACTTGTTGTATCTTCGTCAACGAGTGACCAGTTAATTCTAACTGCAGCTGTGTCTGTAACTACTGTTACTTCGTCATTCTTAACTCTTACGTCTGATACCTGAGCAACCTGGTACTCATCTACCATTACGTAGTCATACTTGCCGTCTGTTGCTGTTGAACCAGCAGCTGTAGCGTCAACAAGTGTAACTGTGCCTCTTACGTTTGCAGCTGTAAGAGCATCATCAGCCAAACCGTCTGTTGAAACTTCACCGTTTACATATACAACCGGTGTATTATTGAGCTTGTATGTTGTTGTCTTGTTTGAGTTTTCTTTCTTAACTTCAATTACGTACGGAGTAGCTGAAGCAACTGCAGCGATATCCTTTGCAGCAAACTCTACAGTCTTAGCAGCACCATACGGTGTGATTGCAACGAGTGTGTACTCGCTTGTATCTTCGTCCTTCTGAACGATTGCCTCTGAATATGTATAGAGCATATCAGCAGCATTTGTTGTACCAACAAACATCGGTACTTCATACGGAGCTGTTGCACCAACAACAGCAGCTGTTGTTACGTAGTAACCATCGAAGTTCTCAGCAGCCTCTACATTGAAGTCTACTGTGCCTTCCTTCTTGTCTGTAGCCATTACACGACCCTTTACAACGTATGCATCATGCTTTGTTGTAAGAAGTGTCTGCCAGCCCTTAGCTGTTCCGTTCATCTCTTCGAGGTTCGGAACCCACTCGCCCTTGTAGTTCTGCTCGTAGCCATCTACCTTACAGATCGGAGCCTTCAATGTGTTGTAGATCAATACAGCACACTGTGCACGTGTCAAAGCTGTGTCGTTACCAACGCCTGTTACACCAGCGATGATGTCAAGCTCTGAACCATATGCAAGGTAACCTGACGGCCAACCACCCTGCTGTGAAGCGTATGTCTCGTAACCGATTGCAGCAACGAGCATCTTAACAGCCTGTGCATATGTAACCTGATCGTCCGGTCCGAATGTCTTCTCATCGTAACCGTTGATGAACTGCTTTGCTACACCTACTTCGATGTAACCTGCAGCCCAGTGACCCTTAGCGTCAACGAAATCTGTATCTGTTGATGATGCAGCTTCGTTACCAGCACCAAGTGCCTCTACTACCATTTTAGCAAACTCTGCTCTTGTAACTGTGTTTTCCGGATTGAACTTACCGTTGTCGTCACCGTTAACAACACCAAGTGTTGTCAAAGCTTCAACAGCGCCTGCATATGATGCATTAGCGTCAACGTCCGGGAAAGAAACAGCGAATGCTGATGCTGATGTAGCAAGAATTGCAACAGCAGCTAAAGTTGAAATAACTTTTTTGAGATTCTTAATCATTGTCTCAAATCCTCCCTTTGTTTTTTCCGGGAACTTACTTTTTCACCGATAAGTGTTCCCGATCGACTTATCAGCGTCTTTTTGCTCCTCTTGCAAGCGAGAAGCTTCCGAAGACTACGAACGCTAACCTGCTTTGCTCTTTAGCCTTCTTCATTACGGTAACAAAACTTTAGATAACACTTCTACCCTATTATCTAAGTTTGCTATCATATATTGTACTATCAAACATACAAGATGTCAATAACTTTTTTTCAATTTTCACAAACATGAAATATATTTGTAATAATTGAATAAATATGTTCTTTACCGTGTTTTATTTCGCAGTAAAATGACTATATGTATGTTCTACAAAAAATAAGACGGAACTCTTTTTCAAAAAGTTCCGCTTTTTTTAAAAATTTTTTAGTTAATTTGATTCCATATAGGTTTTACTGTAACGGTTCTGCTCTTTTCGGGTATATATACTCCATCAATTTTATCGAGCTTATACTCACCGTCGCCTGCACCTTCATCAATTGTTACCGTTATATATTCAACATTTACATCTTCGCTGATTCCGACTTTGACAGTTCTCGGTTCTGTTACCGTATCCACTTCGTTGAGTGCAGATTCACTTCCTGATTTTGCGAGAACCTTTATCGGTAATTCTTGTGTTTCATAAACTGTATTGGTGACTGACACCAAAGTTTCAGTCATACTGATTGTGACAAGGTCTTCACGGTCTGCATCTTCTTTTAAGACAAGTGTATATTCTTTTTCGGAGGTCTGTGTTTCTGTAACGCCTGTTACATCCACATTTACCAAAACAGCCTCTATCATGTCCAGCTCGGATTTTGCTCCGCTTATCGGGACAGTTTCCTTTTCAGCGGCAGACTTTATAATTTTTCCGCCTGTATCGCCTGTTTGCTCAACCTGTACCGGAATTTCTTTTGTTACAAGCTTCTCCACCATAACCGGTACCGTCTGCGAGCTCACCTTCTCTACCGATACTCTTGAATTGGGGAGTTTTACTGCAATCTCTGTTTCAATCTCGCCCTCTTCGTCAATTTTTGAAACATCAAGGAGTATCTTTGTTTTGTCTATAGTCTTTATGAGGTCGCTCCGTTTTCCGCTCATCTTGACAGACAGCTTCGGTAAATCCTCCCGATTAACCACCACATAACCGTTTTCTTTGAGTTCATCTTCACCGACAAGTTCAACACGAACTCCGGCAAATGTTTTCGTTATATCCGGGTCTGTTGTATATGTAACCACCGACCACGCAACTACCGCTATTATGATTGACAGAATCATGTAACGGAGTTTGTTCTTTCCTTTCTTTTCTTCCTGAGCCATTTTCTATCTCCTTACTTCGATTTACGGAATATTTTCTTTAACGGTTCTTTTTCTGTTATTTCGCTCAATATGAGCAATTTTGTAAGCGCCTTTTTAAGGCTGATTTCCGTAAGGTTTCTTGTCAGCGAACCGTTCATGGCTATTGATATTTTTCCCGTTTCTTCACTTACTACAACTATTACAGCATCCGATGCCTCGCTAAGACCAAGTGCTGCACGATGACGTGTGCCAAGCTCTGATGCAAGGTTTGTGTTTGCCGTAAGGGGAAGCACACATCCTGCAGTTATAATCTTATTATCACGGATTATTACCGCACCGTCATGCAATGGCGTGTTGGGAACAAACAAGTTGTTTAAAAGCTCGCTTGACACTGTAGCATTTATCAGAGTACCGCTATTCATATACTCGCCAAGGCGTGTATGACGTTCGATTACTATAAGTGCACCCGTTCTTGTTGCAGACATTTCCGCCGCCGCACGGCTCACGCTTTTAATAACTGATTCCGTTTCTTCCTTTTCACCAAACGGGTCTGCCGCAATTCCAAGGAAGTGTCCTACCTTAAGACGGCCCATTTTTTCAAGAAGCGTACGAAGCTCGGGCTGGAATATTACAATAACTCCGAACATCGCAACCTGTACCAATGCGCTCAATATGTAATTAAGTGTATGAAGTTTTAAGATACTGCTGGTCATGTATACTGCTACTATTATCAGTATTCCCTTAACAAGCTGTACAGCTCTTGTACCACGGATTGCCAGCATGAAATAGTACACGGCAATTGCTACAACAAATATATCTATTATATCATTTATGCGCAAAATGCGTATGAACTTTATTATATAATCAAAAACAGCTTCAAGTCCCATTCACTACACTCCTTTGTATATTTTAAACTCACTATTTCTATTATACTACATTTTTGTCCGGATTTCCATAGCTTTTTGAATATTTTTGAGATTTTTTTTCGCAGGCGTTGACATTAGTTTCTCTGTATGTTAAAATTATCCTTGGACAATATTTAAAGTATGTACATATAATAAGGAAGAAACTCAAATGAGAAAAGGCATTTTTACTACCGGTTTACGTGACGGAATCCCTATTGCTCTCGGTTATCTTGCCGTATCTTTTTCGTTCGGCATCGCTGCCGTTGCGGCAGGACTTTCACCGCTTGAGGCAATTTTGATTTCTATGACAAACCTTACGTCAGCAGGTCAGTTTGCAGGCATAGGAATTATAACCGCAGGCGGTTCGTATTTTGAGCTTGCCCTGTCACAGTTTGTTATAAATCTCCGATACTCACTTATGGGCATTTTGCTGTCACAAAAACTTGATAAATCTTTCACATCGCCAAAACGTGCCGTTTTAGGCCATGCACTGACCGACGAAATTTTCGGCGTAAGTGTCAGCCGTACAAAACCCGTAACAGCTTTATACTTTTTAGGTCTGGCTTTTCTGCCGTATATAGGCTGGTCTTTAGGTACTGCTCTGGGAGCTTTCTTTGGCGAACTGCTCGGAGAAACACTTCGTGACGCACTTTCCGTTGCAATCTACGGTATGTTTATTGCGATAATTGTTCCCGAGGCAAAAAATTCGCTGAAAACTGCATTGATTATTCTTTTGGCAGTTGCTATAAGCTGTGTTATTTATTATATGCCGGTTTTCGGGTTCATCTCGGACGGGTTCTCTATTATTATATGTGCGGTTATTGCATCAGTTATCGGTGCACTGCTCTTTCCTGTAAAGGAGGATGCCGACGATGGATGCTAAGTTTATTATTTATCTTGTGATAATGTTCGGGGTAACATACTTTATACGTGTTCTGCCCCTGCTTCTTATAAAGAAGAAAATAGAGAGCAGATTTATCCGCTCATTTTTAGCATATGTACCATACACGGTTCTTGGTGCAATGACGTTTCCGGCAATTTTCCATATTGCCGAAAATCCGTTGTGCGGAATTATCGGTGCGGTGTTCGGAGTGCTGCTTGCGTTCTGCAAAAGAGGACTTTGTACGGTTGCGGCAGGAACTGCTGTTGCAACATATCTTGCAATGATTATTTTATAAAGGAATTATTATGGCGAAGAAGAACGATATTATTGAGCTTAAAGAACAGCTTTCTGCCAAAAAACTGCAGAAACTGTATGTATTCTATGGCGAGGAAGAATACTTGAAAGAGCACTATATTAAAAAAATAGAAGAGCTTGTTCCCGATTGCGGACTCGAGGAGTTTAACCGTATCAGAATTGAGGGTACTCCCGATTACAGTGTTTATGATTCTGCATTTGAGGGTATGCCGATGATGACGGACAGACGCACGCTTTTAGTGCGTGACTCCAATATATTCACCACCCGCCGTTCGGGTACAATCGTACCGCCTACCGACAGCCAGAAGGCGTTCTGGGAGGACAAGTTCAAACGCTTGTCGGACGATACCGTGGTGATTTTCTGCGAAAAGAATGTTGATGCACGCAGTGCACTGTTCAAGAGTGCACAAAAGGCAGGATTTGCAGTAAAGTGCGAATATATGCCCGAAAACGAGCTTGCATCGTGGGCAGTGCGCAGTGCATCACATGCCGGCAAAAAAATGGACACTTCAGTTGCACAGTATCTTGTGTCCGTGATTGACCCCGGGCTTAACAGTCTTACAAACGAACTGAACAAACTTATAAACTTCTGCGATGAGATAATCTATAAGTCCGACGTTGACAGGGTTGTTTCCAAGTCGATGTCCGTACAGGTTTTTGATATAATTGACGGTATTATTGAACGAAATTCGCAAAAGGTTTTTTCTGTCATTAACAACCTTAAAACACAGAAAGAAAGTCCGTTCGGTATTCTTTATCTCATATATTCAAATGCAGAAAAAATGCTCCGACTCAAACTCGGCGGTGTTACCAACAAAAACGATGCTCTGAGGATTCTGGGCGGTTCACCATGGATGGCAGGAAAATATCTGGAAAATTCGGCAAAGTTTGATTTGCCGGCACTTACACGGATGGTTACCCGTGTTCCTGAAATAGATTTTGAAATAAAAAATGGTCGTGTGTCTGAATGGCAGGCACTTGAAACCTATATATTCGAGGCAATGTCAAGATGAAGAAACAAATTAGAAATACTCTTAATAAAACAGTTTTCGGTAAAAATATTGTTTATTTACGGGTGTGCGATTCCACAAACGAGTTTGCAAAGCGTGAAGTCGATATGCCACACGGAACAATTTTTATCGCCAACAAACAAACAAAAGGAAAAGGACGGCTGGGCAGAAGCTGGGAATCAGAAAAAAACAGCGGAATATATATGTCGATGCTGATAAAAGAACCGCTTCCGATAACCGACGTTTCACAACTCACGCTCGTTGCAGGCGTTGCGGTTTGCCGTGCATTGGGATATGACACAAAAATCAAATGGCCAAACGATATCGTTATCGGAACACGCAAGGTATGTGGTATTCTTACTGAGAAAACCGGCGATGCAATTATCTGCGGTATCGGAATAAATGTAAACACAAAATCATTCCCACACCATCTTTCAGAGATTGCAACATCTCTTTTTATGGAGTCGGGCGAGAAATTTGACCGTGACTATATATGTGCTCTTGTTCTTAACGAGTTTGAACTGCTGTATAACCAGTTCAAAGAGGGCGGTTTTGCAGAGATTTATGAACAGTATTTTGATTTATGTGTAACACTCGGCCACGATGTGGTCGCAATCCAGAACGGTGAAGAAATCTGCGGGTTTGCATGCGGAATTTCACCGGAGGGCGGACTGATTATTGACACCGAGGAGGGCGAAATCACGGTTTCGTCGGGCGAAGTAAGTGTACGTGGTATGTATGGTTATATTTAAAGTCTGAAAAAATCGCCCTTATAGCACCAATACGCCCGCTCGCACTGACCACTATAGCCTTGCGGGCACATTGACACTCTACGAGCAATTTTTTCAAACTTTATTTTTATATTAAAAACAATTTGTGAGGTAATTTAAAATGGCAAAAGGTAATATTTCAGTTGATTCGGAAAACCTGTTTCCGATTATTAAAAAGTGGCTTTATTCGGATAAGGATATTTTCCTGCGTGAGCTTGTATCAAATGCGTGTGACGCTATAACAAAACTCAAAACCATCGCACTTTCGGGTGAGGTTGAAACAGATAATGAGTACAAAATAACAGTCACGGTCGATAAGGCAAACAAAAAGCTTATCATTACCGATAACGGTATCGGTATGACAGCCGATGAGATTGACAAATACATCAATCAGATTGCGTTCTCGGGCGCAACGGAGTTTCTTGAAAAGTACAAGGACGAAAACGACGACAGCGCACAGATTATAGGTCATTTCGGACTTGGTTTCTACAGTGCGTTTATGGTTTCGGACAGTGTAGAGATTGATTCTCTTTCATACCGTGACGGTACAAAGCCGGCAAAGTGGGTTTGTGACGGAAGTATGGAATTTGATATGACCGACGGTGAACGTGCTGAGCGTGGCACTCAGATAACACTCAATATCGCAGACGACAGCACAGAATTTTTAGAGGAGTTTAAAATCCGTGAAATTTTAAGAAAGTACTGTTCATTCCTGCCGGTTGAGATTTATCTTGAGAACACAGACAAGCCCGAACTCAAAGAGGGTGAAGAACCGGTAGCACCAAAGCCGATAAATAACACTTATCCGCTTTGGATGAAGAAACCGTCAGAATGTACTGATGAGGAATACAAAGAGTTCTACACAACTGTGTTTATGGACTTTAATGAGCCGTTGTTCTGGATACATCTTAATGTTGATTATCCGTTTAATCTGAAAGGTATTCTCTATTTCCCGAAAATCAATCATGAGTTTTCGGGTGTTGAGGGGCAGATTAAGCTGTTTAATAATCAGGTGTTTGTTGCCGACAACGTAAAAGAAGTTATTCCGGAGTTTCTGATGCTTTTAAAGGGTGTTATTGACTGTCCGGAGCTTCCGCTTAATGTGTCACGAAGCTTTTTGCAGAATGACGGGTACGTACAGAAGATTGCATCACATATCACAAGAAAGGTTGCAGACAAACTCACAAGCCTTTACAAAAATGACCGTGATAACTATGTTAAGTACTGGGAAGACATAAACATTTTCGTCAAGTACGGCTGCGTACGTGATGAGAAGTTCTACGACAAGGTAAAGGATGCACTTATCTACAAGAATCTCGACGGTGATTTCAAAACTCTTGCCGAGCTTACAGACGGCAAGGAAAAAGCAGAGATATACTATGTTTCAGATGAGAAACAGCAGTCACAATATATAAATATGTTCAAGGAACAGGGACTTGACGCTGTTATTCTCCCGACAATGATGGACACGCATTTCATTTCGTTTATTGAAATGAAGGACAATAACATCAAATTCAAGCGTATTGATTCGGCACTGTCTGATATCTCCGACAGCGTTGAGGAAACAGACGATGCAAAGGCTCTTGTTGATTTGTTTAAGTCCGAGCTTAATGACGAAACGCTTAAAATTGAGGTGCAGAAACTCAAAAATGATGCGGTTCCTGCAGTCATACTGTTAAGCGAGGAATCACGCCGTATGCAGGAGATGTACAGAAGCTACGGTCAGCAGTTTGCAGGTATGGCAAATATGTTTACAGACGAGTTCACGCTCGTTGTTAATGCTAATAATGAGCTTGTAGCAAAACTACCCACGCTTGACGATGATACGAAAAAGCTTGTTATAAACCATGTTTATGACCTTGCAAAAATCTCGCACAGTCCGCTTGATGCCGAGCAGATGAGCAAGTTCATCGCACGATCAAACGAGTTACTTAAAAAGCTTATATAACAAAAGAGGTGCAAAGCACCTCTTTCTTTATACAAAAAATACTGCACAACCGAACGTGCAGTATTTTTTGTTTATTTAAAAGCAGGCCAGCTTTTATTTACCATACTCGTACAGCACCTGCATATCTTGCAACACGGTATGATGAGTTGATTGAAGAAATCTTAACTACATCACCTGTCTGCGGTGCGTGTATCATGTTACCGTTACCTACATATATACCAACGTGTGTGATTCTTCCGCCGTTACCGAAGAATACCAAGTCACCCGGCTGTAAGTTTGCACGGCTTACATATGTTCCTGCATTTCTCTGTGATGCAGCAACTCTCGGTACAGATATACCGTTCTGACGGCATACATACTGTACAAGACCACTACAGTCAAAGCCTCTGGGACTTGTTCCACCCCATACATACGGCACACCGAGGTATTTCTTTGCACTGTTTACAATTGCCTGTCCTCTGCCGGCAACACCTGACGGTGCTGTTGAAGTTGAGCTTGTTTCCTTTTCTGAATAGCCCATTGCCGCAAGTCTGGCATTGTTCTGTGCCAATCTTCTTGCTTCTTCTGCTCGTCTTGCTTCTTCCGCTTTTCTTGCAGCTTCAGCTTTTTCATATGCAATCTGTCTTATTTCCTGATGAACTTCATTTTTTGTTACCCATTCATCTTCAAATTCAAGACCAATGTTTATAACATAACCTTCTGTAAGTTCTTCGCCAAATAAGATTTTGATATAATCATCTTTTGAGTCTACGATGATAACTTCATCACCCTCATTAACAGTACCAACACTTGCCGATTCCTTTGAAGCTGATGCTCTTACTATCAGACCGTTATCCGATGTAACCTTTGCTTTCTTATAATGGTCATACTGCTTAGCTGCAGTTTCTGCCTCTTTCTGATCCAGTGTGACATAGTCTTTCTTTACATAACCTGCCTCACCGTCTACTACTACTTTGTACCAACCTTCGGTACTCTCAAGAACCTCTAAATCTTCGGCTCCGCTCATTGTTCCTATTGACTGTGCATCGTCACTCGGTGAAGCCTTTAACTCTGTTGCACCTGTGACTTTAGCAAATCCTGCTGTTAAAGAACTCTTTTCAGCTATCGCCTGCTTTGTTGCCTCATCTTCAACCCCTTGAGCATCAACAGTTATAGTCTGTGTTGAATTTCCAGTGGTAAGCTTAGTATCATGCATAGGCTGTGCAGACATGCCCGACACCTGAAAAAAGCTAAGCGTTCCTACCATTGCAACAGAACCTATCGCCATGATAGTGTGCTTTAAATTTCTCATTTTAAAATAAACCTCCTTGTAATTTTTCCGGAAAATATTTGTGTTACGATATTTGCACAAATGTTACCGAATTATTACAAAGCCTATTATACACCCTTTTATTTTACTTGTCAACCCTTTTTTGCAAATTTTTTTCAATTTTTGCAACATTATTGCAATTTTAGTGAAATATTTCGTAATATTTGTGTAACATTTACTGTAAAATGAGTGTTTTTGGCTCTTTTAGGAAGGTTTTATTTTATTTTTATAATGTTCTTAGATGCTTCGGGTAGTGATTTTTAACAATTCCACCACTGCCTTTGCCCCAACCAACAACATATTTTTCTGTTTTTATTACGCACCAGCCCGAAATGTCTGACGAAAGCGTTTCCCCATGCATATATTTTTTAATTTCTTCGGAGTCTTGCAGAGTTTCTACCTTATTTATATATACATCTGCATCGAATGCATGCGAAAGTGCGTGTGATGGTTCAAAACGGTTACGCTTTACTTCGCCAAGATGCAATCCACAGCGCAAAATCTTTAATTTATCAATATTTACGTATTGAGGCAACAGATATAAATTGTCACCAAAAAGCACAAACTCACCGTCAAGATGTATTTTTAATGCCGATTTTTCAAATTCGTAATATAGCTTTTTTGCAGTTTCAAGTGCTGTATCTTTTCTTTTGTCCTGTTTTTTTACAAACTCTGTAACTGTTTCGTTTTCTTCTGTGCGACGCAGGAGTGCCGTAAAATGTCCTTCGCCTTTGTTTTTGTGCGGGAATACTCTACGGCAATTTTCCATGCCCTCGCCTATGCCTTGCGACAGCATATCAATCCCTTCAATCGGGCAAAGCTCCATATTGTATTCTTCCATCATATATTTTACCACTGCTTCATTTTCGTCATGCGAGAACGTGCAGGTGGAATACATTATATATCCTCCGCATTTGAGCATTTTATATGCATCGTCGAGGATATTCTTCTGCCTTACCGCACACGAAAGCGTGTGGCTAATGCTCCATTCATCCACCGCCTGCGGTTCTTTTCTGAACATTCCTTCACCCGAACACGGTGCATCGACTATTATTCCGTCAAAATATCCTTCGAATTTTTCTGCAAGACGTGACGGTGTTTCATTTGTTACAATTGTATTTGTAAGTCCCATTCTTTCTACATTCTCCGAAAGGATTGATGCACGCTTGGATATTATCTCATTTGCAACAAGAAGTCCCTTGTTTTTCATTCTTGCACCGATATGTGTTGTTTTACCGCCCGGTGCGGCGCACAGATCAAGAATTTTTGCATCATCACAAAGCGGAAGCCCCTCCGCAACGCACATTGCCGACGGCTCCTGAAAATATATTACGCCTGCTGCGTGATATGGGTGGTTTCCCGAAATTTTTCCGTCATTTACATAGTATCCGTTATCACACCACGAAACCTTTTCACAGTCCGAAAAAAGTTCAGGTGCAGTGTCACATTTCAGTTCATTTACACGCACACCCCTGTTAAGCTGTGTATCATACGATTTAATAAAATCATCGTATTCATCACCTACAAGCTCACGCATACGCTCACAAAATTCTATCGGTAAGTTCATATTAAAACTCCTCATCTAAATAAGTAACAACTACATTATACACCAACGCCGTGTTTTTTTCAATCTTTTTGCAGTAAAATCATAAAAAAGGGTTGACTTTTCCTCTATTGTGTGATATTATAATTAGCGTTGTAAATCAACCTTTACAACAATATCCACATTATGCCGATGTGGTGGAATTTTTCCGATGCCCCAAGAAAGCGAGCTTGTGCGAAGCTTGATTGGTTGGCGGAGGTTATGCAGGGAGCGTAGCGAGTCGCTGGCAGACGCGCGTCTCTGCGGATGTTCCTTACAGGCGGCAAAATAACAACCACCATCAATTTATGCCGATGTGGTGGAATTGGCAGACGCGCCGGACTCAAAATCCGGTGGAGTAAAATCCGTATCGGTTCGACCCCGATCATCGGCACCATCAAAAACCTGCTCAATGAGCAGGTTTTTTAATTCTTTTTATAGACAATCAAGTAAAATTGTGTTATACTATCCGTATATGGAGGATTATTATGGATAAACTTATACGAGGCAACAGCACGGACGGAAGCATCCGTGTCTTTACAGCCATCACTACAGATACAGTAAATGAAGCACACCGAATACACAATACATCTGCAACAGCATCAGCAGCACTTGGCAGACTTCTTACGGCAGGTGCAATATTAGGCGGTGCACAGCTAAAAAGCGAGACAGACTCTCTGACACTTCAGATAAACGGCGACGGACCGCTTGGCATGATGACAGTTGTCGCAAATGCAAACTCGGAGGTTCGGGGTTATGTTGAAAATCCAACAGCCGACCTGCCGACAAACAGCCGTGGAAAGCTTGATGTTTCAGGCGTTATCGGCAAAGGTTTTTTGAGCGTCATCCGTGACCTTGACCTTAAAGAGCCGTATATCGGCAGAACTCCGCTTATAAGCGGTGAGATTGCCGAGGACTTGACCTATTACTACGCAAAGAGTGAGCAGATACCGACCGCAATTGCATTGGGCGTGCTTGTTGATACAGACCTTTCAATAAAGGCAGCAGGCGGATATATGATTCAGCTTATGCCCGAAGCAACCGATGAGGTTGCCGATAAGCTTACGGAAATAATCGAAAATCTGCCGCCTGTTACGGATATGATAGTAAACGGAATGAGTGCCGAGGACATAGCATTTGCCGTAACCAACGGATTTGATATGTTACTTGAACTCAATGCACCTTCACCGCAGTACAAATGCAATTGTTCACGCAAAAGAATGGAGCGTGCACTGATATCTTTGGGCAAAAAAGAAATTGCTGATATAATAGAAGAACAGGGCGAAGCTGAAATGACTTGCCGATTCTGCGACAACATTTATAAATTCAGCAAATCCGAACTAACAAAGCTGATGGACTCAGCAAAAGGAGAAATAAAATGAAATCTGTAAACGCATATATCGTACTCCCCTGCTACAACGAGGAGGAGGTTCTGCCGGAAACCCTGAAGCGTATGCTTGAGCTTTTTTCGAAGATGCGCGAGGAACACCTCATTTCATCTTCAAGCCGTATAGTTTTTGTTGATGACGGATCAAAGGACAGAACTTGGGAGCTTATATCAGAATTTGAAAAGAAGCATACCGAAGTGTGCGGTATCAAGCTTGCTCATAACGCAGGTCACCAGAACGCACTATACGGCGGACTTATGACGGTGAAAGATTTATGTGACTGCGCAATTTCTATTGATGCAGACTTGCAGGATGACATAAACGTTATCCCGGATATGATAAGAAAATTCCGTGACGAGGACTGTCACGTTGTCTACGGCGTACGTAACAAGCGTGATACGGACACTGCATTTAAGCGCGTCACCGCACTTGGTTTTTATAAGCTTATGAAGGTCATGGGCGTTAATATGGTATACAACCACGCCGACTACCGTCTTATGAGCAGAGATGCACTTAACGCACTCTCGCAGTTTGAGGAACGTAACCTGTTTTTGCGTGGCATTGTTCCTCTTATCGGGTATAAATCCGACAATGTATATTATGACCGCAACGAACGCTTTGCAGGCGAGTCAAAGTATCCGCTCAAAAAAATGCTTTCGTTTGCATTTGATGGTATAACTTCATTCTCAATAAACCCGATACGAATGATTTCGACACTCGGCGTTATTGCCTGCATCTTCGCTGTTGTAATGGCAATATATGCTATTGTTCAGAAGTTGATGGGACACACCGACTCAGGCTGGGCGTCAATAATGTGTTCAATATGGTTTATCGGTGGACTCCAGCTTTTAGGCATCGGTCTTATCGGCGAATATATCGGCAAGACATACAAGGAAGTAAAACGTAGACCACGTTATATAATAGAAAAATTTGTCGGTGATGAAAAATGATTTCTGTAAATATAATTTCAGGCATTGTAATAATCGGTACAATACTTGTCATTGCACTGCGTGTTCTGGCATTTTCAGGCTTACCTATTAAAAAGAATCCCGTCTTTAACGCACTGCTCTCTAAGAAACTCCAACAGCAAAGCTTCACGGCAACAAGCCGTGAAACCCTCGCTGTTTTCAGCATCGCACTTCTTTTCAGAATCGCAGTTTTTATAATTTCAATATTTGCAATTTTTCTGATGAGCAACGAACCGTTTTCATTTGAAAAACTTATAAATGAATATTTAAAATGGGACGCAAACAACTATTTCCGTATCGCTACAGGCGGATATTCATATCACACAGAAAACGGTGCGTTCACAACACTGGCATTCTTTCCGCTCTATCCATGGGTAACACGGATTATGAATATACTGTTTGACAATATGACATTAAGCGGTCTTATTGTTTCGTTCCTTGCATATTCCGGCGCATGTGCATATATGTACAAGCTGATGTCTCTTGACTATAACAAGCCTACAGCAATCCGTGCAATTGTATTTATGTCTGTTTTTCCGCATGCATTATTTTTCGGGACAATGATGAACGAGAGTATGTTACTCCTGACAGCTATGGCAGCTCTTTACTACATACGCCGTCACGAATGGATAAAAGCAGGGATTTTCGGTGCGCTGGCGGCAATGTCAAGACTTGCAGGAATTATGCTTATAATCCCCGCCGCAGTTGAATGGATTGAACATTATGAGGTAATATCCCTTTTACGCAAAAAATCATTTGCTAAAGTCTGGCAGTTACTTTATAAAAATGCACTCTGGATAATACTGATGTTTTTGGGTACATTTGTTTATCTTGCATGCAACTATCACACAACCGGCGAATGGTTCAAGTTTCTCGAATACCAAAAAACAATCTGGAACAACTCCACAGTATACTGGGGAGAATGTTTATCGACAATTCTCAACCGTACAGGCAACGATTCGTCATTTACACTTTTTGCTATATGGTTACCGGAGCTTATATCAATTGTTTTCGTTGCAACGCTCCTTATATACGGCATACGCCGTACACGCAATTTATATACGTCATTCCTTGTTGTATATATGATAATCAATATGACTATCTCATGGCCTTTGAGCATCGCACGTTATATGACATGTGCAATACCTGCATTTATGATTCTTTCGGATTTTTCTGAACGTCATAAATGGACAGAACATATATTAACTGCTATTATGGCAATAGCCTTCGGCGTGTTCTTCGTTGCATACTTTATGGGCAGACATATACTATAGGAGGTTTTATCCATGAAGCTCAAATCTTTTTTCAAAAACATATCAGAACAATCAAGCTCTATTGCGCTGTTTGTTACGGTTTTTGCAGCATTTTTTGCCATTTGGACTTTCACAGGCAGATGGCCGTGGGTATCACAACCGTATAACTCGTTTATCCTTCAGGCTCAGGCATGGGCTGACGGCTCGCTTGCTTTACCCCAGGACTATCCATATCTGGAACTTGCGATTTTCGAGGGTAGATATTTTGTAAGCTTTCCACCGTTTCCATCGTACGTTATGTTTCCTTTTGTACTTTTGGGATATACGAACTGCGACGGACTAATTGCTCTCATTTCCGCATTTGCAGGCGCAATGTATGCACTTAAAATCTGTGAACATTTCGACATAAAAAAAGAGCGTGCAGTTATATTTTCATTGCTCCTTACTGTCGGCTCAAACTGGTTTTTTACCGCACACACTGCATGGGTTTGGTTCATTGCACAAAATATGGCTTTTACACTGTCACTTATGGCAATATACTATGCTCTTAAGAAAAAAGCCGGTTTATCGCTTGCTTTCTGGGCATGTGCGGTCGGATGCCGTCCGTTTCAGATACTTTATCTGCCCGTACTATTATATCTCATTTACGACAAAAACATATCAGTCAGCGAAAACATAAAATCCAAATGGAAATCACTTATACCAATGGCGCTGATTGCACTTTCGTATATGGTTCTTAATTTTGCTCGGTTTGGAAGCCCGTTTGAATTCGGGCATAATTATCTACCGGAATTTACAAGAGTCGAGGAAGGGCAGTTCTCTACTGCATATCTTGCAAACAATATAAAATCGCTGTTCAGACTACCCATCACATCGTTTAAGGGAAAATGGGAGTATCAGGCAGCAGACGGAACAAATATGTTTATTATAAGCCCGATTTTCATTTCGTATATAGCATACACCGCATTTGCGCTGATAAATAAAAAATCGGACAAAAAACTTATAGTCGGAATCTTTATACTGATTGCCATTCACCTCAGTTGTATTGCAGCCCATAAAACCATGGGTGGCTCGCATTTTGGAAACAGGTATACAAACGACGTTCTGCCATTTGCTTTTTTGGCTATTACGTCGGCATTACCTCAGAAGAATGCATACGAGAGCTTTAACATAATACTTCTTTTGTTCGGAATTATTGTAAATTCCATAGGTACGGCAATATATTTTACAATGTAAGACACAAAAAGGGACTTGTTAAATACAAGTCCCTTTATCTGTTACCAGCACTGTTCAAATATTTCTTTTATCTTATCATAATCAAGACTGATATATGTTTCAACCTCACGTGTCTTTCCGAATGTGCAAAGCTCTGCAAGGCGGTCTGCACTTTCTTTGGGTATATCAAATTCACGCAATTTCTGTGGCATGCCGAGCGATGCAAAATATTCTGCCATTTTCTCTATGCCCAATTTTGCCGCTGTCTCATCGTCAGCTTCATCCACATCCCATACACGTCTTGCAAACTGTGCAAATCTCGGTATTCCTGCTTTATACACATATCTGCCCCATGCCGGGAACAAAACGGCAAGACCTGCTCCGTGTGCGATTTCTTCATACTCACCGCTCAATGCGTGCTCAAGCTGATGTACAGGCAATGCGTTCTGACGTCCACAGCCTGTTAAATCATTATGCGAAAGGCTTGATGCCCACATCATATTCGCACGCGCCTCATAATCTGACGGGTTTTCCATAAGCGTTTTTCCTGCTTCAATTACCGTTTTTAGAATGCTCTCTGCTATACGGTCTGTCAATGCAGTATCAGGGCACGGTATGAAATAACGCTCCATTGTATGTGCCATAATATCAACCACACCGCAGGCAGTCTGATACTTACTAACCGAATATGTCAGTTCGGGATTGCATATGGCAAATTTGCAGCGGTTAAAGTCACTGTTAAAGCCACGCTTCATATTAAGCTCCATATTAGAGATAACGGCAGATGAACTCATCTCACTGCCTGCCGCAGCAATTGTGAGAATACAACCAACTGGCAGACCGTTTTCGGGTGTGCTTTTTCTTGTCGGGAAATCCCATACATCACAATCGTTTGCCACACCTGCAGCCGTGTATTTTGACGAGTCAATAACACTTCCGCCACCAACTGCAAGTATCATCTCAACATTGTTTTCACGTGCTTTTTTTATCGCCTCACGAACAAATGCGAGTGTCGGGTTCGGCTGTACACCGCCCATTTCAACCACTGTTATGCCGTTCTCATTAAGCGATGCCATAACCTCGTCATAAAGACCGCTTTTTTTGATGCTGTCCTTACCGTACTGCATCATTATAGTTTTGTAGCCGTAGTCTTTTATTATTTTTCCGACCTCTTTGTGTTTGTCTTTTCCGAAAAACACCTTGGTCGGTGCGTAATAAGTAAAATCAAGCATTTTTTATCTCCCTTAATCCAAAAGGCCGTATTTTGTTCTGATACGTTCGAGCTTGTCAGTCATAGGCTCTGCAATAAACCACAGGAAAAATGCAACGGATATACCGTGAATCAAATCAAACGAAAATCCCATTAATTCACTTGCCCATATTGCCTCAAGCGTCATCGTCTGTTGCATCATCAGAACCGAGCCGGTGTTTGCGATAAATCCGTAAATAACCACCGTTGCAAGCAGTCCGAATGCACAAAGTGTTATACGGTTTTTACGCACAAGTCCCGTCTGGAACAACAGCCCTGCCAAAAATCCAACCGCACCGAATGATACCATCTGCCACGGTGTCCATGGTCCCTGACCGAAAAAGAAATTTGACACAAATGCACTTATTGCCCCGACTAAAAATCCTGCCTCACCGCCGAATACCGCACCTGCTATTATGACGATCGCCATTGTTGGCTTAAACTGCGGAAGCATATAAAACACAAGTCTGCCCGACACTGCAATTGCACACAGCACGCTTATTATCACAAGCTCACGTGCTTTTGGCTTTCTGTTCTCAAATACAGCAAAAAACGGGATAAGAATTTCAATTATCATTAAAACACTTATGAAATAATATTTTCTGTCCTCAAAATGATGTATGCCTATGTACATAGTTGCAGGAATGGCAATCAGCACAAAAAGTACTGCAAGAAGTGTACGCTTGCTTATTTCCCTTTTCTGACTTTGGGTCTTTTCAAACCTTTTATACGGGAAGAAGCAAATAACAGCTCCCGCCACTGCGATTGACGATACAAGCTTATATGTATCTGCTACTATTTTACCGCATAACAGCAAAATAGTCAAGACCACAAATGCCAACGCCAACACCGCACCCGAGAAAATCCGAATTTTTTTGCTTACCGATTTATTTCTCTTTTCCATTTTTTTCTCCTTTGCATGCGCTTATTATATCCTCTGTTAAAACCGCACCGGGCAATGTACTTCTCGCCATACGTGCCGCCGCAGTTGTGTAAAAACTGTTCTGACTGAACAATTCATACGGTGTTGTCTGTGCAGTTATCGCTCCGTCAAAGAACATACTGCACCTGTCGGCATACCGTGCACAAAACTCTATATCGTGCGATACCGTAACCACAGCTATTCCCTTTGCCGTAAGTGCCTTTAATATACCTGCAAGATGCACCTTGAAATGCGCATCTATACCTTTTGTAGGTTCGTCAAGAAGCAATATATCAGGTTTTGTTAAAAGCACCTTTGCAAGAGCACAACGCTGTATTTCACCGCCCGATAAATCGTATGGATGAAAATCCAGAAGGTGCGAAATATCACACTCTTTTACGACGGTTTCGAGGTCTTTCTCATCAGAGCTTATTACACGAAGGTCTGCTCTCACCGTATTTTCCGTAAAAAGCATCTGAGGATTCTGCGGAAGCACCGATACTTTTCCGCTAACCTTCCGCTTTCCTCTGTACTGTTTATTTATTCCGCTTATAATTGAAAGGGCAGTCGTTTTGCCTGTGCCATTTCCGCCGACTATTGCATAGAACTCACCACGGTTTATTTTCACCGAAAGACCTTTTAAAACATCGGGTGATTTCTTCTCATAGCGGAACCATACGTTTTTCAACTCAACACATACGTCGTTTTTTATGTTCTTCGGCTCTGAAATAACCAATTCGTGTTTACTGCCTTTTAAATGCTCTTCAAGCCATATGCGTCCCTCACGTACTGTCAGAACATCTGCAACAATCATCGGAGCAGGTAGTGCCGACACCATTTCGTGGTTCATTTCTTTAAGTTTTTTTCCGACCTTTAATGGAGAATCATCTGCAATAATTTTTCCGTCATCCATAACCACTACTCTGTCGGCTATTGCGAATGCATCCTCTAAGCGATGTTCTGAAAGTATCACTGTCGTTCCAAGCTCACGGTTGATTTTTTCAACTGCCTTTAAAAACTCGCTTGCCGCAATCGGATCAAGCTGGCTCGTCGGCTCGTCAAGGATAAGCACATCGGGCTGCATAACCATAACCGATGCAAGATTCAAAATCTGTAACTGTCCGCCGGAAAGCTCTGACACATCCTTATAAAACCAATCGGTTATTCCAAAAAACTCTGCCATTTCCGAAACACGTGCTCTTATTTTGGTGTTGGGTAAACCCATATTTTCAAGACCGAATGCAAGCTCGTGCCACACCTTGTCAGTCACTATCTGGTTTTCAATATTCTGCATAACAAACCCGATTTTTGACGCCTGTTCTTCAACGCCTATTTCCGATAGTTTTACACCGTTAAAATATCTGTCCCCATTCATTTCGCCGTTTGGGGCAAGCAGGGGTTTTAAAAGCCGTAAAAGAGTGGTTTTTCCGCAACCGGATTTTCCGCACAAAACTATAAATTCTCCACGCCTTATACTGATCGACACATCCGACAAGGCATTTTGTGTCCCCGCAAGATATCTGAAAGTCAGATTCTCGATTTTATAACATTCCATCTTACCACCTCACAAAGCTCAATTACAGTTGGCAGAAATGCCATTATCCCATACGTAACAAATATACTGATTCCGTGCAGTGTGTCCTCACCAAAACTCATTTGCGGAAAATACTGCCAGTGTATTTTCCCCAGGCTAATGCCCGATACGGTATATGCTCCAAGAACAAGCATTAAAATCAACATACATAAATCACGGCTGTCAAACCTGAAAACAGAAAATGCAGTCCGTTTCTTTGTTCCGTATCCACGTGATTTCATACTGTCTACGGTTTCAATTGAGTTCTCAAGCGAGCGTGTGAGCATAATCGAAACCACTTTCGTTGCTGTTTTCATACGGTCTGTAATTTTTCCTTTACTTATGTCAAACCCAATGCCACGCTGTGCATCACATACCTTTTTAGTCTCCCTCGCGAATTTCGGAACAAAACGCATTGTCATCGACAAAACCAGCGACAGCGATGGCATTATTCTCCCGAAAAGATATATAATCTTATCGCTTGTCATTATCTTGTTACAACACGCAAACCACGCAATTACGCTTATAACCATAACCGCCGCGCCGATGCCGTAGGTTATTGATTCAAGAGTCAGCGGATTTCCGCTTGGCAGATATGCAAGTATCGTCACACCCTGGTGGTTAAAAGCAGGGTTTAACATTGCCATTACCAATACCGTAGGAAGCATATATAAAATATTCGTTTTTATTGATTTTCTGCCGTTTTGAATTATTGAATACGTAAATGCACCCAAAAGCGATATCCCAAGGCATACAGGATGCATTAAAATGCACGACATCACAATCATAAATGCAAAGTACAGAAAGTTTATGATTGGATGATATGTTTTAAATTCGTCAGTCATCATCTTTTCTTCCGTTGCGCGGTGAATAACCGCCCCCTATATCTGTTCCGAGATCGCAAGTATATAGCCATTCTACACGGTCTCCTTTTCTGAGCTTGTATTGAGATGGGCCGTAGTTCGGGAAACTACCGTTCACCCTGTACATCCACCCTGAAAGCTCACCGCAATCATTCTCATATAAATTTGCGATTCCTTCTATATATGCACTATTATACAACGGAACGTTCACAAATTCAAGGTGTATTTTACTTTTTTTCATTTCACGGGTGAGAATATTTATAACGCTCTCACCCTTATAAAACTCCACCTCGGTTTCAGGAAATATAACACCGTTTGCTGGAACAAGTCCTGTTTTTTCAGGTTTGAGTTTTGATATATTGTTTAAGATTGTGTGGCATTTTACTAAAAGCGTACAGGTAAGTCTGGTGTCTGTTTCTTTGGGAGGAGCTGATGTCGGTACAATGGTTGTCTGTCCCTGTTCTTTTGCCTGAGGTTTTGGAGTTACTTTTTCTGTAGGTTCAGGGGATGTTGTTTCTCTCGCCCAACCCGGCGAAGGTGATACATCAGGCATCTCCATTGCAGTCACGCAAGGTGTCGGAGCAGTTTCCCGCTCCGGCACCGGTGTTTTTTTACCGCCTGCCATAAATGCAAATATAAGTATTAAAATCGCAATCGCAATACCTGCGATTTTCCATTTATGTTTCTTTAAAAAATTCATATTAACTTCGCCTTACCAAGCATATTATAAAGTAGTTGTGCCATTTCAGCTCTTGTTATTTTTGTTTTTGGCTCAATGTTCATTACACTTCCATCAAGCAGTTTTTCATAGTAACAGAACGCCATAGCCGGCATTGCCCAGTCTGAAACCGTTATATAGTCAGGAAATTCAGCAAGTGTATTTCTTATGCTTTCCTCATTGTAATCTGTCATCATTCCGCACAGCTTTGCCGCTCTTGCTGTCATCGTAACCATTTCTTCACGGCTAATCTCACCCTCCGGATTAAATTCGGTATCGGACACGCCGTTTATTATTCCGTAATGATATGCAGTATTCACATAGCTGTAGAACCAGTCGTTTTCGTTTACGTCGGCAAAATTATATCCGTCCCTCTCAGGCACACCCAAAGCTCTTACAACAATTGTCGCAAACTGCGCTCTTGTCATTGTGTTTTCAGGGCGGTAGCTCACATCATCCATTCCGTCAATGATTCCGCGTGATGCAAGGGTTTCTATTGCTTTCTGATTTTTATGTCCCTTTATATCCTCAAATGTCTTGTCTTCATCAATGATTGGCTTTGCTGTAACATCAGCGTTTTTACCGGACAAGCCTGCCGGTGTCGGGGCAGGTATTGCAGTCGGCTTTGGTGTTGGTGTTGTGCGGACACCACCGCCACCGTAATATGACGGGCTGCGAGTCGGAGCCGGTGTCGGGGTTGGTACCTCTGTCGGAGCAGGCGTTGATGTCGGGGCTATGTCAAGTGTTGCTCTTGCCTCATTTTTCGGATTTTCCGCAAAATCATATATATACTTGCCCTCTGCAAACAGTTTCCATGCTATAAGTCCTCTTAATCCCTGCTCGGTTGCAAATGAGCTGTCTATAGGTTTGAATCCGTCGAATTCAGCATTTGACTGATACATAAGACCGTCTATCAGATTCTTGCCGTTTTTAATTACCGATTCGGGGTCAACACCAACCGATGTAAGACCTGCAATTGCAATACCTGTTGATGCGGCATTGCCCATTGAGCCGTTTTCGTCCTGATACGATTTAACAAGTCCCACTGTTTCTTCAATCAATGCCGCTACCTCTCCATCCGTGCTATACGGTGCTAATGCACGAAGCATAGGTGCTGCTCCGTCTATTCCCCATGTAGTATCCTGCCAAGCGGATTTTATGGAAAATGCCGTTTCAATGAGAAATTCAATTTTTGCTTCATTTCCCCCGCACAATTCAAGAGCAATCATTACATATGGCAATGTAAATTCATACCACGGTGCTGTTACTGATTCTTCTGTTATAAGGTCTGTGAGCTTTGCCACGATGTCAAGGGCAACACCGTCTTTTGTATATGTATTTTTCGCATCATAACCCAAAGCACGCAACGCTATTATTGCCTTTGCAAGGTCACCCTGCGAGGTTGAAGAATCTGCTGATTCTATTATTTTATCAATACACGCCTGCTTCTCCTCGTCTGTAAGTGTGTATTCACTGTCGGGATAAAGGGACATATAATCTACGAGGTCTGCAATAAACCACTGCATATTACCATCCTCGGATATGCCGTATGTCGCATACTTCTCCACAATATTGTGCATCGCTTCCTCTGCTGATACAGTACTCTCTGCATCCGGTGTGGCTGTCGGTTCTTCTGTAGGTTCGGGGCTTTCTTCTGTATCGGGTAATGGGTTATCGACTTCACCTGATATTACCTCATCTGTAATCAGGTCTTCCTCCGCTCCGACAGATATTGGAACAAATGTTGCTGTGATGAGCATTATTATGCTCAAAAATAGTGATAGTGTTTTTTTCATTTCCTTACTCCTTTGTTTTACGCCACATATAAAAAACTGTGGCAATTTTTTATAAAATTACCACAGCTGAGTTTTTCTGTGACCTATCACAATTCGCACGCAAAAACAACCGCCCTTAAAGTTATAAGCACGCACAAAAACGCCCAACCTATGCATTCGCACTTACGGTTGCGACATCAGAGCAGGTCTTGTGACTTACGCCATATGGAAGTTTTCCGCATCCTTATGCACTGCCTTCTCAGTTTCCCAATGACCGGCTTTCACCGACGCGCATAAGAACATTTGACGCACACACCGACAGGTATCGCAGGGGATTCGCACCCCATTCCCTTTTCACCGCCTATGCCCATACAGCATAGCCGACACTCTGTGTGATGTATTTAATTTTATATAGATATTTTAGCACAACTACAACTTTTTGTCAATAAAAAAGAGGCTTATAAAGCCTCTTTTGTAAATTTATTTTGACATAAGTTCCTTTGCCAATGCCTTTATTTCTTCTGCATTTTCTGCTGATACTGCAGACTTAATATGAACGCCCGCCTCGGTAAATGTGAGGTTCTTGGAGTTTTCAAGCATCTTTTTGATGTTTTTCTCTGCCATTGCCGCCCATGTGCCGTTTTCAATAATACCAACGGTTCTGTTCTGGTAATTACGGTCGGTCAGATGATGGATAAAATCATTCATAAACGGGAATATTCCGCCGTTATATGTTGTGGTGGCAAGAACAAGTCTGTCGTATCTGAACGCATCCTCAACCGCCTCTGCCATATCGCATCTTGCAAGGTTTGAAACTGCAACCTTTGGACAACCCAAAGCTTCAAGCTCCTGTGCAAGCAGATCTACTGCGTGGGCAGTGTTTCCGTAAACAGATGTATATGCAATCATAACGCCCTCGCTCTCAGGCTTATATGATGACCATGTATCGTAAAGTCCGAGATAGTGACCGAGATTTTCACAAAGCACCGGACCGTGCAACGGACAAATACACTGTATGTCAAGCGATGCAGCTTTTTTGAGCAACGCCTGCACCTGTGCACCGAACTTTCCTACTATTCCGAAATAATAACGGCGTGCCTCACAATCCCATTCCTCGTCAGCATCAGTTGTGCCGAACTTGCCGAAACCGTCAGCCGAGAACAATGTCTTTGAAAGTGAATCGTATGTCACAATTACCTCGGGCCAATGTACCATAGGTGCTGTTACGAATGTCAAGTCACGTGCACCGAGAGAAAGTGTGTCGCCCTCACCCACAACTATCTGTCTTTCGGGATAGTCTGTGCCGAAGAACTGGTTTATCATTGTAAAAGCCTTTGCACTTGCAACGATTGTTGCCTCGGGGTACTTATCCATAAACTTGTCAATATTTGCTGAATGGTCTGGCTCCATATGCTGTACTATAAGATAATCCGGAGCCTTGTCGCCAAGTATTTTCTCGATATTTGACAGCCATTCTGCACCGAAATTCTTATCAACAGTATCAAAAACCGCAACCTTATCGTCACAGACAAGGTATGAGTTATACGCCATTCCGTTTTCAACCCAATACTGTCCTTCAAATAAATCTATTTCACGGTCGTTTACGCCGACATTGAATATATTATCAGTTATTTTCATAAATTCGTCCTCCTGTACATAATACATTTATTCTATCATATTTTATTGATTTATGCAAGCTGATTTGAAACTTTTAATAATTTAACATTAAAAGGCTGAACGAAAAATCGTTCAGCCTAAAATCTCCTTTGTAATCACTTACCTCTTTCTGCCATCAGAATCTCGATTTCCTGCTCATTGATTCCAACCATAGCTTCGCCTAAATCCTCTGATAGTTCTGCTATAAGCTTTGCATCCGTGTAGTTTTCAACCGCTTTTACAATTGCCGCAGCACGTTTTGCAGGATCTCCCGACTTAAATATTCCGGAACCGACAAACACGCCCTCTGCACCTAACTGCATCATAAGTACAGCATCAGCTGGAGTTGCGACACCGCCCGCCGCAAAATTGACAACTGGCAGTTTTTTGTTCTCATTCACATACTGTACAAGCTCAAACGGCACTTGCAATTCCTTTGCCATATCATAAAGCTCATCTTTTCTTAACGATGCTATCCGACATATCTCCGACTGCATCATTCGCATATGACGCACCGCTTGAACAATATCACCGGTTCCTGCCTCGCCTTTTGTACGAATCATAGATGCGCCCTCTCTGATTCTTCTAAGTGCTTCGCCCAAATCTTTCGCACCGCAGACAAACGGAACATCAAAGCTGTTTTTATCAATATGATACTTATCGTCGGCAGGAGAAAGCACTTCACTTTCATCAATATAGTCGATTCCAATCGCCTGCAAAACCTGTGCCTCTGCAAAATGTCCTATCCTGCATTTTGCCATAACAGGTATTGATACTACTTCCTGAATACTTTTAATCATTTTGGGGTCACTCATTCTTGAGACTCCGCCTGCAGCACGAATATCTGCCGGAACACGTTCTAAAGCCATAACCGCACACGCACCTGCATTCTCTGCAATTTTTGCCTGCTCGGGTGTCGTAACGTCCATTATAACCCCGCCTTTGAGTGACTGCGCAAGATTTTTATCAAATTCTTTTCTTTCCATTTTCATAAATCTCCTTTACAAATTTGATGTTTTGTATTATAATAGAATTCTGATAATATGTAAATATTCAGAACAGGAGTTTTTTATATAACCAGATGAGATACCATATTAGTAAAAGCGAAAATAAAACTTTATATTTGCAGTTATACGAGCAATTAAAAACCGATATTATTAACAATGTATATTCGTATGGCACAAAGCTTCCCTCAAAGCGTATTATGGCAGTTGAAACCGGCGTTAGCGTAATTTCCGTAGAGCATGCATATGCACTTCTAAATGATGAGGGATATATAGAAGCAAAACAGAAAAGCGGTTATTTTGTGATTTATAAAAACAGCGATTTTCAAACGAGTTCCGATACACCGTTTGACATTGTAATGCATCATAATATACATAGTTCCACAACAGAATTTCCGTATTCTGTTCTCGCAAAAACAATACGGAAAGTTTTATCGGACTATAACAAAAACATTCTTGTTAAATCTCCCAACCACGGTTGTGCCGAACTGCGGCTTGCTGTGTGCGCTTATCTTGCACGCAGCAATGGTATATCAGTCCGTCCCGAACAGGTAATAATCGGCTCAGGTGCCGAATATTTGTACAGCCTGATTACACAATTGCTCGGAAATAACAGAATATTTGCACTGGAAAACCCGTCTTACGATAAAATACACAAAGTGTACAGGGCAAACAGTGTCAAATGCGATATGTTAAAGCTTGGCAAGGACGGTATTAAAACCAGTGAACTTGAAAGAACATCCGCAACCGTATTGCATATCACTCCGTTTAACAGTTTCCCAAGCGGTATTACCGCAACAGCTTCCAAAAGACGGGAATATATACAGTGGGCAGAAAACCGCAACGGATATATCATAGAGGATAATTACGATTCGGAGCTAACAGTATCAAAAAAGAATGAAGATTCGGTTTTTTCTCTGTCCGAAGGTGGTTCTGTTATTTATCTCAATACGTTTTCAAGAACCATTGCACCCTCAATTCGTATCGGATATATGATATTACCCGAATCGCTATTGTATGATTTTGAAAAAAAGCTTGGTTTTTATTCATGCACAGTACCTGTTTTAGAGCAATATATTCTTGCCGAATTACTCAAAAGCGGTGATTTTGAGCGTCATATTAACCGAATACGGAGGCAGAAACGAAAACTTCTACAAATGAAATTCGAACAAAAAAAATGAAGGCGAAAGCCTTCATTTTTTAGTTAACGTAAATCTATCATATCAACGCAGAAAAATCAATAAATACAGCCTAAAAACAACATTTTTCCGAAATCTGATACAGAATTTCTGATATGCTGTTAATATTCCAGAAGTATACTTGTGTGGCAGTTAAGTTCCGGAACAGTAAACGTCACTAGGCCGTCGGCAAAATCAAACGAAAGTTCTTCGCCTGTAAGCGGGAGATACACACGCTTGATTTCTTTGTCGGTCCTCATTTTCACGGCTATGTTATATAAGGGCATTATGTCCTCAATAATTGTTGCTTCACCACGTTTAACAGGAACGGCATATGCCATATTTATACAGTATCGGGCATTATCCGGCTGATGAATTGCCGTCAATCTGCCCTCAGCACCAATGCCCGAAACCTCAATTGTAGGTGTATCAAATACAAGATTTAGTGCGTACATAAAATATCGCTTATGATAAACCGAGCCATGGCGTGCATACGATTTGGCCAAAGAATGTGCCATATATACGGTGTTGCCGTTTTTAACAATAGCCGGCATGCGCTCTGAACCCTTATCATGCGGTGTGTTCTTGTGACCGAAAAATCTATTGAATGTTCGATTAAAATACGGGCTTATAAAATCTGCATAAATCTCACCCGCCAACACTTCTGTTCTGTGTGCCGGAACAAGGTTTAACATCGGTGCATCAGGTATATCATCACGACGCTCCTTAAGCATAATATAATCACAGTCATATTCTGCACCGGACTTGTATTTCACACCGAAATCAAGCTGAAACTCACCATCTTTAACAAGTGAATCCGCCATTAAAATAAGCTTTCCGCCGTTTTGGGTATATGTATTTAACGCCGCCAGTCCAACATCATCAAAAATTACACCTTCAGGGATTATAACAACCTTATAATCAGAAAAATTATTATCCTTTATTATTCCGTAATCAAGCTGATTTTCAAGCAATATATTTGATATTCCAGTGTTAGCTTCAATATCACTCGAAAGATAAAGTCCTACATCACAAACTGCTGTTCCGTCATAACAATATGGTGCAATTTTTTTCAGATAATCATATGCGTATCCGATGTTTCTGTATGTTTCAAGCTCCATTTCGCCGTCCGGATGCATATGGTCGCCAATCGATGCACCTGCACCATACATCGCCATAACCGAAACCTCAAATTTCAGTGCCTCTTTTGGCTTAAAACCTCCGAATTCACCCCATGCAAGATGAAATTTACCCGTCATTGCTATGTACTTCTTACCGCTGTTAGTAAAATATCTTGCACGTAACGGGAGCTTGTTATAGTCACCCTCTGAAGTGGGCAAATCTTCCATTTCAAAGTGTGTGGAATAATCGTGAAACTCGGGCTTATACGGGTCAGCACCGCCGGAGTTAAAGAATATAGTAGCATCAGCATGGTATTTTCTCAGAATATCCGTACATTTTGTCATAAACACCTGACGCTTTTTTATCAGATATTTTTTCGCATCATCTTCGTTTTCGGGATTAAGTCCCATTTCTATCATACCTTTTTTGCAGGTCGGGCAATAGCACGCCTCCTCCATAAAGCATATGTCATAAAACAAACCGTCAAGAACCTTATAGCGTTTGCAAACTTCCTCTGTTATTTCATAAATATGCTGTGCATACTCGCCGTCGTTAAGACACATCATATACCACGAATAGTTTGGCTTAAATGCGTCCCCATTACCCTCAACAGACATGCCCTCGTGCGAGGTATAGCTTCCGTCTTTTGATACGGATCGCCATTGGGGATGCATCGCCGCATCATAATGCGACCAGCCTGCAGTAATATAAACGGGTGCACGTACACCTATTTCGTGTGCAGCATCAATCATTGCACCTGTAAGGTCAAAATCAAGATGAGGATGCATCGTTCCTACCTTTGTCGGATAGTAGCACATACTGTGATGACATTTTGCAAAAACAGTTATGCTGTCAAGACCTCCAAGCTTTAAAGCTTTCTGAAAATTCTCTTTTGAAAACCGTGAACCTATGCCACCGACATCAGGCGATGTGTGAAAATCCAGATGCGTTTGCATAAGCGGTATTCTTTTATTGGTATCCATTCTTTTCTCCTTTATAAAGTCTTTATAATTATGTCTTTCATTGCACGTTTAGGGACGCATAATGTGTTTGTTTTGTCAAGGTAATATTTTATGTCCCCATTTTCGACCGGCGCCTCTTTCGGAGTTTCTGCAAAATAACCCAGCGCCACAACACACGATATTTCAAGATGCTCGTCTATACAGAGTAATGTTCTTATTTCGTCGCGATCGATTGAGCCCATCCAGCATGCACCTACATTATCAGCCCACGCACAGAGCATCATATTCTGAACTGCCGCACCGATGTCCATATCATATCCGTTTTTACGGATTGTTTTATCTGCACAAACTATGACATATGCCATAGGACGCTCGCCCTCTTTCGGGTTGTAATCGGGTGCAAGATATCCTGCCCACTTAACGAGCGGAAACATTTTCTCCGCCATCTCACTACTTTGTACCGCAATATACTTTAACGGCTGACTGTTTGCAGCAGACGGTGCAACACGTGCAGCATCTATATATTTTTCCAATTGTTCAACCGACAACGCTTCCTGTCTGAACTTTCTGATTGTTCGTCTTGATTTTATAAATTGGTATATGTTCATATTCCTCTCCTATAATTTCTTTTTATTTATTATAGCATAAATTTTACAATTAAGTCAATAGAATAAAACATACTATTTATTTTTCTTGACAATCCCCCTTGCTTCCTATATAATTTAATGTAGATATATCTGGGAGGATAAATTATGCTTGGAATTTTAGTTTATTTGATTTTTTTATTTTTAGGATACTGTTACTCATCATATATCTTTAATGATAAGGATGTATATTACAGAGGCTGGATGGGTGGTATTTTCGGAAACGTGCTATTGATGGCAGGCATTGTCATTCCATCGATATTTATGGGTTTTTCTTATTTGAGCCATGCTGTACTTCTCGTGCTTTCGGCAGTACCATTGATTTTTATGGCAAAGAAAAAAGGAATATCAAGTTCCCGTACATTACTTCTGAATAAAAAAGGCGAAGAGTGCGGTATTGATGCAAAAATTCTATTCCTGCTGATTCTTCCCGTTGTACTTGTTATATCGGTTTTAATGACCAACCATATCCTTGTCCCGTTTGAGTCGGGCGGTGTCGCAAGCGGACAATCCACATTCGGGGATTTACAGATGCATCTTGGTTTTGTAACCAGCATCGCCGAACAGCAAAAATTCCCGCCTAACTACTCATTCCTTGACGGGCAGCTACTTAATTATCCGTTCTTTGTCAATATGCTTTCGTCAAGCCTGTATCTTTTCGGAACACCCTTAAGATGGGCAGTGCTTATTCCAAGCTATGTTATTTCGCTGTTACTTGTAAGCGGATTCTACATAGTTGCATACAGACTTACAAAGCGAAAATCAGCCTCAGTTCTTGCAACTGTGCTGTTCTTCTTCGGAGGTGGTTTCGGATTTGCGTACTTCTTAAATGGTGCAAAAGCAGACCCGACGGTATTCAAAAATATATTTACCGATTATTACCGTACGCCCACAAACCTG
Organism: Candidatus Ornithomonoglobus sp.; assembly: GCA_045649185.1. Classification (GTDB taxonomy): domain Bacteria; phylum Bacillota; class Clostridia; order UBA1381; family UBA1381; genus Ornithomonoglobus. The sequence goes on along the minus strand of JAZRPM010000016.1, from coordinate 12,520 downwards.
CCCGACTATAATCTGCGCTGGGTAAACCCCATATGCGATATGATAATACCGCAGAGAACTACTATGGCAGGCTGGTGTATGTTCTTCCCGACATTATGGCTATTACTTGAAGCTCTCGAAACAAAACAGCGTAAATATTACATCATTCTAGGCGTTCTTGCAGGATGTATGCCGATGATTCATACGCACACATTCCTGGCACTCGGTATGATTTGTGCAGTTCTGTTCTTTGCATATCTCGTCGGCGAAAAGGATAAAAAGAACTATTTCCTGAACTGGGTTATGTTCGGTGCAATAGTATTTGTAATGGCGATACCGCAGTTGTTTTTCTGGACGTTCAGACAGTCTGTAAACAATGATTCCTTCCTGCGTTACGGATTCAACTGGGTAAACAAAGCTGACCCGTATTTCTGGTTCTACTTAAAGAACTGGGGAATTATTGCACTGTTTGCTGTTCCGGCAATCCTTTATGCGTCAAAGGATAATAAAAAACTCCTATTAGCCTGCGGATTTATCTTCGCTATAGCAGAGTTTGTTTTGTTCCAGCCGAATGAATATGATAATAATAAGCTTTTCTTTATAGTTTATATGATACTCATCATTATGGTAAGCGGTTGGCTCGTTCATATTTGGGACACGCTCAAAGGCGTTAAAGGCCGTGTTTATCTTGCCGTTATAACGATTATTGCAGGCACATTCTCCGGCACACTTTCAATTATACGTGAGTATAAAAGTGGTGGTGAATATCAGACATTTAACGAAGACGACCTCATTATGGCAGAATATATAAAAGAAAATACGCCCTCTGATGCAGTGTTTTTGACCGGAACATACCACCTCAATCCCGTGGTGACTCTTTCAGGAAGAAACATATATGTCGGCTCTTCATTGTATGTATATTTCCATGGTATGGATGACGATTATTTTAACCGTAGCGAAAAAGTGAAACAGCTTTATAAGGCTTCACCCGAAGAACTGGCAGGCTTCTGCAAGGACAACGGCATAACATATGTTTATGTCGGCGAAAATGAACGTAACGAACATCAGCCATCAGACGAAACTTTAAGCGGACTTGAAAAAGTCTTCACTGTTGGTTCTGAAAGTTTATATAAGGTGAGATAAAACAAAAATACCACTCATATGAGTGGTATTTTTATTTGTCAGATAGATTGACCTGGAATATGTATTTGTCGCCACGTACAATTGAGCGTGTATATTCTATCAGTAAATCTTCCTCGTAGCTGAAACGTTCAAGCAGTATGCACGGCACATTTGACGAAATTCCCAGCAACTTCTTTTCTTTTGCCTGCGGAATTATGGGTCTGATTGTTTCCTTGATTCTGTCTGTCTTAAAATTGTAGTTTTTACGCAGATAATCATAAAGCGAGCCTTCTTCAATCATTTTTGCGTCAAGCCGTATAAATCTTGCCGTGGGCAGGTATGTTGTTTCAAGCATCAACGGATAGTCCTTTGCAGAACGAAGTCTTGTCAGCTTATGAAACTCTGTTTTTTCGTTATATCCGGTTATTTTTGCCAGTGCAGAATCTGCAGTTTCTTTTCCATATTCTATGATTTTGTTCTGGATTATAACGTTGTCGTTTTTTAAAGTATCCGTAAAAGAATACACCTTTGTAAGCGGTTGAACAAATACCTGCGGTTTTATAAACGTACCCTTGCCCTGAACAGTATATACAAAATCACCTTCTTTTAATAGTGATATTGTCTGACGTATAGTAGAACGGCTGACATAGTATTTCTCGCACAGTTCACGTTCAGACGGCAACGGTGTGTTTTCTCTGTATTCGCAATTTTTAATTGCAGAAAGCATATTCTTATATATCTGTATGTAAAGCGGAGTATTTGCCATTTTTATTCACCTCACTTATATTTTATCACAAAATAATGTATGTTTCAAGTTGTTTGATACAACTTAACTATGTTGTATGCTTTTTTAGATAATACAACCTTGACCGTGGGCGAAAAACAAGCGTTTCCATTGAATATTCAATATATTTATTATAAAATAAATTCGTTTCAGGAGGTGATACTTTGAAATATTATATTGGTATTGACGGAGGCGGTACGAAAACCGCTGTTGTTATAGGAAAAGATGACGGTGTGGTATTGAACTCTATTGAGAAAACAGGTTCATCGCACAAGCACATAGGCATTGACGGAGTTGTAAAGCTTATTTCCGACAGTGTAAAAGAAATCACACAGAGCATAGGAGTTTCCTTTGAGGACTGCGGAGGATGCTGTATGGGTTTACCGTGCTACGGCGAGGCTCCCGAAGCTGACATTGAGCTTACAAAAAAGCTTAAAGAAGCACTTGCACCTATTCCCGTCTACATAGTTAATGATGCAGTTGTCGGCTGGGCAGGTTCTTTAGAGTGTTCTGAGGGCATACACCTTGTTGCAGGCACAGGCGCGATTGCATATGCAAGAACTGATGACGGCAGAGATGCACGTTCAAACGGCTGGAGTGAATTTTTCAGTGATGAGGGTTCATGCTACTGGGTAGGCAAACAGACAATGTCACTGTTTGCAAAAGAAGCAGACGGCAGACGTCCTAAAGGAGCGCTGTATGAAATCATCACAAATGAGTTCAATCTCAAGAACGACATAGAATTTATAGACATTGCCGAGCAGGAATATGCACCGCAGCGTGAAAAGGTTGCATCGTTCCAGTTCTTTGCTGAAAAGGCGGCTTTAGCAGGTGATGCTGAAGCAAGAAATCTGTATGTTGAGGCGGCACAGCATCTGGCAGATACAGCACTCGGAATAATAAAACAATTGGGATGGGAAAACAGAACCATACCGGTTTCGTATTTCGGTGGCTTGTTCAAGGCGGGCGAGTTGATTTTAGACCCGTTAAGAGAAAAGTTAAATGCAATAAACTGTACCATGGCACCGCCAAAGCGTACTGCTGTAGAAGGCGCATTATTATTAAGTATTAAAACGTTCAGATAAGGAGAAAAAAATTATGTTTTTAACAGAAAAAGAAATTCTTGATACCCCAAATGCTTTGAAAAAAACTTATAACCTTTTCTGCGAAAAGTCAGAAGAAATCGGAGCTTTTTTCAAAAATAACACAGCTCGTAAATTCACATTCTTTGGCTGTGGCTCAAGCTATATGCTTTCAAAGAGCGCTGCTACATTATTTTCGTCTTACGAAAAAACATCTGCAGTAGCAATCGCCGCAGGCGAATACATAGTTGACCCCGACGCATGGAAAGAAGCTGTAAGAGACAGTATCATTGTTACAATATCACGTTCAGGTAAAACTTCTGAGATGGTAAAGGCTGTTAAGCACATCAAAGAAACTCTTGGCTGTGATGTCATTTCACTTTCCATGAAGGATGAAAACGATATTATGCCTATGAGTCAGCTTAATATCACAATGGACTGGTGCTATGACAACAGTGTTTGTCAGACACGTACAGTTACCAATCTCTATGCTTCAATTTTGCTTTTGGCTTCATATTACGCAAAAGACGAGACACTGAAAGCATCAGTTAAGGCGGCTTGTGATACGAACGAAAAGTTCATCACTGAAAACAGAGAAACTCTCGAAAAGATTGCGGCAATCGACTGGGAAGATGTTACTGTACTTGCTGACGGCGCAGTTGGCGGTATCGCAGAAGAGGGTGCATTGGCATTTACAGAAATTGCAATGCTTACAGGCCGTTACTTCCGTATGCTTGATTACAGACACGGACCTATCGTTATCAGCGGTAAAAAGTCACTGACAGTTATGCTTATCAATCCTGCCGAGGATGAATTGCAGAAAGATATGGTTGCTGACGTAATGTCACATGGTGGACCTGTTGTGGTAGTTTCAAAGCACAAAGATAACATCTATGGTGCAACAGCACACATTCAGATAGACTGCATTGAGAAGTTTGCCGCATGGGGTATTCCTTTCATTTACCTTGCTCAGATGACAGCTTTTACAAAGTCTGTAAATATGGGCGGAAACCCCGATGCTCCCAAGGGACTTGATGCATTCATTATTCTTAAATAAGAGGAGGCCGGGATTATGTCATTAGTTTGTTCTAAAGAGCTTCTTTTAGACGCTCAGAAAAATCATTATGCAATCGGTGCTTTTAACGTTGAGAATATGGAGATGGTGCAGGCGGTTATCGCTGCAGCAGAGGCAGAGAATGCACCCGTAATTCTCCAGACAACTCCGTCAACACTCCGTTATGCAGATACTTCACTCTATTCTGCAATGGCAAAAGCAGTAGCTGAAAAAACTTTTGTTCCGGTCGCTATCCACCTTGACCATGGTTCAAGCTTTGAGCTTTGCGAAAAGGCGGCAAAAGACGGCTATACATCACTTATGATAGACGGCTCGAAGCTTCCGTTGGATGAAAACATTGCTCTTGCTAAAAAAGTTGTTGAAATGGCAAAGAGATATCCGATTTGTCCAACAGTTGAAGCAGAGCTTGGAAAGCTTGGCGGTAAAGAGGATGATGTTGAAGTCAAGGACGGAGAGGACACCTGCACAGACCCCGACGAGGCAGTACAGTTTGTTGAGGAATCAGGCATTGATTCGCTTGCCGTTGCCATAGGAACAGCACATGGTTTCTATAAAGGAACTCCGAAACTTGAGTTTGAAAGACTTGCCGAAATCAGAAACAAAGTTTCTGTTCCGCTTGTTCTTCACGGCTCATCAGGCATTCCTGACGAAGACGTACAAAAATCCATAACACTGGGCATATGCAAGGTGAACTTTGCAACGGAACTGAGAGTTGCATATTCAGATGCGGTTAAGGCTTGCATTGCAGACGATGCTTCAGTTTATGACCCGAAAAAGTACGGCGCAATGGGCAGAGAAGCTGTTACAGAGCTTGTACGCCACAGAATGAGAATCTGCATGGGAAAATAAACACAAAAAGAGGGTGTTGCATTAAGCAATACTCTCTTTTTTAGGGCTGAATTGAGTTTAGATGCAGAATTCACGAAACGAAGTAAAATGTGGATTTATACACATTTTACCTTGCCTGACGGCGTACGCGTGTACTCCGAGGGTGAGTTTCGTGGATAGTTCAAAGGCATCCGCCCTTTAATCTTTTTTTATCGTCCATTTACATACTCTTGGCCCTATATCACAGTTACTACAACACTTTCCGTCGCCTATTCCGTTCTTAAGGCAATCCGCAATAATCCCGTATGCGTCAGAAAGCTTGTAAAGTATTATATCCGAATTTCCTATTACCGTGATTTTTTCGATTGGTTTCATAAACTCACCGTAAGCACCCAAATCTGTAACAGGACAATCGGCCGTTCTCCAAGCAAATCTCGTTGCAGTAATAATACTTCCGTCTGCAAGGCGCATGGGATATGTCTCATAAAACGGCGGAACACACTTTGCTCCCTCACAAGTTTCCACACAGTGGTGGAATGTATTTGAGTTATAACCCACACCAAGAAGCAAACAATATCCGTCGTCCTTCATAAGGCGGTAAAGCGGTGAATCTACGCCAAAGCATCCGCTTTTTTGATGGTCTTTGGTATAATATTCTTTGTTTTTACCCCATACCGCAAAAGAATGAGTTGGATTTATACTTCTTATGACGCCCTCGCGTTTGCGGAAAGTTTCAGGGATTATTCCGTTTGAAGTGGGTGTTTGGGAAATATCAAAAATTTCACCGTTTCTATACGGCTCACCGTGATTGAATGAGGGCATCACAAGAGTACCGTCTTCTGTAAGAAGCTCACAGAGTGCGTCGATGACCGTATCAGCACCACCATCGACTTTACCGAAGCTTTTCAGTGAAGAATGGACAATTATATTCATTCCCCGCTTTAATCCAAGAGCGGATAATTTTTCCTTCAATATTTCTTTTGTTACTTCCATAAAAACAGCTCCTCACAAACCAAGACTGGAGTAAGTATATCACAAAGTTCACGTCATGTAAATACTAATTATAAAATAATTATCAATGATAATATACCCCAAAAGCCAGATGCTTTCGGGGTATATCATAAATCCTTTTTTCATTAACACTATGCAAGATAAGGGTCATCCCACAATTTCAAGGTCTGTCCAAGTCCTTTCTTCTTTGCATTTTCATACAGCTCGTATCCCCATGCTACATCCCACACAGGCATACCGCTTGCTATAAAACAAATTCGTTCTTTATCAGACACTCGTCCCTGAGCCGAGCCACAGATTACATCACCCAGACTTACACTCTCTGTAATCGGGGGTAGCTTTCCTTCATACATAAATTTATAAATCTGAACGGCAATACCGTTAATAAAACGTTCGTTTTCAGGAAGTAACATGTGCTCATCAAAATACACCTCATGCATTTTAGTGTTGTCCCAAATTGTTTTAGCTGTTGTAAAATATTCCTCATCAACATTTCCCCTGCCGGAAAAAATGAGAAGCGAGCCTTCCTTAAGCCATTCATTATTAAGCTTTATAGGCTTTGCAGATGAAGCCGCAACGCTTACAATATCTCCTGCTCTTACTGCTTCCTCAAGAGAAGTTACGCCTCTTGCATTTATGCCGTATCTCTCACTCATTTCATTTGCAAAAGCCTCTGCCTTTTCAATTATAAGGTCGCAAACTACCAGTTCTTTTAAATTTTTCGCTTCCTGTATGATGCCCTCAAAACAAGCTTTACTTACAGGTCCCGCACCAATACACGAACAAACAGATGCATCTTTATTGGCAAGATGTCTGACACCCACACCGGGAACACAGCCTGTACGAACAGAGCTGATTAAGTTACCCGACATCAATGCAATAGGCTCACATGTATCTGCATCATTGAGCATTACCATCAAAATCGAACGCGGCAACCCCCTCTGAGGATTGATTATATTAGAACCATACCACTTTTGACCCGCTATATTAAAACGGCCTCCTACATATGCCGGCATAGCCATAAATCGTCTGTCAGGAGCATCCTTAGGCATATTGGGAAACGGACTTTCCTTTGGAAACTTCATCATAATACCATGAGAGTTTTGTTTATCGCCACCCATAACATAATCGCCAATACTTAAAAGACGAAAAACCTCTTCTTCCACATCAATACAGCGACCATAATCAAGTGCGCCCGCTTCAATCATTTCTTCTTCATTAAGATATAAAAATTCTGTTTTCTTTCCCATTGTTTTCCTCCGTTTTGTATTTTTTAATACATTTTTTTAAAAGCTCCCACTTGCTTTTTCTCTATTATAGCGTTATTCCCCCAAAAAGTCAATACTTTATTGAATTTTATTATTTTTAAAAATGTATTTTTTACTACAAAATATTGATTTTTACTGAATTTTGTGATATTATTATAAAAGCGAGGTGATTTTCTTGAAAATAACAGAAATAATTAAATCCAATCTTCATCATATGACAAAGTCAGAACAAAAGATTGCCGCATACTTTTTAGGTAATCCCAACACGTTCGCATTCGAAACTCTGGATGATATTGCATCAAAAATAGATATCAGCACCACTTCAGTTATACGTTTTTGCCGCAAATTAGGTTTTTCGGGATACAAAGCTTTTCAGGATTGTGTACGCACAGATTTCAAGTACCAACTCACACTTCCTGACAAATTTAACAGAACGGTGAAAAGCAAAAAATCCGACACCCCATTCCCGCTAACTGTCAAAAACTCAATCAACTGCATAGAGCAAACATTTAACAGTATTCCGACAGAGCATATCCATAGTGCAGTCAAGGCAATCTCTGATGCAAAAAGAGTGTTTTGCTTCGGCCTTAAAGAATCCTTTGCACTTGCACACTATGCATATACACGTTTTTTAACCATCCGCAGTGATGTTTTCATGCTATCGGCAGGTCAGGGAGGAGAAATTGAATCTGTCCTAAGTCTTGGAAAAGGCGATGTCTGCGTTTTCTTTCTGTTTCACAGATATACAAACCCTGCTCCGCAAATTCTAAAACTTCTAAAAAAGCAGGGCGCTACGGTTATTCTGATAACATCACCACCGTATGATGAATTGGAAGCCAATGCAACCATACTTCTTCCGTGTTTTGTTGATATAAACGGTATAAAAAACTCTGCCGTCGCACCGATTTGTTTAGTAGATCATCTTTGCAACTCGGCTATTGTTGTAAACGGAGACAAAACTCTCAATTATATGAAAAAATCTGAAGCTCTCTTTAAAGAATTTACATTTTAGGTGATATAATGGAACATAAGCAATTAATAAAAGGATATATTTTCGTTATATTAAGCGCAATTATCTTTGGACTTATGCCACTTATGGCAAAGTTTATTTATGCAGAAGGAGTTAATGCAATCTCTCTTGTTTTTTTAAGAAATATTATTTCTGTACCTATGCTTGCAATTTTAGCTTTTTGTACCGAAGGCACACTCAAAATAAACACAAAGGCTTTTCCTAAAATAAGCTTGATTGCAATTATGGGATGTTGCATAACACCGCTTCTGTTATTCAGTTCTTATAACTACATCCCATCCGGCACAGCTACAGTATTTCATTTTATATACCCCGCTGTCGTGCTGATGGGTGAATTTATCTTTCTGAAAAACAAAATCAAATACGGCCACATTATAAGTGTAATTATATGTGTAACAGGTATTGCATTATTTTATAATCCAAGCAATAAAATCAATTTTGAGGGCAGTCTTTACGCACTCCTATCAGGAATTACATATGCAATATATGTCATAGCCCTTTCTGCTTTTAAATATAAAAAAATGTCTGTTTTTACCTTCAGCTTTTATGTAGCTGTTATTTGCTCTTTTGTTATGCTCTGTGTCTGTGTTGCAACAAAACAGCTCACGCTTCCTCATTCGATTCCCGGATGGCTTTTGATAATTTTGTTTGCATTCTCATTAAATATAGGAGCTGTAGTGTTATTTCAAAGAGGAACATTCCTGATCGGAGGCGGCAGAGCATCTATCCTGAGCACTTTTGAGCCAATTACAAGCATTTTGGCAGGCGCTGTCATTTTCAGTGAGAATATAAGTGTTTTTACAGTTATCGGTACAATTTTAGTAATTACTGCCAGCATTTTAATTGCTATTCTTGATATTCGCAACTCAAATGTTACTAAATGAATTATGTTTACAAGAGCGACAAAAAAAGGACACCGCTTGGTGTCCTTTTTCGTGGAAGAGCCGAATGGTTAGATGCCATTTGTAATTGCATTATCAAAGCTTTTTTCCACTTCTATTAAAAAACGCTTCCACTCGCCAGTATCAACAATGTCCTCTCCCAATAAAATTCTTTGGAGCTTTCCTTTTGTGTCGTTATGTTCCGGATGATTTCCCAAAAAAATATCTACAGGCTCGTCAATAACCTTTTTAAGACTTTCTCTAAATATATCTCTACATTCAAAAGATAAATTGTATCGGTTTAAAAATTTAGTCGTGAGCGTATTAAAGCCGGCACCGCCATACATTGCTGCCACAAAATTCTTCTCTTCGGTCCTGATATCTATAAAAAAGGAAAGCACTCCGTCTGTATGTCCCGGTGTTAGTCTGCACCTCACGACAACATCTCCAAACGAAATTTTTTCGCCGTCCTCAACAAGTACATCACAATCAAAGGGCGGAAGTCTATCATATCCTAATTCTCTCGCCCACGAAAGGTCAAGCTTTCCATTCACAATATCGTTATCTATTCTGCTGATATATGTTTTTGCTCCACTCAACTCTTTGAATTTTTGTGTACAACCAAAGTGATCAATGTGACCGTGTGAATGAAATATTGCACATATATCTTTTGGGGCTAGTCCAAGCTCATTCATACTATCGAGAATTTGTTCGTACATATCAGGATATCCTGTATCAATCATAACAAGTCCATCCTTCGCATCAATTATATGCACTGACACCCTTGAACTTCCAACAAAATAAATATTATCATACAATTTGAACGGCTGTATATCGGATTTCAGCGTTTTTTTCATGATTCATACTCCTGTAACTTTCTTATAATTTCATCACCCACCTTCGAGGTCGTTGCATTTCCACCAAGATCGGGTGTTAACACCTTGCCCTCGGAAAGCACAGTTTCAATACAATCAATTAAACAATCTGCCCATTTTGAATACCCAAAAAATTCAAGCATCTGACTTGCAGACCAAACCGTTGCCAAAGGGTTAGCCTTACCGGTTCCTGCTATGTCAGGAGCGCTGCCATGGATTGGTTCAAACATTGAAGGAAATTCTCTTTCAGGATTCAAGTTTGCGCCGGCAGCTAATCCCATTCCTCCTGCTATTGCAGCGCCAAGGTCAGTAAGAATGTCCCCGAACAGGTTAGAAGTAACAACAATCTCGAATCTTTTCGGGTCTTTTACCATAAACATACTTGCTGCATCAACAAGATAGGAGTATGTCTTAACCTCAGGATATTCTTTTCCCACCTCTGCAAATATTTGGTCCCAAAAAACCATAGAGTAATTAAGTGCATTAGCCTTGCTTATGCTCGTAAGTGTCTTGCCTTGTGATTTTGCAAGTTCATAAGCATAGCGAATGACACGCTCACAACCTTTTCTTGAAAAAACACCATCCTGGATAACAACCTCGTTTGGCTTACCCTTAAACAACCAACTGCCGCTACCCGCATATTCTCCCTCTGTGTTTTCTCTGACAAAAATCATATTGATATCTTCCGGTGATACATCTTTTAAGACATTTGGTGCGCCTTTTAAAAGTTTTACAGGACGAAGGTTTATATACTGGTCAAAACTTTTTCTTATAACTAAAAGCAAATCCCAAAGTGAGATATGATCAGGGACACCCGGTGCACCTACTGCACCTAAAAATATTGCGTCAAACTTTTTTAACTGTTCTATCCCATCATCCGCCATCATTTTTCCATTTTCTTTGTAATAGTCACATCCCCAGGGAAAATGTGCAAATTCAAAACGAAAACCACCATCAAGCTTTGAAACTTCGTTTAAGACTTTAATACCTTCATCAATTACCTCTGGACCTATTCCATCTCCTGCCACTACGGCTATTTTATGTACATTCATTTGGTTTACCTCCTTATATATACATTATAACACAAACAATATTATCTGTAAAATATATATTTCATTGACAAATATAGATAAATCCTATATAATAATCACGAGGTGAACTTATATGAACTTAAATCAATTAAAATATTTTTATGCTGTATGCATATGTGGCTCTCTCTCAGATGCATCTGAATATCTTTATATATCACAGCCCTCACTTTCGTCTTCCATAAAATCATTGGAAAAAGAATTTGGTGTCTCTCTTTTTAATCGCCGTTATAAAGGGATGGAACTGACGACAGAAGGAAAGCGACTGTTTGAAATGTGTAAGGATATACTTTCCCGTACTACGCAGTTAGAAAACATTATGAAAGATTTAGGTAATGAACGCACTAAACTAAGGTTAGGTGTTCCACCTATGATTGGTTCAATAATACTTCCATATATTTACCGTGATTTTTGTAAGTTTCATCCCGATATCACACTTGAAATTGTTGAAGATGGACGTAGTAGTCTTTTAGATAAGCTTTCCGAAAATTATCTGGATATGATTTTTTTGCTTCACAACAATTCTCTTGATAAAGAATTTTCCCTGGCAAAAGTCGCTCGTCTTGAAATTGTATGTTGTGCCTCAAAAGATAATGAAATTGCAAAGCATGAATCAGTTACTCCTCATCTTTTAAAAAACACACCTCTGGTTCTATTCGAAAACAGTTTTTTCCAAACTGAAGAAATAAAAAATTGGTTTGCTCGTGAAAAAGTAAATCCAAATATTATTCTGCAAACCAAACAACTCTCTACCATGTTAACCATGATTTCAAGCAATGTTGCTGCTGGATTTACATTCAGAGAGCTAACCAAAACAAACGAGTCTTTCATCGCAATTCCCACCAAAGATCCAATGTATGCCGATGCAAGCCTAGTATGGAAAAAGGATTCTTATAATTTTGGCTCTATGAAAAAATTCAGAAAATACATTAACGATAAAAACCCGTTTGAAATCATTAAATAATACAAGCTTAAAATATAGCTAAATTAATTTTGTCATAAGCGCGCGAAGCGAATTTAGCTGCCGCAGGCAATTTAGCTGAATTTACTCAATTTAGCTTGCGTTAGCGAATTTAACTGAAAAAGGACACCGTTTGGTGTCCTTTTCGTGGCTCTTCCAACTGGGCTCGAACCAGTGTCCGGCTTGCCACATCATCTCATTTTCGTCACTGCAGTGACTTAATTCGTTGTGTTGCGGCGCACCCTCGCACTCCCTTCATCGTCCACCGGACGCGGTCGCGCTCGGCTCCCTCTGATTAACAGTATATTTATCGCATCTGACTGTTAATTAAAGCACCTGTTTAAGTTCACTCAAAAGGCAAACAAAAACACCACCCGCTTGGGTGGTATTTTGTTTGGCTCTTCCAACTGGGCTCGAACCAGTGACCCTCTGATTAACAGTCAGATGCTCTGCCAACTGAGCTATGGAAGAATATATTTGTATGTTATGCTTCACTATGGAAGAATATGTTTTTAAAAAAAGAAATAATCCGGCAG
>JAZRPM010000015.1:0-66611 GCA_045649185.1 Candidatus Ornithomonoglobus sp. | reverse complement strand
TCACGTTATTGCAGATGCGCATATTTACGACAGACACATTCCCATAATCGAGAAGATTATAAGCAATGAGCCGTATGATGCACCGATTCTGCACGTAGCAGACAAAACGGATTTCTATGAGTTCACACGTGATGATTTCACGCTTGAGAATTATAAATACCATGAGCTCAACGAGAAAATTCCCGTTGCTATATAACTGAAAGGACAAAAGAAAATGAAACTTGGATTTATAGGCGCCGGAAATATGGGCAGTGCTATAATTGGCGGTGCTGTTTTCTCGGGTCTTGTAAAAGGTTCGGATATAATGGTTTCCGACCGTGATACAGAGAAGCTTGATGCACTAAAAGAAAAGTACGGCGTAATTATGGCAGATAATTCGGAATGTGCCACTTGTGATATTGTATTTCTGTGCGTAAAACCGAATGTTTTAGCTGATGTAATATCGGATATAAAAGACAAGGCAGGAAAGGAAACAGTTTTTGTTTCAATTGCCGCAGGTCAGTCAATTGAAAAGATCGAGAATGCGTTTGGTAACAAGCAGGTTAAAGTTGTCCGTGTTATGCCGAACACTCCTGCACTTGTAGGCGAGGGCATGTCTGCGGTATGTAAAAACGCAAATGTATCCGACAGCGAGCTTGAAGCTGTGCTTGACATACTGCGTGGCTTTGGTAAGGCAGAAATTGTATCAGAGAGCCTTATGGACACTGTAACGGCTGTAAGCGGTTCGTCTCCGGCATATGTATTTATGTTTATCGAGGCAATGGCAGATGCGGCGGTAAGGGGTGGTATGACACGTGATATGGCATACACATTTGCGGCGCAGTCAGTTCTCGGCAGTGCGAAAATGGTGCTTGAGACAGGTATACATCCGGGTGCATTAAAGGATATGGTATGCTCCCCGGGCGGGACAACCATTGATGCTGTCGCAGTCCTTGAAAAAGAGGGTATGCGCAACGCAATCATTAAGGCGATGGAAGCATGTAGAGAAAAATCACAACACATGTAAATTTACAATCGAAAAAAGAGGAAAAAGAAATGAACTTGCTTATAACATTCATATTACTAATTATAGGATTTGTACTTTTGGTAAAGGGCTCGGACGTTTTTGTTGACGGTAGTGTATCTGTTGCAAAGCTATTGCGTGTACCGGCGGTAATTATCGGTCTTACAATAGTTTCAATGGGAACATCAGCACCTGAGGCAGCTGTCAGCATAACTGCCGGTATAAAGGGCAGTAACGAAATTGCAATCTCAAACCTCGTAGGCTCAAATATATTTAATATGCTTTGCGTGGCGGGAATGAGTGCGATTATAACACCGTTTCTGGTTGACAAGATAGTATTAAAACGTGATTTTCCTGTATCAATCGGTGTAATGGCCCTTGCTGCTGTAATGGCATTTACAGGTAATATGGTGACAAGAATAGAAGGCGTTATACTTCTTGTAATATTTGTGGCATACATTGCATATCTTATAAGAAATGCTATCAAAAACCGTGATGAATCTGATGATAATGAAAAACCAATGTCTCCGGTTAAGAGTATACTGTTTATTTTAATCGGTCTTGCGGCTATAATCGGTGGCGGTCAGCTTGTTGTAGAAAGTGCAAAGGTAATAGCAAAGACTTTCGGTATGTCGGAAACACTAATAGGCGTTACGATTGTTGCAATCGGAACATCACTTCCTGAGCTTGTGACAAGTATTGTTGCGGCGAAAAAGGGACAAAGTGCGATAGCGATTGGTAATGTTGTAGGTTCAAATATATTTAATATCACATTCATTCTCGGTCTTTCATCGGCATTTACTCCGATAGCCGTTGTTCCGGAAGCTATGATTGATAATCTTATAATGATAGCTTTTAACACAATTGGTTTTGTGTTCTGCTTAACCGGCAAAAAGCTTAACCGTGCAGAGGGCATAATAATGGTGTGTCTGTATGTTTTGTATACGGCATATCTCTTAATCAGATAAGGAGGTAATTATATGAAAATATGCGTTTTTGGCGCAGCAAGTGACCTTATTGACAAAAAATATATAAAAGATTCTGAAGAGCTTTGCTATAAGATTGCAAAGAACGGACACGAGCTTGTTTTTGGCGCAGGTTCAAATGGTCTTATGGGTGCGGCGGCACGTTCCTTCACACGTGCAGGTGCACGTATAACCGGAGTAATCCCGCATTTCTTTAAAACGGACACAGTAGAGCCGATTTATGATAAATGTGACGAGCTTATATTTACAGATACTATGCGTGAGCGTAAAAAGATTATGGAAGACACTGCTGATGCGTTTGTTGTCTTGCCGGGCGGTATAGGCACACTTGAGGAGCTGTTTGAGATCATAACCTTAAAACAGCTTGCACAGCATAAAAAGCCGATTGCGTTCTACAACATCTATGGTTACTATGATAAGCTAATGGGCTTTTTAGACCATTGTGAGACTGAAAAGTTTATTCGTGAGGGTTGTCATAATCTTTATATTGCAACAGACGTTGATGCGAAAATTATTGATTACATTGAGGATGATACCCCGTTCGAACTCGGACTTAAGGATTTGAAATAAAAAATTCTGCATATCATTTTGATATGCAGAATTTTATTTATTTTATAATATTTCCAAGGACGCCGTAGCTTACAAGTGACATTATAAGTCCGGCTGTAAGAACTCCCAGGAATATAGCTAATAGGCTTTTCTTTCTATTGAGCCCCAGAAGAACTGCAAGGAGGCTTCCTGTCCATGCTCCTGTGCCGGGCAATGGAATCGCTACAAACAGGAAGAGACCGAAATATCCGTATTTTTCTATTTGCTTTGACTTTTTCATTACTTTATTTTCAAGCTTTGTCGGGATTGCAGCAAGCCATTTAACTTTCTTCATCCAGTTAAAAATGGATTGTATGAACAGAAGTATGAACGGAATAGGTATCATATTTCCTATAACAGCGGCAATGAAAGTCTGTATAAACGGCAGTTTCAAAATGCCGGCAACAAGGATACTGCCTCGCAACTCCAAAAGTGGTATCATTGAAATTAAAGCGGTTATAACCTGATGCGGTATACCCCAGCCATCAAGTGTGTTCATGATAGAAATAGCAATATTATCCATTATTTCCTCCATTGTCTTTGTTTTTTGCAATAAAATGAACGGCGTTGTGGTTCACCTCAAAATCAACACTTTCAAATTCACCGCCGAATTCGCCGTCGAGTGTCCACTTGACAGGTGTGGATGTTTCGATTTTTGCATTTTTTGCAGATATTATGCTTGCACCGTGAGCCTCACGCTCTCCGTTTTTGATTCCTGTAATAATGGCAGGCAAATCAAGAATATTTACAGATTTTGGAACAATAGCGATTTCAAAAACTCCGTCGCTGGTGTCAATATCGTAAAATTCACCGAATGCAAATCCACCGACACTTGTTGAATTCATAATCATAACGAGAGCCGCATTAGTCTGAATTACTTCGCCTGTGTCAAGTGTTATTGTGGTGTCAACACCTTTAATTTTAGGTAAACTCTTTATACCCTCAAAATAATATGCGGCAGAACCCCAGATATTCTTATTTATTTGCGGAGTGGCATATGAAACATCCGTAAATGCACCAAACGCCGCAACATAAATAAATGGCTTACCGTTAAAGGACCCAATATCATACGGCAGAAAATTACCGTTAATAATATCGTTTACAGCAGTTAAAGGCGACGGTGATATGTTATTGGTTGAAGCAAAATCGTTCATAGTGCCGGACGGAATATATCCTATTGGTATTCGCTTTTCTTGTTCAATACGTAACATTCCGTTTACTGCTTCGTTTAATGTGCCGTCACCGCCTGATATAACAACAAGGTCATATTCAATTGCACAACTCTGGATTTTTCGTTCACAGTCGTTTGCGTGTCTTGTAGGATAGACAGTAACATCATAGCCTGCATATGTAAAGCAGTCTATAATTTCGTATAGTGAATTTTTGATTTTACCTTTTCCTGAATTAGGATTAAATATAAACAATAATTTATTTCCCATTTTGTTCACCTCTGTGAGTCGCAGAACTATAAAATCTACAGTATATATTATAATACATTTTTTAAAGTTCGTCAATAACTAAAACTGTAAAAATCTTGAATTTTGTTTTGTTATCTGATATAGTGGAACAAAAGGGGAGATGGTAAACATAAATATTGTAAAGGACATTTCAAGAGTACGTTTAAATGTTGCAGCTACTACCTTTGCCTCAGGACGTGGCGGGGCAATCATTCCCGAAAGTCTCATAAATGTGAGATTAGATTCAATCGTGTCGGGAGTGAACACTATCTATTTCCTTGTAACCTACAGCAAGCGTATGCAAAAGTGCGAGAATGCCAAGATATTTTCCGAGCTTTGAAGGCTTTGTGATATTGCCGGGAACAAGCTCTGATGCGTCAATTTATCCGTAAAATTCAAAGTTTATCAATAGACTATGCAAATTGTGATTAGATATTGAAAAATATGAGAAATTATGTTATAATAAGCGTACTATGTATAACAAAAAAACACGGAATACCCCCGGCAATGTATATAAGAGAAAGAAAAACCGGACGTATAGAAAAATTACTTACTAAAACATCTCTTATTCTCAAAGAGATAAACGAGAGAAGGAGTTTTTCGGCGAGCACCATTTTAATTTCTTCTTTAAAAGGACGATAAGTACGCAAATATACCCAAAATTTTACATATGGTTGATTCCCTCGAATATTTATGGTACAATTAGTGCGTGTTTATAAAAAACAAGGAGGAAGAAAAAATGAACATCAATATATTCCATTTAGTGGAGGGCGCCAAAAAGGCAACAGGGATTACGGTTATTATAGATGTGTTCCGTGCTTTTTCGCAGGAGGCCTATTTGTTTTCAAAGGGTGCCCAAAAAGTTATACCCATCGGGGATGCTGAACTTGCCTACAAGCTGAAGGAAGAGAATCCGGATTTTGTTCTTGCAGGCGAGCGTGGGGGTAAAATACTGCCCGGGTTTGATTTGGGGAATTCTCCTGCCGAATTACTTGATATAGATGTTTCGGGAAAGACCGTTGTGCATACAACAAGTGCTGGCACACAGGGGGTTGCAAACGCACATGGCGCTGATGAAATTCTTGGCGGCAGTCTTCTGACGGCAAAAGCGATTGCGAAGTATATCAAAGAAAAAAATCCTGAGGATGTTTCCCTTGTATGTATGGGCTATGCAGCTGTTGCGGAAACTGAGGAGGATACACTGTGCGCAGAGTACATAAAAAGCCTTCTGGAAGACAAACCATTTGATATGGAATCAGGGATTGAGCTTTTGAAAAGAACATCGGGTGCCAAATTTTTTGACCCGAAACAAAATGACGTTTTCCCCAAAAAAGATTTTGAACTATGTACACGTGTAGATTGCTTTGATTTTGTATTGCGTCTTTGTAAAGACGGTTCTTTGCCTTATATGGAAAAAATTGAGATAAACTGATAAAGATAGAATTTTGAGGTGACTGATATGAGATATAAAGTTGATCACGACTTACACATTCATTCCAATATTTCCTCTTGTTCTTTTGGCGAGGGACAGACATCGGAGCGAATTTTAAAATACGCCGAGGAAAACGGGCTTCGGAAAGTTTGCCTGACAAACCACTTCTGGGATGAAAGGGTAGAAGGACCGAATGGCTGGTATGAGGACCAGGATTTTGCACATATAAGTGTCGCAAAACCTTTGCCCCAGTCTGATAATGTACAATTCTTGTTCGGCTGTGAAACGGAGCTGAGACATGATTTAGTGCTTGGCATTTCCAAAGAAAGATTTGATGAATTCGATTTCGTGGTTATTCCGACCACACATTTGCACTTTCACGATTTCACTGTAACAGAACAAGATAATATCAGTTTTAAGGCCAGAGCAGATGCATGGGTTCGTCGCCTTGATGCCGTTCTTTCCATGGACCTTCCTTTCCATAAAATAGGCATTCCGCATCTGACGGCGAGGCTTATTTCTCAAAAGGGCGAAGAGTATCTTGAAGTGGTAAAAGAAATCCCGGAAAAAGAAATGTACAGACTTTTCAAACAGGCGGCAAAGGTCGGCGTCGGTATTGAGCTCAATTCACATGATTTAAACTTTTCCGAGGCGGCAAAAGAGATGGCGCTTTTACCGTATCGGATTGCGAAAGAATGTGGCTGTAAATTCTACTGCGGCAGTGATGCTCATGAAGAGGAGCATTTTTCTTATGCAAAATCCAGACTGGAAAAGGCGGTAGACCTTCTCGGTCTTACCGAAGACGATAAATTTCTTATTTAATTACTAAAAGAATATTTAATAAAAATAATGGAGACGTATATTGATGTATATGAACGCATCGTTAAATATATAAACTCCTGACAAATTCTATAATTATATATGATTTTATGATTTGAGGCAGAAAAAATGAGAATAGTAATTGCAGGTGTTTTGTACTGTTAAATTATTTAAAGGAGTGTAAAAAGTGGTATTAAAAGAAAAATTTTATATAGGCTACAGTGACACAAACCAGAATCTTGAACTATCAGACAGTGCTATTTTGAAAATGTTTGAGGACATTGCTACGATGCATAGCGAAATGGCGGGCGACAGTATGAAAACAACCGATATACGCTGGTTTTTAACAGCATACGATGTAAGAATAAACAAACGTCCGTCGCTTGATGAGAGAGTGGAGTGTTGCACGTGGAGTCACGATATGCGCGGATTTATAGCGAGTCGTGAATTTGAAATTTATACAGAAGATGGGGAACTTGCGGTTACTGCAAGCTCTAACTGGGCAAGAATAGACATTAAAACAGGACGTCCTGAGCGTGTGACACCTGAAATGGGCGAACGATATGGTACGGAAAAAGACCGTACTAACTTTGACGGACCGTGGATAGGTAAGCTCAAAGAGCCTGACAAATATCAGGTTTCAAAGAAATATTACATTGACCGCAACTTTATTGATGCAAATAATCATATGAACAACGTATGCTATATTGAGCTTGCAAAGTGTATTTTGCCTGATGATGTTTATAAAAAAGAAGTCACGTCATTTGAGATAGTTTACCGCAAGGCAATTGAGTACGGGAAGACTGTAACGTGTAATTATACTGAAATTGATGGCGGTTGCTTTATAGCGATCAAGTGTGAGGATGAGCTGATGTCGGCTGTAAAACTAGGATTGGAGTAAAAATTATGCGTGTAATGGGAATAGACTTTGGTGATGCAAGAGTCGGTGTTGCAATATCTGACCCGTTGGGGATTACCGCTCAGGGTGTCGGAACCGTCAAAAACGGCGGAATAAAAAAGCTTATTGCAGAGCTGGATGCGATAATAAAGGAATATACCCCCGAAGAAATAGTAATCGGTCTGCCGAAGAATATGGACGGAACGGAAGGCTTTCGTGCCGATGCAACATATAAATTTGCAAAACGACTGGGTGAGATATATGACGGAAAAATAGAGTTTGTTGACGAACGTCTTACAACCGTCGGTGCGGCACAGTTTTTAAACGTAACCAACACCCGTGGAGGCAAGCGAAAGGATGTTATTGACACTGTTTCTGCGTGCCTTATACTCGAAACGTATATGAAACGCAAAAATAACAGTTGACATTTTGTGTTAAATATATTAGAATATTAGTATCAAAATTTTTCAAGAAAGGTAAAATGACATGGAAAACAATATTATTTTATTGGAAGACGAAAATGGCGTAGAAATCGAATTCGAAGTAATTGATGTTTATGAGCTTGACGGCGAAACATTTTTTGCGATGATCGAGTGCTTGCCTGAAGAAGAACAGACAGATGACCTTGAGGTTCTCATCATGAGAGTTGAAGGCGATATCGAAAGCGAAGAAGCTGAGCTTGTTCCGATAGAGGACGAGGCATTGCTCCAGAAAGCATTCGATGAGTTTGTTAAGCGTGACGAAGAAGCTGCAAAAGGCGAATAATCTGTAACGCAATTGTAATGAAATACCACTTGTATTTTAACATAGAATGTGGTATACTCTAATTAAAGAAAGACCCCCTGAGGTTTCGCGTGTAAGAACCGTTTTTTTTACCAACACATTTAATAAGGGATGCTTACTCCGTTGGGTGGCGCACATGCCTCCTTTCACTTATGTGACTGCCAGTGGACTTGTAAAGCCCTTGGGAAGCGACCCACCTGGATTTTCCAGGTAGAAATTCCGGTTCGACACCACGGCTACTTTGGGGCTTTTTTTCTTGTTTTAATTACATATTTTCTTGCCAAACAAAACTAAAAGGTGTATAATAAAGAAAATATGTACCGGAGGAAAAAACATGAGAACATATCTTAATATTTTTAAAAATGAAATAAATGCAGAATTTTTAAAGAAACATACGGTTGCACTGATGGAGCGTGAATTGCCTCAGACAACACCTGCAATCCATAATGCAGCAAATTACATATACGAGCTTTTAAAGGAAAATGGATTTGATACAGAACTCGTAGAGTTTGTTTCAGACGGCGTAAATGTATGCTATGATGCAATAGTGCCGATGTCATGGGATGTAAGCTATGGAAGTCTTGAGGTTCTTTCGGATTGGGACGGTGACCGTGTAATTGCAGATTATGAAAAAGAACCGTTTGCAGTGGTCAGATATTCGGTACCTACACCCGAAGAAGGTGTTACAACACGTATTGTAACATGGGATAAGATGATGGCGGGTGAGGACGTAGAAGGTGCGTTTGTGCTTGTGCCGTACGGTCAGTTTGTGACTGCAAAAACACTTGTGCCGATTCTTGACAGAGGTGCAATCGGTTTTATCGGCGGAACGGTAAGTTCAAGAGAAGAAAAACCTGACAGTACACACTGGATAAACGGTGCAACAGAAACCAATGCATGGTGCGTAAATGATAACGAGCGTGATTTTATTGGATTTTCTGTAACACCAAGAATACATAAAAAGCTGACAGAAGTGTGTGAGAAAGGCGAGGTTTTGGTAAATGCCAAAACTGATGCACACCGTTACAAAGGAACGATGCCGGGTGTAACGGCAATTTTGCCGGGTGAGAAAGAGCGTGAACTGTGGGTTATTGCTCATACGGCAGAGCCGCTTGAGGACGATAATAACGCAGGAGTAATAGGTGTAATTCATTCACTTATTTCGATAAAGAAAGCAATTGAAGACGGTAAGATGCAAAAACCCAAATATTCAATCAGATTGGTGTTATCGCCCGAAGCATATGGTCTTTATGCGTTCGGTAAACACTTCGGGGAGGTTCTTTATGATAGATGTGTGGGAGCTGTCAATGTGGACGGAATCCCGACAGCACTTTCACAGGAAGAAGTAATGCTTCAGTTTTCGCCGCCTCCGATTCCGTTTTACGGTAATGCCGTAATGGAGGGCGTATGGCGTGAATATGCAAAAGATGCGACAGAACCACCATATATAAAGGACTGGTGGGGTGATCACTGGCAGGACGATTGTATCTTGTCAGATATAAGCATAGGCTTGCCGACGCTGATGCCTGAAACAATTTTCTATTCGTGGCATAACTCAACACAGAGATATGGTTATGTTGACTATAACAGATTTGCTAGATCGCTTGTGGTTTACACTGCAACAATTGCGGCAATTGCGGCGTGTGAAAAGGAAAAGCTGGAAAAATATCTTCCCATAGCAGGCGAGTACGCAAAAGCAAGACTTACTGATGTTGCATCAACTTGTCCGCCAAGAGCGGGAAGTGATGCGGTGGCACGTTTAGAATACTGGAAGAATGTGGAACTTTCTACCATACGTGCATTTGAAAATGTGGGAGCAGATAAATCGGTGGTTGATTCTGTTTGTGATGCACTTGAGGATTTTGTAAAAACTCTTGTGCCGGTAAAAGCAGAAGAAAAGGTTGAAGAAACACCTGTATATGACTCGCTTTCAGATATAGTTATGGAGCGTAACTGCATTGGTGTACCCCGTGATCTTGTAAGACTGCCCAATGGCAAAAGATACCACGCCTTCGACGGTACATTTATGAGCCGTGTATTCAACGGCTGTGACGGTGTAAGAACGCTTAAAGATGTGGTTACACAAGCAGAATGGGAGAATAAACGGGCAAAAACAGAAGAACAGCTGAGTGATTTTCTCAATACGCTTGAATTGTGTGCAGAGTACGAATATATCAAATTAAAAAACAAATAACAAAAATGTGGCTGTTATATTAAAAATAACAGCCACATTTTTGTAAATTTTTTGTGATTTCCCTTTACAAAACACCAAAAAAAGGGTATAATAGAATGTAGATATTTCTGCGAAGGAGAAATGTTTTGAAATGGATTATATTATAGATAAATTGATAATGATACCTATGGTGCTTATTGCGCTTATGTTTCACGAGCTTGCGCACGGCTGGGTATCAATAAAGCTTGGTGACCCGACACCGAAATATCAGGGCAGAATGACGTTAAATCCGTTAGCACATCTGGATCCGATCGGTACACTCTTAATGGTCATTACAAACTTCGGCTGGGCGAAACCTGTCCAGATAAACCCGAGATATTATAAAGACCCGAAAAAGGGTATGGCACTTACGGCTTTGGCAGGACCTCTGACCAACTTTTTGCTTGCATTGATTGCGATGCTTATATATGGCGTAATATTTGTTATATATTTAAAAACGGGTGTTTTTCAAAACTCGATGAGCACAATCTCATATCTTATTATGAGATTTGTGATGCTCAATCTCTGTTTTATGGTATTTAATTTTATACCTATACCTCCGCTTGATGGTTCAAGGATATTAGGTTTATTTCTTTCAAACCGTGCGTATTTCAAATTACAGCAGTATGAAAGGTACAGCTTTATTGCAATTATTCTGCTTTCAGCATCGGGTGCATTTGACAAAATAATAGGAACGGGTGTAGAAGTAGTTTTTGAATATATGCTTTTCGGACTTGAAAAGCTCATAATGTTGGTGATATGATGGATGAAATGAAATATAAGCTTGAAAGCTTTGAGGGCCCGCTTGATTTGCTCTTGACGCTTATTAAGAAAAATAAAGTCAGTATATGGGATATACCGATTGTAGAGATAACAGAACAGTATCTTGAAGCAATAGAAGGTATAGAAAAAACTATGATTGACAATACTGGCGAGTTCATAATAATGGCGTCACAGCTATTATATATAAAGTCGAAGATGCTTCTCCCCAAAGATGAGGAGGACGAGGAAGAAGATCCGAGAGAAGAGCTTGCCCAAAGACTCTATGAGTACAAAAAGATTAAGGAAGCATCACACGAGATGCGAAAGAGTGAGTTTTCGTCAAAGTATATGGTGTTCAGGGAAGAAGAGCCGATAAAGTTCCCGGTTCCTGAATACAATATTGACCATACGATAGACGAGCTTATAGATGCGTTTGACATGATTATGGCACGGCGTATACGCTATAAAAAGCCTGAAAAACGCGCATTTTACGGTATTGTTGGCAGAGAGCTTGTGTCGGTTGACGATATGGTTGCTAAAATAGAAAACATTCTCAACACAAAGCGGAAGGTGGAATTCTCAACACTGTTTAAAGTCGAGGATTCAAGACCTGAAATGATAGCTACATTTATGGCGTTGCTTGAAATGATAAAACTCAACCGCATCCGTGCAGATTATGACGATAAGAAAAAAGAGTTTATTATAAGTGAATTTAAAAAACAACCGAAAGGATAAGATTTAATGGAAAACTTGAAATATGCCGTTGAGGGTATATTATTCGCCGCAGGCGAGGCAGTAAAGACGGCAAAGCTTGCAGTAGTGCTTGAAAAGACAGTTGATGAGATAGATGCTGCGGCAATGGAACTTAAAGCTGACTATGACAGGGACAAGCGTGGTTTTGCGATAATAGAAATATCGGAGGGCTATCAGATTTGTTCACGTCCTGATTATTATAAGTACATACGTGATATTCTCGGTGAACAGCGTAATCAGCCGTTATCTAATGCGGCAATGGAAGCATTGGCAATAATTGCGTATAAACAACCCGTAACAAGGGGAATGATAGAAAAGGTAAGAGGAGTTAATTCTGACGGCTGTGTGAGCAGACTTTATGAGCGTGGACTCATTGAAGAAGCCGGAAGACTTGACGCACCGGGACGTCCTGTTCTTTATAAAACAACAGACACGTTCCTGCGTTGCTTCGGTCTGAAAACTCCGCAGGATTTACCGCCTATCAATTTCCAAATGACAATTCCTGAGCTTATGGAAACGGGCGAGCAGTTGTCGATTGTTGAGGAAACAACTCCTGCACCCCAATCTGAAGAACCGGTTGCAGAAATGATAGTGGAGACAGAATCGCAAGAGGAGATACTCTGATATAAAATCCAAACGAAAGGATAATTGGCTATGAGTGCGTTAATTGTAATATCAGTAATAGTTGCATTAATTGCACTGATTCTGTGCATCCCGGCAAAGGTTGACCTGATAATAAAATACGAAGAAAACGAACTGGAATTTGATTACGTTATAAATTATGCGTTTCTGAAAATCAAAAAAGGCAAAAGTGGACGCCTGATGCAATTTTTGAAAGGTCACCCGGATGTTGTCAAGCATTGTTTGTACACGCTTTTTAAATACAGGCTGAACCGAATAGGCAGATTCAACAAATTCTCACTCGAAGGTGTAGTAGGGTTGGATGATGCTATGGATACAGCATTGGTATACGGCAGTGCAGCGGGATTTATATATAACCTGATAGGTCTCATTGAGCGAAACATAAATACAGACGAGCTGATGATTGACTTAAAACCGGACTTTAATGAACCGAAAATATTTATTGATTTTAAGAGCATAATAATAACAAAAATATATAAAATTTTAGGATGGGCTTGGTATTCGTACAGAAAAGCGATACCAATCCTGAAAGCGAGAGGAGAAAAGAACAATGGCAAACCCGATTAAAGATTTAATAGAAAGCACAATAAAATCTCTTGACGGTATGTACACATCGGAAAGTATTCTTGGCGAGGCAGTAACAGCCCCGGACGGAACAATGATAATTCCTATGTCAAAAGTATCTTTTGGTGTAGGTGGCGGCGGTTGTGAGTTTAAAGCAACAAATAACGAGGGTGACAATCTGTTTGGCGGAGCAGCAGGTGCCGGTGCATCAATAAAACCAGAAGGATTTTTGGTTATAACAAAGATGGGTAGTGTGAGATTTGTTTCTGCAACCAATAGTTCAGGCGTGGCAGAAAAACTTGTTGACTACGCACCCGAGCTTGTTGAAAAAATAACAGATTTGTTTAAGAAAAAGGAAACAACAGAAGAATGATTACACTTAAAGATAAAATCCTCTCAAAGGTAACAAAACCGACACGGTATACCGGCGGAGAGCTTAATGCGGTGATGAAGGATCCCAAAACGGTAGATATACGTTTTGGATTCTGCTTCCCCGACGTTTATGAGATTGCAATGTCCCATCTCGGACTTAAAATAATATACCATACATTAAATACACGCCCGGATACATATTGTGAGCGTGTATTTGCTCCGTGGGATGATATGGAGCAGGAAATGCGAAAATATGATATGCCGTTATTTGCACTTGAAACAGGCGATGCGGTAACACATTTTGATATGCTTGGTTTCACGTTGCAATATGAGCTTTCGTATTCGAATATAGTGAATATGCTTGACCTTGCAAAAATTCCTGTGCTTGCAGAGGAAAGAAGTGAGGAATACCCGATAATATACGGTGGCGGCCCGTGTGCATATAATGCAGAACCCGTTGCTGATATTTTTGATTTCTTTATGCTTGGCGAGGGCGAAGAACAGGTTCACGAAACAATGGACGTCTTAAAAGAGTGGAAAAAGGAAGGCAAAAAGAGCAAGAAAGAGCTTCTTGAGCGCTTGGTCAAAATAGACGGCATATATGTCCCTTCATTCTATGATGTGGAATACACTGAACAGGGGACAGTAAAGTCGATAACCCCTAACAATCCCAATGCACCCGAAAAAATATTAAAGCGTGTTGTTAAGGATTTTGATGCAACATATGCACCTGATACTATCATAGTACCATTTGGTGAGGTTGTTCATGACAGAGTAATGCTTGAGGTTATGCGTGGCTGTATGCGAGGCTGCCGATTCTGTCAGGCAGGTTATATCTATAGACCCCTTCGAGAGAGAAAGCCCGAAACTTTGCTTTCTCTGGCAAACGACTTGCTTTCAAAAAGTGGTTTTGATGAGATTTCGCTCTCGTCACTTTCAACAAGCGATTTTAAAGGATTACCGTGCCTTACGGACGGACTTTTGAAAATAACCGAAGAAAAGAAAATAGGACTTTCACTTCCGTCACTGCGTATAGATAATTTCTCGCTTGAACTGATGGAAAAGGTTCAGAAGGTCAGAAAATCAGGTATAACATTTGCACCTGAGGCAGGAACTCAAAGGCTCAGAGATGTTATAAACAAGAATATAACAGAGGGAAATATATTAGAATCAACTGCACTCCTTTTTGCAGGTGGCTGGACAAATGTCAAGCTCTATTTTATGATAGGTTTGCCAACTGAAACCGATACAGATGTTGTCGGCATAGCCGAGCTTGCAGGCCGTGTGCTTGATGTGTATTTTGATATACCGAAGGAAGAGAGAGCAAAGAACATAAACATAACAGTAAGCTCATCATCGTTTGTGCCAAAGCCCTTTACTGCATTTCAGTGGGTGGGCATGAATTCACGAGAGGAGCTTATCCGCAAGCAGAAGCTTATAAAGGATTCAATCCCGTCTAAGCGTATCCGCTATACTTATCATGATAATCAGACAAGCTATCTTGAGGGCGTGTTCTCACGTGGTGACAGACGTCTTTGTAAGTCTATTATAAAAGCGGTTGAGCTAGGCTGTAAATTTGACGGCTGGGGTGAGTTCTTTGACTTTGACAAGTGGATGCAGGCGTTTAGTGAAACGGGTATTGACCCTGATTTCTATACTGCACGTGAGCGTTCGTATGAAGAAGTTTTGCCGTGGGACCACATTGACGTAGGCGTTACAAAAGAATTTCTGATGTGCGAGAATGAAAAGGCGAAAGCCGCATCAACAACTCCGCATTGCCGTCTTGAATGTTCAAAGTGCGGTGCACAGAGATTTAAAACCGGTGTATGTACCGAGAGAAGAGGTGCAGACAATGGCTAAATATATTGTAAAATACGGCCGTGACGACCGTGTTAAGTTCATTTCGCATCTTGACTTTGTAAGATGCTTTCACAGAGCGGTAAGACGTTCTGCACTCAATTTTGAGTTTTCTCAAGGCTTTAATCCGCATCCTGTGATGACTATTGCACAGCCGTTGCCGGTATGCGTTACAAGCGAGAGCGAATATATGAAGGTCGGTTTTGTTACTGATATGTCAGATAATGAAATAAAAGACGAGTTAAACAGTTCGATGCCACCCGGATTTACGGTATATAAAGTAAAGCGTGTAGAGGGCAAGGAAATTGACCTCACAAAAATTAACAAGGCAGAATATATCACGGAAATTGAATGTGAAACACCGTGTGATATCGAAAAACTGCTCGGAGAAAAAGAGCTTGTCGTACCGAAGAAAACAAAAAGCGGTATTAAAGATTCAGATATTCGACCACATATATTCGAGCTTGAAACTCTTGGTTTTTCGGACGGAGTTATGACTGTACGTATGATAGTTTCGTGCGGAAGTGACTACAACTTAAAACCGCAGACGGTCGTTGATGCGGCAGAGAAATATATCGAAGGCTTTGTGCCGACATTCTCTGTATCGCACAGAAAACAGATGCTGATTGATAATAAAGAAGTAATGTAAACAAGGAGAACACAATGTTTGCAAACGATATAAGTATAGACCTCGGCACAGCAACGATGCTTGTGTACATAAAAGGCAGAGGCATAGTGCTTAAAGAACCGACGGTTATTGCTGTAAACACTGATACAAACGAGGTTGTTGCAGTAGGCAGTGAGGCAAGCAAGATGCTGGGCAGAACACCGCCTAATATAAGGGCAGTACACCCGTTGCGTGACGGCGTTATATCTGATTACACACTTGCAATTGAAATGATAAAACGACTCATAAAGCGTGTTATGAGCAAGGTAAGCGGCAGACCTCGTATTATGATGTGCGTGCCGTCGGGAGTTACCGATGTTGAACAGCGTGCAGTTATTGATGCAGCACGTGAGGTTGGTGCAAAGGATATATATGTAATTGAAGAACCAGTTGCAGCGGCACTCGGGGCAGGCTGTAAGATATGGCGTCCACACGGCTCAATGGTAATTGATATAGGCGGCGGAACAACAGATATTGCGGTTATATCACTTGGTGGTGTAGTTGTAAGCCGTTCACTTAAAATTGCCGGTGACGAGGTCACTGATGAGATAATCAAGTTCATGCGCCGTGAACTGAAACTTCATATAGGTCTTGTAACTGCAGAGAAGCTTAAAGAAACAATTGGCGGTGTAACACCAAGGGATAAAGAAATCTTTTGTGAAGCGAAAGGCGTTTGCACAATAACAGGCTTCCCGAAAAAGGTAACAGTTTCGTCCAACGATTTATGCACAATATTTGAGGAGTTTGTATTTAACATAACAGAGCGTGTGCGTGAGGTTTTGGAAGAAACACCGCCCGAATTACAGGGCGATATAATCCTTGACGGAATAATGATGACCGGCGGTGGTTCGCTCCTTTACGGGCTTGATGAGCGCATCGGAAAAGCGATAGGCGTGAAATGTATTCCGGCAGAGAATATAACCGAATGTGTT
Source organism: Candidatus Ornithomonoglobus sp. (assembly GCA_045649185.1). Taxonomy (GTDB): domain Bacteria; phylum Bacillota; class Clostridia; order UBA1381; family UBA1381; genus Ornithomonoglobus. The sequence goes on along the minus strand of JAZRPM010000015.1, from coordinate 49,884 downwards.
GTTAAAGGTTCAGGAATTGCGCTTGGCAATATTGATATTACAACGGACCCGACACATATATATCATAAAAAAGCTTATATAAAAGAGTAAAGTCTGAATAAATCAGCAACCTTGCACTTCCGGGCTCGCTCACGTACATTGAGTACAGATTCGCTCACCCGTCAGCACAATTTTGCCAATTTATTCAAACTTCACTTCAATATAGAAAAACAATAAGGAGAATTTAAAAATGATGAACAATGTTGATATTCAGAAAATACTTCCGCACCGTTACCCGTTTCTGTTGGTTGATAAAATCACAGATATGGAAGAGGGTAAATGGATAAAGGGAATAAAGAACGTAACTGTTAATGAACCGTTTTTCCAGGGTCATTTCCCGGGTAACCCGATAATGCCTGGCGTTCTTATATGTGAAGCACTTGCACAGGTTGGTGCAGTGCTGTTGCTCGGAATGGAAGAAAACAAGGGTAAGCTTGGCGTGTTTACGGGAATAAGTAATTTCAAGTTCCGTAAACAGGTAGTACCGGGTGACACGCTTGAGCTCACAGCCGAGCTTGTAACATACCGTCACGGTATGGGCAAAGCTAACGTTGAAGCAACAGTTGACGGTAAAACTGCCGCAAAAGGCGAAATCAGCTTTGCAGTAATTGAAAATGATGGAATTTAACGAAACGCTTGACGATTTGCAGAACGGTTATTACATAATACAGAAAAACGATGGGTTCAGATTCGGAATTGATGCTGTTTTATTGTCCGATTTTGCAAAATCTGCAACGGGTAAGGTTATGGACCTGTGCACAGGCACGGGCATAATCCCGCTCCTGCTTTCGGCAAAATCAAAGGCGGAGCATATTGATGCGGTGGAAATCCAGCCTGAAATCGCCGATATGGCAAAACGCAGTGTCGCACATAACTCACTTGAAGAAAAAATAAACGTGGTATGTGCCGACCTTAACGATGCACCGACTATTTTCGGAAAAAGCATATATGATGTCGTAACTGTTAATCCGCCGTATATGCGTACGGGCTCTGGCTTGCTCAATGAAACGGATACAAAAACCGTGTCACGTCATGAGATCAAATGCAGTCTCACCGATGTTGTACGGGTATCATCACAGCTTTTAAAACCGCACGGTAAAATGTTTATGGTACATCGTCCGTCACGGCTTGCAGAAATATTTTCGGCTATGCGTGAATATAAGCTTGAGCCTAAAATTATGCGACTTATTGCACCGTGCGAGGATAAAGAAGTCAATCTTGTACTTGTATGCGGAATCAAGTGTGCAAAAAGCGACCTTAAAATTATGCCGACGCTTTATGTCTACGACAAAAACGGCGGATATACAAAGGAGATAGATGAGATTTATGGCAGATGAAAAGGGAACACTTTATCTTTGTGCCACGCCGATAGGCAATCTTGGTGACATATCAAAGCGATGTCTTGAAATTCTTGAATCAGTGGATTTAATTGCCGCAGAGGACACAAGACACACTCTGCAGTTGCTTAACCATTTCGGAATAACAAAGGCACTTACAAGCTATCACGAGCATAACAAGAAAGCAAAGGGCGAGTACATTATAAGCCTGCTTCTTGAGGGTAAAAACGTGGCACAGGTATCCGATGCCGGTACGCCTGCAATATCTGACCCCGGCGAGGACCTTGTAAAGCTTGCGATAGAAAACGGAATAGAAGTAACATCGGTTCCGGGCCCTGTTGCAGGAATAACAGCTCTTATACTTTCAGGACTTCCGGCGGCACGATATGCGTTTGAGGGTTTTCTTTCAACCAACAAGCGAAACCGTTACGAACATCTTGACAGTGTTAAAAATGACACACATACATTGATTTTCTATGAAGCACCGCATAAGCTTTTAACAACGCTCAACGATATGAAAACAGTATTCGGCGGTGAGCGGAGAATAGCACTTGCACGTGAGCTTACAAAGCTTCACGAAGAGATAATAAGAACGACAATAGACGGTGCGATTGAGCATTACAGTGAAAAATCGCCAAGAGGCGAATATGTACTTGTTATTGAGGGTGCAACAGAGACTATAGAGGAAGAATGTTTCTGGCAGGATATGAGTGTCACAGAACACGTTGACAAATATATTGCTAACGGTATGACACAAAAGGAGGCAATAAAGGCGGCGGCACAGGACAGAGGCGTGCCAAAGCGAGATATATACGCAGAGTATCATAGTATATAAAAGGAGAATTAAGATGGGAAAGAAAAAAATCGGACGTAAACTATTATTCGCAACGGCGGCAGCTACTGCTGTATATACCGTAGCTACAGGAAAAGGCCCGTTCAATAAATACAGATTTAAAAAACAGCACGAAGAATTATCAGCGTATGTTGAGTCAAAGTATCCGGGCTGCACATATGGCCAAATAAGTGCACACGGTACCGGTTGGGCGTCTGTTATACTTAAAAACGGCAGACCGGTAAGCTATGTTTATTTCACTAAAGCCGAAGACGGAACTTATATATATACCGAACTTGACGAACAGATAAAATAAAGTAACACATTTTTCGATTCCTGAATAGTATATACTACAATTCAGGAAAAGGAGGTCAGAATTATGTGTTTATTCGGCAATAACAACAGCGGTTGCGAGTGGATTTGGATTCTTATCATAATCCTTTTGGTATGTTGCAGCGGAGAGAACAACTCTAACAACGGTTGCGGTTGCAACAACAGCGTTTGCTGCTAATCGACTCAAAAAAGCTCCCTTTTATAGGGAGCTTTTTACATGCTATTATTATTTGGCTTTTTTGTTTATAAATGTCTTGAAGAATTATCCGTCATGTGGTATAATAAATCTATAAACGCAAAAGGAGAAATAAAAATGGTAAAGCACGTAATTTTATGGAATCTTAAGGAAGAATATTCCGAGGCGGAAAAGGAAGAAATCAAGAAAAATATAAAGGCAGGAATTGAGAGTCTTAACGGTAAAATTCCGGGACTTCTGGATATAAAAGTACATATAACAGGACTCGCATCATCAACTGCTGACCTTATGCTTGATTCAACATTAGAGAGCGAGGAAGCACTCAAAAACTATGCAATACACCCCGAACACGTTGAGGTTGCAAACACAATTGTAAGACCGCATACAGCTAAGAGAAGCTGTCTTGATTTTGAAATCTGATAAATAAGAGGTAAGAGGAATGATTGAGTTCAGTACGGTTTTCGGCACGAGCGGAAACAGCACGGTCGACAGATTGAACGTAACAAACCTCGTTGTTTCAAAGTCACAGAGGAAGATAAAAATTGAAGTAGCAAACGAGCTTTCCGATGTAATACGAAACCTTGCGATTGCACAGGTCGTAAAATATACAGGGAATGCTGATGTAGAGCTTACAAAAGACCCCAAATACCAAAAAGAAACAACGAACGTAATGGTATATAAGATTGCATCGACAAAGCCGGTTGCAGACTCCGGTCCGGAAATAATCGGCAGAGCGACGGCAGAGGATATGCTCATAGGCAGACCTATACGTGACGAGGAAATTGCGTCAATCGCATCAATAAACGAAAACTCGGGCAGAGTAACGGTGTCCGGGCGTATTTTTGATGCCGACGAACGTTTTATAACCACGAAAGCCGGCAAGGAAATGCATATCGTCACATTCGATATAACTGATACAAACTCAGCCATAACTGTTAAAGTTTTTGTCAACAAGGGCGAGAATGATGAAAAATTCAATAACTTGTTCCCGCCGATAAAGAAGTCACTCAAAAAAGGCGGTATGTATGTAGTATGCCGCGGTAACGTGAAATACGATGAGTATGCAAAGGAGGCAGTCCTTTTTGCAAACGATGTCGCCGCAATCCCGTCACCGCCCGTGCGACAGGACAATGCAGAGGTAAAAAGAGTAGAGCTTCATATGCACACACAGATGTCGCAGATGGACGCAGTAAATTCTGCGGGTGAACTCATCGACCGTGCGGTATATTGGGGACATAAAGCCATTGCCCTTACCGACCACGGCGTTGTTCAGGCATACCCTGATGCAATGCACGCATCGAATAACAACGAAAAAATAAAGGTTATTTACGGTGTCGAAGGATACCTTGTTGACGATACGAAAAAAATCGTCTATGACATAACCGACCAGACCATAGATTCACCGTTTGTGGTTTTTGATATAGAATCGACCGGACTTGACAAAAAACAGTGCAAGGTAATAGAAATCGGTGCGGTAAAGGTCGAAAACGGAAAAATAACCGACCGCTGGTCAACATTTGTAAATCCCGGTGTCAAGATACCGAGGAACATAACGGATTTAACCTCAATAACCGACTCAATGGTGAAAGATGCCCAAACCTTTGAAGAGCAGATTGACGGATTTTTGAAGTTCTGCGAGGGCTCGGTTATGGTCGCACATAACGCAAACTTTGATATGGGCTTTATGAAAGAGGAGTCAAAGAACTGTGGCAGAAGCTTTGATTTGCCGTATCTTGATACAATGGTTCTTGCACGCTGTATGTATAAAGAACTCCCGAACCACCGTCTTGACACATTATGTAAGCATCTTGGCGTAATCAATGCCCATCACCACAGAGCAGTGGATGATGCGGAAGCAACAGCACAGGCTTTTGTAAAGATGCTTGATGCACTGAAGAAAAACGAAAAAACAGAACTCAAAACATTTAATAAAGAATTTGATATACGTACTGCATCATCAAAGACAAAGGCATTCCATATAATACTTCTTGCCAAAAACGAGACGGGCGTACGTAACATATACGAAATGGTATCGCAGTCGCATTTGAAATACTTTATGCGAACACCGAGAATCCCCAAATCACTGCTTGAAGAAAAACGTGACGGCCTTATAATAGGCTCGGCGTGTGAGGCTGGTGAGCTTATAACCGCAATGGTTGAGGGTGCAGGTGATGATAAGCTTTGTGATATCGCAGAATTTTATGACTATCTTGAAATTCAGCCGATAGGCAATAACGCATATATGAAAGAAAGTGACCGTCACCCTGATATAAACACCGATGAGGATTTGCAGGGGATTAACCGACGTGTGGTAAAGATAGGCGAGATGCTAAATAAACCTGTCTGTGCAACGTGTGACGTGCATTTCCTTGATCGTGAGGGTGCTGAGTACAGAAAGATACTTATGCACTATAAAGGCTTTAAGGATGCCGATAATCAGGCACCACTGTATTTAAGAACGACCAATGAAATGCTTGACGAGTTCTCATATCTTGGCAAGGAAAAAGCATATGAGGTAGTTGTTACAAACACAAACCTCATTGCTGATATGGTAGAGGATGTTATGCCGATACCGAAAAAGAAATGTCCGCCGGTTGTAGACGGAGCGGAGGACGGAATCAGAAACGACTCTATAAGACGTGCCGAGGAAATTTACGGCTCACCGTTGCCTGAAAAGGTGCAAAAGCGACTTGATAAAGAGCTTAATTCAATCATAACCAACGGATTTGCCGTTATGTACAGAATAGCGCAGGAGCTTGTGCGAAAGTCGCTTGAGGACGGATACCTTGTAGGTTCACGAGGTTCGGTTGGTTCGTCATTTGTGGCATATCTTTCGGATATAACCGAGGTTAACTCGCTTCCTGCACACTATATCTGCCCGAACTGTAAAAATGTCGAGTTTCACGAAAGTGACATCGGTCTTTCGGGTTGTGACCTTGATGATAAAGTATGTCCCAAGTGTGGAACGCAGTTCATAAAAGACGGCCACGATATCCCGTTTGAAACATTCCTTGGCTTTAAGGGGAATAAAGAGCCTGATATCGACCTTAACTTTTCGGGTGATTATCAGCCGACAATTCATAAATATACAGAAACATTTTTCGGTGAAGGCTTTGTGTTCCGTGCAGGAACGATAGGTACTGTCGCTGAAAAAACGGCATTCGGCTATGTTAAAAAGTATTGTGAGGAAAAGGGCGTTATGATGCGTAACGCACAGATGAAACGTCTTGCGAAAGGCTGTGAGGGTGTAAAACGTACATCAGGTCAGCATCCGGGCGGTATCATAGTTGTTCCTTACACAAACAATATTCACGAGTTTTGTCCCGTTCAGCATCCGGCAGACGATGTAAACTCAACTATATTTACAACGCACTTTGATTACCATTCAATCGACCAGAACCTCTTAAAGCTCGATGAGCTCGGTCACGATGACCCGACCGTAATCAGAATGCTTGAGGATCTGACAGGTATTGATGCAAAAACAATCCCGCTTGACGATAAGGAAACATTGAGTCTCTTTACCTCGAATAAAGCACTCAAGCTACTTGATGGCAAGGATATCGGAACATCACTTGGAACATACGGTGTGCCGGAGTTTGGTACAAAGTTTGTTCGTCAGATGCTTGAAGATACAAAACCGACAACATTCTCCGAGCTTGCCAGAATTTCAGGTCTTTCGCACGGTACGGACGTGTGGCTTGGCAATGCGCAGGACCTGATACAACAGGGGCTTTGTGACCTTTCACATTCTATCTGTGCCCGTGACGATATTATGATTTACTTAATAGCGTCGGGACTTGAAGAGGAACACTCGTTCAAGATAATGGAAAGCGTGAGAAAGGGTAAGGGACTTAAGCCTGAAGATGAGGAGGCAATGCGTGCGGCAAACGTGCCTGAATGGTACATAGACTCGTGTAAGAAGATTAAGTACATGTTCCCGAAAGCTCACGCGGTTGCATACGTTATGATGGGATTCCGTGTTGCGTGGTTTAAAGTGCATCACCCCAAAGCCTATTATGCAGCATACTTTACGGTACGTGCAGACGATTTTGATACGTCCACAATGGCATCGGGCGAGGCGGTGGCACGTGAGGCACTTGAAGACATAAACCGCCGTAAAAAGGACGGAACAGCCGCACCGAAGGACGATGCATTAGTTCCGATTCTTGAGCTTTCAATAGAGATGTACTGCCGTGGCTATATATTTGAAAAGGTGGACTTGTATAAGTCTGATGCGACAAAATTCATAATAACCCCCGATGGACTTCTGCCGCCGCTTAACGCTCTTCCCGGACTTGCTGAAAATACCGCAAAAGCGATAATGGCAGAGCGTGAAAAGGGTGAGTTCAAGAACATTGAGGATTTAAGACTGCGTACCGGCGCAACAAAGAGTGTCATAGAAATTCTAACGGAAAGCGGTTGCTTTGACGGTATGAGCGAAAGTAATCAGGTGAGCTTGTTTGAATTGGCTTAAAACACTTGACATATACGCAGTTTAGTGGTAAAATAAGGTTTAGTTTTAGATGAAAGGATTCATACAAATGGAATTAACAGGAAACGTTTTTGACGTGTTAAAAGAGCGTGGACTTATCGCTCAGTGTACACACGAGAATGAAATAAGAGAATTATTAGGTAAAGAAAAGGTAACTTTCTATATCGGATTTGACCCGACAGCAGATTCTTTGCATGTTGGTCACTTCCTGCAGATGGTTGTTATGCGTCATATGCAGATGCACGGCCACCGTCCGATCGCATTGGTAGGCGGCGGTACAGGTATGGTAGGCGACCCGTCAGGCAGAACTGATATGCGTCAGATGATGACACCTGAGGTTATCGACCATAACTGCGAGTGCTTTAAGAAACAGCTTTCAAGCGTGGTTGATTTCTCTGACGATAAGGCTATAATGGTAAATAACGCAGACTGGCTTTTGAAGCTTAACTATGTAGAGTTCTTGCGTGATATCGGTGCTTGCTTCTCGGTTAACCAGATGCTTACTGCAGAGTGCTTCAAGCAGAGACTTGAAAAAGGTCTCTCATTCCTTGAGTTCAACTATATGCTTATGCAGTCGTATGACTTCTTGATGCTCAGCCGTGAGTATGATTGTAAGCTTGAGCTTGGTGGCGACGACCAGTGGAGTAACATCCTCGGCGGTCTTGATTTGTGCCGTAGAAAGGACTCAAAGCAGGTTTACGGTATGACATTTACACTCCTTACAAACAGTGAGGGTAAGAAGATGGGTAAGACACAGTCAGGTGCTGTATGGCTTGACCCGAAAAAGACTACACCGTACGATTTCTATCAGTATTGGGTAAATGTAGGTGATAATGATGTTATTAAGTGTATAAAGCTTCTCACATTCGTTCCGATGGACGAAGTCCGTGAAATGGAAAAGTGGGAGGGTGCAGAGCTCAATAAGGCAAAGCGTATCCTTGCATACGAGGTAACAAAGCTCGTTCACGGCGCAGAGGAAGCCGACAAGGTAAAGGCAGCAGCAGAAGCTGTATTTGCAGGTGGCGGCGTATCAGCAGATATGCCGACAACAGTAATCGCCGACGTTGTGGGAATGGGCGTGCTTGACGTGTTGGTTGCAACAGGTCTTGTTCAGTCAAAGGGCGAGGCAAGACGTATCGTTCAGCAGAACGGTCTTTCAATAAACGATGCAAAGTACACTGACGTAAACGGCACAATAACCGCAGATATGCTTACCGATGACGGTATCATAATCAAAAAGGGTAAAAAGGTATTCCACAGAATAGTGACTGAATAATATGAGACACCGCAGGAAAATTCTTGCGGTGTTTTTTTGTTTCGAATTTGTCAATTTACACAATATGTTTTTTATGGTAAAATGTACGAAGAACAGACTAGAGGAGGAATCGGTATGTATAAAAAAGGAATGGGCATCGACGGGATTAAGATTGGTCATGTTCAAGGCATAGCAACTGACACAAAGAGAGAATTTATGTATTATTCATGTACTACATATCTGGTAAAAACCGATATGGACGGGAACGTCATTGGTACGGTAAAAGGATTGGCAGGTCATCTTGGCTGTATTGCATATAACTATGAAAACGGTAAAGTTTATGGTTCACTAGAGTATAAACATGATATTATAGGAAACGGTATTTTAGAGTGTTTAAGTCAGTATAAAAATGCTGATTTTGAAGTATCGGACCGTTTTTATATAGCAATCTTTGATGTTGATAAAATTGACAGAATGGATATGGATGCAGAAGCTGACGGAGTTATGACTGTTGTGCATCTTAAAGAAGTGTTGGATGATTATGCTGCCGAGGGCCACCGTTATGGTTGCAGTGGCATAGACGGTATTACATTCGCACCGGTGCCGGGTGATGTTGACGGTAAAAACTATCTTTACGTTGCATACGGCATATATAGTGATTTGGAGCGAGACGATAATGATTATCAGGTTATATTGAGATATGATATTGACAATTGGTCAGAATACGAAAAAGCATTGTCGCAAAACAATATGCACTTGAATGGTCCCGAAGACCCCGATAGTAAATATTTCCTTTATACCGGAAATACAACATTTGGAATACAGAATCTTGAATATGATAAAAAAACAGGGTATATGTTTGCGGCTGTGTACAAAGGCGAGAAAGGACATTTCCCTAATTTCCCGATGTTTGTGATTGATATGAATAAAAGTTCAGAGTTTTCAGAATTAAAGGGGATTAATGAAACCGGCGAAGAAATTTTCCTTGCTTCAACAGGTAAAAAGGATGAAAAAACGGGAATATGGGGAATTGATTTCCCATACGGTTCAACGGGCATAATTTCTTTGGGGAATGGTTATTTTTATTTTTCAAAAATATTTTATAAGGAAGATATGAATGGAACTGTAGTTGACCTGTTCAGATTTAATCCTAATGATGGATTTATAGAGGTATAACCGTTTCATAAATACTTGTTAAGTAAAAGCAAGACCGCAGCGTTCTGCGGTTTTTTGCTTTTCATCTTGTAATATATGAAAACTTGTGGTATAATACAGACAGAAACAAAAGGGGGTAAATGAAAATGTTAAAAAATACAGTTATTTTAGGAGACAGTTATTCTACCTTTACGGGATATATTCCTGAAGACCACGGTACTTATTACGATCCTGCCGGACCGTGGTATGTAACAGGCGAAGGCGAGGAAAGAATGGATTGCGATGTGCTTAAGGTGGAAGAGACCTGGTGGTACAATCTTATGCAGGAACACGCCAATCTGCTTTTGAACAGTAGCTGGTCTGGAACGACAATATGTAACACCGGTTATAACGGATGCGACAACAGTAAATGTTCTTTTGTGGCAAGATTTGAAAAGCTTGTTAATGAAGGCTTTTTCAAGAAAAACAGAGTTGATACGTTTATCCTTTTTGGCGGAACAAACGACAGCTGGTCAGATGCACCACTTGGTGAGCTGATTGAGTCGGGCTGGACAAAAGAGGATTTGTATAACGCATTGCCTGCGTTTACATACCTTATCCATTTGATAAAAACAAACCTTACCGATACAAAAATCTATTTTATACTTAACAGTGAGTTAAAAGAAGAACTTACAGAATTCTATAAGACAACCTGTAAGAAGAACGATATACCCGTAATTGAACTTCACGACATAGATAAAAGGAACGGACACCCGACAATAAAGGGAATGGAACAGCTGAAGAATCAGGTATTTGATTTTATCAAAGCTGATTTCGAAAACTGATGTAAAACAATATATGGAAGCCACCCAAAGTTAAATGGGTGGCTTTTGCTGTTATACTCTTTATAATGCCTTGCTTTTTAAAAACTGCAGGAAATCCTTTATATTTCCTTGTGCTGTCTGAGTTTTATAAAAAACGTATACCGATTGTCTTGCTATAAAATCAGTAACGTCAAGGGCTGTCAGACTGTTATTTTTTGATTCTAAGGTATCGGTTCTGCCGACACCAATGCCAACTCCGGCTTCAATATATTTGTTATAGCAGAGCAGGTCGTTTGTATGTATAACGAAATTTGGTGTAAACCCCTCATTCCGGCAGGCTTTAAGTAACATTTTATGAGTATTCGTGTTTTCTCCTGTTGAAATAAACGGTTGATTCCATAACTCTTTGAGACGCAACTTCTTGCCTGCTAAAGGACTTAGAAATGATACCAAAAGGAAAATACGTCTGTTGCAGAATTCAAAGTTTTCATAGTTGATATAGCTATCAGATTTATCATCAATAATTATATCATAATCATCCATATTCTCGTCCGTGAAGTTAAATATAGTCTTAAATGACACATTTGGATGCATAGCACTATATTCAATTATATGCTCTGCGATTTCATTTCTTATGGCACGGACTGATATTTTAATTTCCTGCTTGTCCTCGGTTTTAGGGGATAAAGACTGAACAACATTATTTAATTCATCAAAAATCATACAAAGAGAATTTTGTAGTTTTTTTCCGTTTTCATTAAGCTCTATACGGTTGCTGTATCTGTTAAATAAAGTACAGTTAAGCTCGTTTTCAAGGCGTTTTATCGAGGCGGAAACCGATGTTAACGGTACCATATATTTTTCAGCAGTTTTAGAAAAGCTTTGGTTTATTGCACTTTCATAAAAATAACGAAGCTGTAGAATTTCCATTATAATTACTCCTTTAAGATAATCCAAGTATATTATACATCACTTTTAAAAGTAATGCAAGATAAATTTATCTAATTATTTACAATTATATGTTATGAGCGTATAATTAACCTGAAGTAAATTATGGAAGTGTGATTTATATGGATAACGAAATTTTTCATTTTATAAACAGTAAGAAAGAAGAATATATTGAGTTTTTGGGAAATATCTGTTCATTTGAGGCTACGGCAAGAGATAAAACCGAACTTGACAGAATGGCAGATTTCATCGAGGGCTTTGCTGTAGCAAAAGGCTTTTCTGTAAAAAGAACAAACTTTTCAGAGTGTGGCGACTTTTTAACCATAGACCTGAATGAAGGGCAGGAAAAGGGAAGCATGTTCCTTGCACATATGGATACTGTACATAAAAAGGGCGCATTTGGTTATCCTTGTGTAAAAGTTGAAAATTCTCGTATGACGGCACCCGGAGCGATTGACTGCAAGGGCGGAATAGCAATCGCTATTCTTACAATGGAAGCATTGCAAAAATGCGGATATAAGAAACATACACGGCTTATACTGACATCTGATGAAGAAATATCAAATGTTTTAGGAGGGGAACAGGAACAGGAGTTTTTCAGAACTTCTGTTAAAGGTTTCAGGTATGCTTTAAATTGTGAAACCACAAGAGAGAATGAGGTGGTTGTTTCCAGAAAAGGAATTCTGCGTAAAGAAATCACAATAAACGGTAAAGGCGGTCATTCAGGTATTGATTATTTTAATTCATCAAGTGCAGTTCTTGAAGCTTCGCATAAAATAGTTAAGATTGAGAGTAACAGCAGGAAAAACGGTGCGACATACAACTGTAGTATAATAAACGGTGGCAGTGCAGGAAACTGCATACCGGATAAATGTTCATTTACGGTTGATATAAGAGCGAAAAAACAGAGCGATTTGAAAGAAGCGGAAAATTTTGTTCAGGAAATTGCTGATACAAGCTATGTTCCGGGCACAATGGCGTCTGTACAAACCATAAGCTCACGTATCCCAATGGAAAGAAACTTTGATACAGAAAAATTGTTCGAAGAGTTCCAAAAAATCAGTAGGAAATACGGTTTAGGCGAACTTGTTCCGGTTGAATCGGGCGGAGGATCGGATTCTGCTTATACTCAGGCAGCAGGAGTGCCAAGCCTGTGTGGATTAGGCGGAGAAGGTGATTTCTGCCATACCAGTAAAGAATACATCGATTTGGCTTCAATTACCAAAAGAGCAAAATTAGTTTCTGCATTTTGTTCAAAAACTTAAATTTACAGTTGAAAAAAACAAAAAGTATGCTATAATTAATGTGTATACTAAACTGGAATTTTGGTAAGGAACAAAAATGAAAACAATATTTATAATAAACCCCAAATCGGGGCAGGGGAAAAGAACAGATGCGTTTATTGCATCGGTGAAAGAAACAATATCAAAAACGGATGCCGATGCGGAAGTTTACCTGACAAAATCCGTCGGCGATGCGACAGTGTATGTAAGAGACTATTGCGAGGAAAACGGCCCGGCACGGTTTATTGCCTGTGGCGGTGACGGCACCTTAAGCGAGGTTGTAAATGGGGCAATCGCATGTCCTGATGCTGAAATCGGCGTTATACCAATGGGTACGGGCAACGACTTCTGCCGTAATTTCGGTAGCGATTGCGATTTTAAGAACATATCAAATCAGATGACGGGCAAAACCGTAAAATGCGATGCAATCAGATACACCACCGAATATAGGGGTACGAAAAAACAAGGCTATTGCGTCAATATGTTCAATATCGGGTTTGACTGTAACGTTGCGGACGCTACTGCAGATATGAAGAAAAAACCGTTTATATCCGGCTCGTTTGCGTATTTTCTTTCGATAATGACTACGCTTATAAAGAAAAAATGCTCGGATTTGGAGATTGAGCTTGACGGTGAGATGGTGCATAACGACAAACTGCTCCTCACATCTGTTGCAAACGGAAGCTATTGCGGTGGCGGAATAAAGAGTAATCCGCTTGCCTCTGTATCTGACGGGCTGATAAATATAAACATTATCAAAAACCTGTCACGCACGAGATTTATATCGCTCTTGCCTGCATATATGAAAGGCACAATATTAGAACGCCGTGGCGTTGGCAAGTATGTAAAATCCGAAAAATGCAAGGAAATAACAATAACACCGAATAAAGAAAATATTCGCATCTGTGTAGACGGTGAAATCATAAGTGCCCAAAAGACGCATTTTGAAATTGTACATAACGCATTTAATTTCGTAATACCACAAAAATAATATGGCGGAGCATTTTGCTCCGCCATATTTTATATTAGTTTTTATGAATAAGAGCACCGACAGCCTTTGATATCTCCATAACCACCATCGGGGCAAGGATAAGTCCGAGTGCTATGAAATAGAGGTATGCCGGAAGCGTGATAAGTCCGAATGCGATACCGACAGGCGTAAATAGCACCAAAAGCATCAGTACAACCGAGATTAAAACTGCACCGTTGAGAGTCTTGTTTGTAAAGAAACCTATCTTAAAGAGTGAACGGTCTGAACGCATATTAAACGCCTGAATGGTCTGCGACAGTGCAAGAACCATAAACGCCATTGTCTGTCCGCCTGCAAGTTCACCTGTAACGTTCTCACCGATGCGGAATGCAACCAGCGAAAGAATTGCAAACATAAGACCTTGTAAAACTACTCTGATTCCAAGCCCGTGAGCAAAGATTCCTTCATTTTTTGGCTTCGGTTTTCTGTCCATAACATCGTTTTCAACTGCCTCCATACCGAGTGCGATTGCCGGTAAACTGTCGGTTACAAGGTTTATCCATAGTAATTGCATCGACAAAAACGGTGTTTTGTGCCACAAAAGCATTGAGGCGAATACTGCTATAACTTCACCTATATTTGTGCCGAGGAGGAAGCCTATAACCTTTTTGATGTTGGCATAAATACCGCGTCCCTCGTGAACAGCATCAACTATTGTTGAGAAATTGTCATCTGTTAACGTCATATCTGCCGCACCCTTTGCAACGTCTGTTCCGGTTATGCCCATTGCACAGCCGATATCTGCGGCTTTTAGTGCAGGTGCGTCATTTACGCCATCACCCGTCATTGCAACAACCTGACCTTTTTTCTGCCATGCTTTAACGATACGGATTTTGTTTTCGGGCGATACACGTGCATAGACTGAAATCTTTTCAATCATTTTGTCAAGCTCATCGTCTGACATCGCATCAAGCTCTGTTCCGGTTATTGCCATATCGCCGTCGTTTAATATACCAAGCTCACGTGCTATTGCCGATGCTGTAACCACATGGTCGCCCGTAATCATTACGGGTTTAATTCCTGCACGTTTACATGTCGCAACTGCTACCTTTGCCTCAGGACGGGGCGGGTCAATCATTCCCACTAGTCCCATAAATGTGAGATTGGATTCAAGCTCGTCGGGAGTGGGGGATTCGGAAACACTATCTATTTCCTTGTAACCTACAGCAAGCACACGCAATGCGTCTTTGCTCATTTTCTCGGTGATTTCCTTTGCTTTTGCAATATCGCCTTTGATACAGCGTTGTGCCATCACATCAAATGCACCTTTGACGATAGCAATTTTTTTGCCGTCTATAATGTTTACGGTAGTCATAAGCTTTCTGTCAGAATCAAAAGGAATCTCGGCAATTCTCGGATAGTGACATGCCAAGTCATCTTTTTTATATCCAAGCTTGTGCGATGCAAAAACAATGGCTGTTTCTGTCGGGTCACCGATATGCTTTAACTCATTACCTTCTTCTACAATCGAGCCGTCACAGCAGAGCGTTGCATATCTTAAAAGTTCGGTAATGCTTTGTGTGGGTTCCTCGAGTCCGCTTTCTGAAATATCACCGTCGCAATAAGCTTTAACCAGTGTCATGCGGTTTTGAGTGAGCGTACCTGTTTTATCAGAACATATAACCGATGCGCTGCCAAGTGTTTCCACTGCGGGCAGACGGCGTATAAGTGCGTTACGCTTAACCATACGCTGTACGCCGATTGAAAGAACTATTGTTACAATTGCGGGAAGTCCTTCAGGGATTGCAGATACTGCAAGCGAAACCGAAGTCATAAATATTTCGATTAACGGGATACCGTTTAAAAGTCCTACAACGAATATAACGGCACACGCAAAAAGTGCGAGAATACCGAGATATTTTCCGAGCTTTGCAAGCTTTGTTTGAAGTGGTGTCTGTGTACTGGATTCACCGTCAAGCAGGTTTGCAATTTTACCCATTTGGGTATTCATGCCGATTGCAGTTACAATGGCTGTTGCTGTACCGTAGGTTATTGAACAGCCGGAGAAAACCATATTTGAGCGGTCGCCGAGCGGTGCGTTTTCTTTGACCTCCGAATCAGCATCCTTTTCTGAGGGTACAGATTCACCGGTGAGTGCCGATTCTTCACTTTTAAGGCTTACGCTGTGTAAAAGTCGAGCATCCGCCGGAATAAAATCACCGGCTTCAAGCTTTATGATGTCGCCGGGAACAAGCTCTGATGCGTCAATGATTTCTTCTTTTCCGTCACGTATAACTCGTGCGTGCGGTGCCGACATATTCTTTAGTGCATCAAGTGCCTTTTCGGCTTTGCTCTCTTGCATAACACCCATAATTGCGTTGAGTACGACTATCAGCAGTATTAGTAACGGTTCGAAAAATTCACGAGGGTTTTGCTCAACGCACGCAATGACAAATGACACAACAGCCGCAGCTATAAGTATCAGAATCATTGCATCTTTGAACTGTTCAATAAAGCGTTCAAGGTTGGTTTTCTTTTTCTTTTCTTCGAGCCTGTTAGAACCAAGCTTTTGTTGCAATTTTGAGACTGTGTCACGGTTAAGTCCGTGTGTTTCGTTGGTGCTAAGCTCATTTAACACCGTGTCTTTTGACAGATTGTAATATTCCAATTACAATTCCTCCTTATATAAGTATTATTAGTTGCAGATAAATAAAAAAGACGATACCTATCTGCAAATGCAGATAAGTCTCGTCAATTAAGATGTCACCAGGATAAATCCGAGGTTGTTGGTATACATCGCACATTCGTGCTGACTACTCCCTTATTGACGATATTATATCAGAAAACATTTCAATTTTCAATAGCTATTTTATATTTTATTTATTTTTTCCATAAAATTTCCAATTTATTAGCAATATCTGAAAAAAGTATCAGACTATTGAAAATAATCATAATTTATGCTATAATTTTTTTATAAAATAAAAGGGTTGTTGATATATGCATAAATATAAAAATATGGACCGCTTTCCTATAGGAACGGCAAGCGAAAAATTAACAAAAGGCTGTATTGTGCTTGAGGGCGGAGCGTTTAGAGGTACATATACAGAGGGGGTGCTTGATGCACTTATGTTGTCGGATATAAATATGGAATGTGTACTTGGCGTTTCAGCCGGTGCAATGAACGGACTGAATTATGTTTCGGGCCAGATTGGCAGAACTATCCGTGTAACACTCAAATACCGCCATGACAGCAGGTATATGGGTCTAAAGGCAATCAGGCGCGAAAAAGGTTTGTTTGGGTTTGGTTTTATATTCGGCGAGCTTATGGATATTGAGTTTTTTGATAAGGACAGACTTAAGAGCTCTCCGATGCGGTTTTTGACATCGGCAACAAACTGCGAAACGGGAAAGACCGAATTCTTTGAAAAGAACGGGGAAGTGGATATATTTGAAGCAGTAAAGGCTTCAGCATCGCTTCCGCTTGTATCACGCCCCATAAAGCTCAACGGTGTGGATTATTTTGACGGTGGTTGTTCTAAAAAAGTGCCGTATGAGTGGGCATTTGAGAATGGTTATGAAAAGGTAGTTGTAGTGCGTACACGCCACGTTGATTACAGAAAAGAATCAAGCGGGCATGGTATAAACAAAATAATCAGAAAGAAATATAAAAAATACCCAAAGCTCATAGAATCGCTTGAAAACACTAATCGTATTTATAATGAAGAGTGTGATGAACTGCAGAGATTGCATAATGATGGCGAAATTTTTATGATAAGCCCGTCCGAGCCGCTTGATGTGGGGAGGTTTGAGGGGAATCCCGAGGTTATTGCAAAGCTTTATGACCTTGGCTTTAACGACACAATGGAATGTATTGAAAAATTGAAAAAATATTTGGAGATTAAATAAGAACAGACATATGTTATACTGCATAATATATTCTAAAGGGAAACCCCTTAAGGATAGAAAGGAGAATTGTTATGCAGGATAAATGTTGTGAACCGCAGAATATGTGCGGTACAAATTTCAGAGAAGCAGTTTGCATACATACAGATAAAATATTTGACAGTTGTCGAGAACTGCGTTGTGCAAGATAGAGGACTGTTATAGTCTCCACTCTATTTCGATTTCAAACTCTGTGTTTGCAAAGTTTCTGCTTTCTCTTTTGTATGTAATACGGCTTATAAGTCGCTTTAATAGAGAGTTTAATTCTACGGGGTCAAGGTTGTCCCATTCTTTAAGAACTTCCTCAATGCCGAGGATTGCGTCCTGTATTGTTATTTTTGCGGCCGCACCACGGAGTTTTGTGTGAAGTTCTTTCATTTCTTTTTCTATTTGGTTCTGCTTTTCTATGAGGACCGTCTGACGTTGCATAAATGTATCTACATCATATACACCTTGTTCAAGAAGGTCGTGCAGGTTATCACGCTGACGGCTGATTGTTGTCAGTTGTTTGTTCAACGCCTTGATTTGATTTTCGAAATGCGCTTGCTTTGCATTGTCCTTCGGACGGTTCTCGAGCATACGAAGTCTGTCAAGCTCGTCCTGCATTTTTATTTTAAGCTGGTCCTCAAAAAGACACATCTTTATTGATGGCATACAAGCCGATGTAGGGCAGAGTAAACGTGGTACTTTTGTTTTACGCTCTACTTGCCTTTGTAATGCCATACCACAGTTTGCGCAGTACACAAGTCCTGAGAACGGATTCTTTACCTTGCCTGTGAATGACGGTGGGTGAGAACGTTCCGAGCGTATGCGTTGTGCTTCATCCCACATTTCTATTGATACCAAAGGTTCATGGAGTCCTTTGGCTTCTATCCAAAGCTCCGGCGGGTTAATTACTTTCTTGTATTTGTCTTCCGGTCTTTTTTTCTTTGGCGATTTTGTTTTGTTCCAAACTATAAGTCCTGCATAGATAGGATTTGATACAATCATTCTTACAGATGTACGGGACCACAGTCCGCCATCTGGTGCGGGTATTCCCATTGTATTTAATTTATCTGCTATTATATATGAGCCGTAATGCTCGTTTACATATAAATCATAAATATGCTTAACTATTTCGGCTTTCTCCGGGATAGGCTCCAATGACGGGGTTTTATCTAACCATATACGTTTATAAGCATACGGCGGTTCTCCTGTATGTCCGCCTGCTTTTAAGACTTCTTCCTGACCACGGCGAAGTCTTTTTTTGATTGATTTTAATTCCTGGCGTGCGAAGAAGGTTTTCATTTCAACCGTCATTTCATCGACATCATCATTGAGGTTATATGTCTTATCCGGATTTATAATACGGCAGTTGTTGTCTTGAAGAACTTCAAGGATTATTCCGCTATCCTTTGTTGAGCTTCTGCCGAGACGGTCAATATCCATACAGAGTACGGCAGTATATAAGCCTTGTTCTATATCGTTAAGGAGCTTTACCATTTGAGGACGCGTGAAAAGACCGTCACCAGATACTACTTCTTTATATGTCTTGATGATATTTATATTATTCTTCAATGCAAAGTCTGTAAGCTGATTCATGTGTCTTTCGAGCGTTTGTTCTATTGTCTCATTCGGATCGTCGTTACGGCTCTTACGCAGATATACTGCAACACGTGATTTGTATTCTTCGTTCATAGTGATACTCCTTTCAGTTTGATATAACACAATAACAGTCTGTCTTATCTTTTGTATTATTTACTGTTATTGTACTTACGGATTACATACGGCGCAGGGAGTGTATATGTTCTCTGCCTGGGTGCGTGTGAGCTCCGTCAGCGTTTTACCTTTTGTGTACATACAATCTTGTTTATGATACTTCTTTCCGGCTGGTGTAACATAAACCGTATCAGCTGTTGCAGATACCGTCTGCGGCGGTTCTGTTTGTGTTGTTACTTCTGCAGAAGTAATTGCAGGCGCAGTACGTACATTCAGAAATCCTGCAGTTATAATAACCGAATATAACAACACTGCAGAGAACAGCACATACAACCAACTTCGATTATGGTTATGCAATATCGAATAGGCAAAGTTGTCAGCCTCGATGTCAATTAAGATCTGATTGCGTGTTACAAGCTTACCGTCTCCGACGTGGCCGAGGACGATGTGCCCGAGCTCGTGCAGGATAAGATAAAGCTTATCGTCAGCGTGCAGATTAGCATCCATAAAAACAATATGTGCTGTCTTTGAATAGGTAAAAGCTTTTAATTTCCCTTTCTTATCCTCAAGCTCATAGCGCTCAAGTTCCATATCTCCCGGATATGTGTTAAATAAAACTACAGAATAACCAAGACTCTGTAGTATATTCTCGACGTTTACGAACGTCAGACGTTTGCCCTGCAGGGCTCTTTTTATTTTATATATTTTCATCAGCAGTCCTTTCCGACAGACTGCTATGTGTTATCGGTAAAATAATTTATCTATAAGTGCACCTATCAACGAGATGATTCCAACAACCAAGATGTAAGCTGTGCTTATTGAGCGTTCTATAAAAAAACCACAGCATATTGTGTAAAAAAGAGGAAGACCTTTTCTGACGGCAACTATGCCAGCTATAAATGCTACAATAACTTGCATTGTGAAACCGTGAAGTTCACCTGTTGCGAATGTATAAAGTACTTCCACAATATAGGATATAAATCCAATTATTATAAGAGATGGAATATTTAAAAAATATCCTACCAACCCAAGAATACAAGTTATACTTGGTACAGTTTTTATAAAAAAGCCTAAGACCGTTGGTTTGTTATACATATCAGGTGATCTCCTCTGTCGGTGTTGTGTATGTTCCTTCGGTTCCCTCTGCTCCGTAGGCTGCAAGCTCAAGCGGCGGAAGGGTGTAGTTCTTTGTTTTTGATTTATGTGAATCGGGGTTGTCTGTTCTGCCGAGCAGGTAGTCAACCGAGCAATCAAGGTAATCTGCGATTTTCAGTATGTTCTCAAGGCGTGGCAAATAGCCTCCAGCTTGCATTGATGATAAAGCATTTTTGCTTAAGTCGCATTCTGAAAGCATTTTTCCTGCAGTTATTTGTTTTAATTTTGCATAAGATTTAATCCTGTTCGCAACTTCTTGGGAATTATACATAAAAATCACCTCACTTTTTTGTGTAGTCTCTACAAATCACAAGAAGTTGGGAAAAATGTATTGACATTCCCAAGAACTTGTGATAATATATAATCAAGTTAAGTTACTTAACCTAATTATACCACAAAGGGGAGGTGATGTCAATGACTGTTGAGGAAATGAATGAGGTTATAGATAAGCAGATTAAAATATGTAGTGATCTATCAATAGGTAGAAGTCTGACGGACGAAATTTCTACTCTAACTAATTGCATAATTAGTTTAATGAGTATGAAACAATCTCTTATAAATCAAGAGGACTGTATTCTTTGCAAAGAATGTGAAAGCCGTATCCGACGCAACGGCAAGGAAGTAGAAACCGGTAATGAGGAATTAAAAAACATCTTGCAGCATGTGTGTGAAATACTGCGAGATGTTCAAAATATAGAACCGAGTTTTCCGAAAGAGAAACTGCTATATCTTATCAATGGAATTAATACGGTTCAGAGAGTATTAAGCCAAGTTCAATAGGGGAATCGTAGTGTTCGCCCGGGGAAGTAAGATAGTCGTATAAATGTTTCTTACATACAGTGTTGCATTGAGTGAGCCCGTACTCGTTATGACAATTCATAAACGGAGACAGTACACGAATATTCCCTTGATATACTTCTGTTCGGAGTTGCATTTCCACGATTTTATGTGGCTCTCTCGGGCAACGTAATTTAACAGTACTAAAATCTGTAAACAACCATTGTGGCATATAATCACCTCACTTTCTATGGTGATTATAGCACAGGATAATAATTCAAGTCAAGGAAGGATGTGAAATATATGAGATTAAAATTAAAGGAAGCGATTAAGGCTTGCGGTTTAAGTCAGAAGGAATTGGCAAAAGAGATAGGAATAACTCCGATGCATCTTTCTTGTATAGTAAACTGTAAGAAAAACCCGTCGAAGTATGTTACACTACGCATTTCAAAACGGTTGGGGATTGCAACTGAAGATGTGTTGAGTGTAGAGGAAATTGCGTGATGAAGAAAGGAAGAAAGTAAATGTATAAGTTATCGACAATTCAGAAGAGAGAAAATTTAAACGACGTGTATATGTCGGGTGAGAAGGGTGTCGGCGGTGCGGGCCACGATTACATAATTGTAAAAGCCGGCTGCAGTGAGATTATAAATGAAGAGTATATCAAGGTAGTACCTGGTGATGAGTTCCTTTGTACCATTCATTTTCAGGAAGGTGCAAGAAAGGATCCTGATGCAAAGCACGGTGTGCTCGATACGGATTTACTTGAGATAGTCCGTGACAGATTAAAAGGTTTTCAGAGTGGTGAGTTTGCGACAAGGGAAAATGCCTGTGCATTAACACACATTGAGGAAGCTCTGATGTGGATGAACAAAAGAGTTGAGGACAGGATAGAGAGAAATGTGTTGGGGACATATGAGAGGTAAAGGAGCTATAAATGAAAAATAAAAAAATGGCGTGTTCGATTGAATGTAAAGCCTTTGAAGCTTTGAAAGCTGATTTTGATTATGTGCTGAACAGAACACTTTCAAATATGAAGAAGAATGAAAATGACGAATCTGTTCTGACTGTAAAGGTGAAGATATCTTTAGAGGATGAAGCGTTGCCAAATCGAGGCGATAAGGTTATAACAAAGCCAAAGTTTGAACACAAGGTATCATCTACATTACATACGAAGTGTGAACGTAAAGGCGTACAGTACGGTGAGTACGAGCTGGTTTATGATGATGAGAGCGGTGACTATGTGGTGTGTGATTTTGACAGCGGCCAGCTGTCGCTGATGTGAGGCGGTGTTCAGGAAGTAAGAGGAGTTGAAATGAAAGTTACAGAAGATTTGGAGAGAATACATCAAATTAAAGACCTTGTAAGAAGAAACTGTTTTGATATTACTCCCGAAGACAGTGATTACATAGTTGAAAACATATGCGATATATTCCACACAATGTATTTCATTATTGATGAATGGGAACAGGTAATGCCATTGCTTATACAGTTAAAAAATTTACTTAAAGACCACCCAACCGAGAAAGGCGGTGTTGAATAATGAAAGAACGAGATAATTATATGCTATGTTGCGATTGTGGATATGCAGTCAAAGAAAAAAATATGTTCAAGAAAGTATATAAAAATACCGCTATTTGTTTATGCCGTAAATGTGCGGTGAAATTATGCACCGAATTGGAAGACTATGGAATTGCAAAGGGAATTGAAAAATTGAAAGGCGGTGTGCAGGAATGATACACGAATGAAAAATATTACCACATTTTTTTACAGATGTTATCAAAGGCGAAAAGACCTTTGAAATCCGAAAGAACGACAGACCTTTTCACAAAGGCGATTTGTTAGCCTTGAACGAGTTTGACGGGCAGTATTGTACGGGAAACAGTTGCCTTGTGTACATTGATTATATTCTGAATGATGCCGATTATGTTAAAAAAGATATGGTTGTAATGGCAATAAAGCCGTGCAGTGTTTACCGTCATACAGAGCCGTTCAACCCTGCCAAAATCGCAAAAGATTATTCAGTGCCATTTGCAACAAAAAGCGAAGATGAAAGGCGGTGTTGAATAATGGCAAGATATATTGATGTTGATAAATTACTGAAAGATGTAAAAAATGCAACACCTATGAATTGGACGAATAGCGAGGCAGAAATACAAGCTCAGCTTGATTGGAAATGTTTTACAGCATTGACAAAAGGTCAACCCACCGCAGATGTTGCGGAAGTGAAACACGGCAGGTGGATACGGAACGAGTGTAATATTGAAAAAATGAAAGAGTTTCACAAAAAAGGTATTGCATTATCAATGAGTGAGAAAAGCATATTTTATACTTGTTCTTGTTGCGGAAGTTGGGGAACTCTAACACAAAAACACTGTTCCGAATGCGGTGCAAAAATGGACGGAGGTAATGAAGAATGATATGGATACTTATAATAAGCTTTGGATGGATTCCCGGATTTATGTTTGGGTTATGGTTTGAAGAACGTAAAAGGCGTAGTCGGTTGAAGAAACGCAAGCGTAATTTTGTACGGTCAGTAGAAGATGCCGGGCGGCGGTTAATGCGTGAGGACAGAATAAGAAGTATATTGAATGAGGCGGTTGTTGTTGAAAGAGTGAAGCCTGTACGCAAAGCGTGCGGTGTGTTCTCATCGGAAGAAGCACAGAAGATTTTGGAGGTATAATGAAATGATTAAGGTAAGAATTGAAGAAGGTAAAAAGGTAAAGGTAAAGGTTGCAGGTGTTGAGGGTGATATTGTCCGTGAGATAGCTTTCGGAATGGCGTGTTGTATAAATGAAATGTCATACGGTAAGGCGGACTTTGACCGTATAAAGCAGGATGTAATACGTGAGCTCACGATGATAACTCTTACCGAGAATGGCGAAGCTTTTGATTTCGGGTTTGATGCAGAGGAATAGGACAAAATGTAAATCAAATATATATAAGCGAGGTGATGTATATGTTAGCGACAATGCCGCCGAAAGGCATAATGAGGTATCTGTATAAGGATGATGATTTTCATTACACAGAACCGCTTGATTCTCCCGGGGCGATTGACAAGTGGCCGAGGAGAAGAAAGCTTGTTGAAGGTGAAACACTTTGTATGGTTGTACGCGGTGCGGTGATAGGTCAGGATGATGAGTTCAGATACACAATGGATATCTTGAATAACGGTAACATTATAAAGAACAAGCATCCGTTACATACAGAAATTCCGAAGCAGGAGTTCTTGGATAATGTGATAGCACCGATGGCGTACAAGATGCTGCACAAGCTTTACGTTAAGCGTGAGCTTGAACGGATTGATAAAGAAAACGAAGATAATAAAAATGAAGAATAAAAAAGGACGCTCATAGCAGAGCGTCCGAAGGTACGCTGTGGCATACCAAATCAAGCAACTACAGTATATCACAGTGTGCCTCAAATGTCAATATAAAAGGAGTAAAATTATGAACTACATACAACTAGATGATTTAAAAATTGAATTAACAGAAGAACAGGTAAAGCAGATAAGAGAACAGGCATCTAATAAAACACAATTATCAACGGTTGAAGTGGGTGATACCTTCACAATAGCCGGACATGAGTTTATTGTGCTTGAGCAGTATGATAATACCACAGCGGTTATATCAAAGGATATTGTATACGATGATGAGAGGTTTGGCGAGAACAATAATTACAACGGTTCAAATGTGGACAAGCTGTGTAAAGACTTCTTGTCAGAGATTCAGAGCAAATGCAATGAAGAAATATTTATAGAGCATACTGTTGACCTCACATCTGACGACGGATTAAAGGACTATGGCGAAATCAAGCGCAAGATGTCGTTGCTCACTGCTGAAATGTATCGAAAGTATGTTTACATACTTGATAAGCATAAAATTGATGCTTGGTGGTGGCTTGCGACCGCTCACAGTACACAGATACATAATAATGATAACTGGTGCAAATGCGTTTCGCCCTCCGGCGATATCGACAACTACGATTGCAGCGTCAACGGCAGTGGCGTTCGCCCGTTTTGTATCTTAAAATCTAATATCTTTGTATCTAAATAAAGGAGAATAATCATGAGTAATAAAATAGAATTATCAAAAATAAAAGATGGAAGCATATTCAAAATTGGTGATATAGAGTTCATCAAGTTTTCCAATATAGATGGTGTAACAACAGCAGTTACAAAAGACATTGTTTTCAAATCAACATTTGGAAGCAACAATAATTTCAAAGAGAGCAGCATTCTGAAAAGACTTGAAGAAGAGGTATTGACAAAAATATCAGAACAAATCGGGTCTGATAATATTTGTGATATTACAACAGATCTGACAACGCTTGATGGATTAAAGGCGTATGGAACAATGATTTCAAAGGTAAGCTTACCAACGTTCGATTTTTACAGAAACAACGTTGAAATTTTTGATAAATACAAGGTTGATGAGTGGTGGTGGACTGCGACTCCTGATAGTGCCGAGCCACATCGTAATAATTGGCCGTGGGTAGTTGGCGTTTCGCCCTCCGGCGATATCGGCAGCGACGATTGCAACTACAACGGCATTGGCGTTCGCCCGTTTTTCCGCTTTGTATCTTCTATCTTTGTATCGTCTGAAGAATAATGGCTGATACGGATTTAAAGGTAATAGTAAAAGCGAAAGAGCTCGCTGTACATTCGTTTAAATTAACTTCGAATTGCAATAGATACCCTAAAAAATACCGTCATTCTCTGTGTGACAAAATCCAAATAAAAAGTCTTGAAATATATGAGCTTCTGTTTGAAGCAAACAGGATAAATAATGTCACTGATAAAAAGCTGCGGTGTGAGACAATAACAAAAGCTATAACATATTGTGATGAGCTGTTGTTCTTTATTGAATTGTCAATGAACCTGAATTTGTTAAGTGATGGTTCGGCTTCTTATTGGTCGAAAATGGTATCGGATGTGAAATATATGTCTATTGCATGGAGAACAAAAGAACGGAAATAGATTTAACAGGTTGTGCGTTGTATTTTTTCTTTGCGTTTCGCCCTCCGGCAATATCAACAACAACAATTACAACTACAACAACAATGGCGTTCGCCCGTTCTGGTGGAAAGTCAGACAGAGTAGGCATATGCCGAAATCAGTGCACCACATCAAAAGAATGCACAACCTTTCTGAAAAGATAAACAAAAAGGAACTATGTTGTATGACCGACTTTGAAAAAGTAATTGATTTTGAAAACATGTATAAGGCTTACAGAAAATCCAAATCCGGAAAAGGATTTAAAAAGAGTTCTGCAAGGTTTAGCATTATGGCTTTAGCTGGTATAAACGCTCTGATAGAGCAGTTAAGGACCAAAACCTATACGGTATCAGAGTATACCGAGTTTAAGGTTTACGAGCCAAAAGAACGTGTAATCAAAACTACCTCATTCAAGGATAAGGTCATACAACACAGTTTATGCGACAATGTAATATTACCTAAATTGCAGAGCGTGTTTATATATGATAATTGTGCTGGGCAAAAAGGCAAGGGAACATTATTCGGTCTTAATAGATTGAGTGAGCAGATGCAGGAGTTTTACAGAAAATACGGATACGATGGTTATATCCTTAAATGCGATATATCGAAATTTTTCTATAACATACCGCATGATAAGTTAAAGGATATTGTACACTATCATTTTTCGTATGATAAAAACGTGTGTTGGCTATGTAATTTGTTTATAGACAGCACAGAGGGTGTCGGAATACCACTCGGCAATCAAATAAATCAAGGGTTTGCACTGCTGTATCTTGACGGTATGGACAAGCTGATAACCGGGGAATTAGGCATACAGTATTACGGTAGGTATATGGACGATTTTTATTTAATTCATCAGGATAAAGAATACCTTAAATATTGTCTTGAGGTAATTACTGAATTTCTAAAAACGTTAGAGTTAACCCTTAACAACAAAACGCAAATATTCCCTTTCAAAAACGGTGTCAGCTACCTCGGATTTCATACATACATTACTGACAATGGCAAAGCTATCCGAAAGCTTAAAAATCAAAACAAACGCAATGCACAAAAGAAGTTTGTGCGAATGGCAAAGTTAGTGGCAAGTGGTAAACTTCCGGAAGAGAAATTTAATGCATCATATAATGCGTGGAAGAATCATATATCACACGGTAATTGCTATAGGTTAGGTAAGGCGATGGACGAGAAAATAAATAATATTATGAAGGAGTAAATTATGAATAGAGTAATAATTGCATTTAAAGGAATTAACAAAGCAGCAAAAGAAGGAAGGTTCAAGCAGGCGGTCAGTGCTATGTTTGACAAGTACAGAGGGGAGTTTGATTTGCTATGAAGGAAAACATAATCAAGGACGAAGAAGGGATTTATACAGATTGTTTTGCATTTGAAGAACCGAAAGGCAGAGGTAAGAAGAAAAAGTGTCTGGCTCTGAACGGTTTCTATAATGCGGAAAATAACAGAAAGGAAAAGTGTCACAGCTGTCCTTTCTATAAGAGGGAAAACAAATGAAAGTAAATGAATTACGAGAGTTCTACGGAAGCATAGGCAGGCGGTGCAGGATAAAGGATCCTCGTCGTCATCGCAGGCTTGAGCTTGAGGGCGAATATAACATAGTAGGCTTTCAAGTGCAGCAGTTGGATGATGGCAGAATGATATACCGTATTCAATTAAGGAATGATGATGAGTGTTGGTGCGGTTACGTTATCGATTATGATGAAGTGGAGCTCATAGGATGAGGTATATATTATGGAAGAAAAGAAATACGAGATGCTTGAGCGTGCGATTGAAGAGCTTGATAGTCATATAAGGGCATATGAAAAACGAGGAATGATATGCTCTGATGAAGAGCTTAAACGTCGCGATGCGGAAAGAGTGGAGCTGTTTAAGTTTCTACGTAAGGAAGTGGGCGGTGTAATACCGCAGCACACGGTTATAAACGACGGTAAGTTTTACTGTCCGTCGTGCGGTGTAGAGATAGGTGCGTTATATTCGGCGGCGGATGAAGCGAACATTCCGATTAACTTCTGCCCGTGTTGTATGCAGGCCTTTGAAGGTCGGGTGTAAGTGAGACTCCAAATCTTTGATTTGGATAGACGAACTTATGCACAGCTAAGTTTACATAAAACAGAAAATAAAAGCCCGACGTGGCGGGCTTTTATTCCTGCTTATTTAATTAAAAACAGGAACAAAGGAAAGGTATAGATATGTATTTAGAGAAGACGTCGTTCGGTGGTAATGTAGCAATAGTAGAAGATTATCACACATACAGATATGACAGTTCTGAAAAGGTCAGAGCTCCAAAGACAAAGAAGACAACAGAACAGCAAGCGGCGGTTAATGCAAGAAGGTCAGCGCAGAATATAGTTCTTTATGCATTGGAGAATTTCAAACGTGGTGATTACTGGATAAGACTATCATATCATTTGGGAGAGAGACCTCTTGATATAGATAAGGCACACGATAATCTGAAGAAGCTTTTCAAGAAAGTGAAGCGTAAATATAAAGAGCTGTATTACATAGGTGTGACGGAAGAGGGAAGTCTTGGCGGATTGCATCATCATATCCTTGTACCGGGTTGGTTTGATATAAATAAAATAATAGAATTGTGGGACGGAGCGGTGTATGTAGCAAAGACATATTCCGGTGAGTTGTCACAGCTTGCAAGCTATCTCACGAAAGGTGAGATTGACGACCAGCTTCCGGAAGAAGAAAGAGACATAAAGCATCATAAGGGAGTTAAGGCGAAGAAGGTTACAAAGTCGGCAAACCTCAAGAAGCCGAGAGCTCCGAAGGTAAAGAGAGTTAAGGCGGACCATTGGCGGAATGATGTATCATCAAGGAAGATTGACGGATGCGTGTATGATGTAAAGCCCGGCAGTATGTGGGTTGGGTTTACTGATGACGGGTACCCGTATCGAAGATATATAATGATAAGGCGTGAAAGGAGTGAGGAACTACGAAGAACGTAAATGAAATACTTAAAAGCAGACGAGCGTGTGAGCTTGAGAGGGCGGAGCTTGTCGGCAAATCGGGGCGGTCGTCGCCGTACATAAAAAGTCTTGATAGAAAAATTAAGGCAGCAGACGACCTTATTTTTGGCGTAGACGATTATCGGTTACGTCTTGTTTTGGTGTGCAGATACATCAACGGAATGACTACAGAGGAAACGGCAGAGCATATGTATTACTCGCCGAGGCAAATCCGTCGGCTGCATCGGCGGGCGTTGGAGTTGCTTGAAGGTAAAAAAGAAACTGCATCGGAATGACCGATGCAGTTTTTG
The DNA here is from genome assembly GCA_045649185.1 of Candidatus Ornithomonoglobus sp. Classification (GTDB taxonomy): domain Bacteria; phylum Bacillota; class Clostridia; order UBA1381; family UBA1381; genus Ornithomonoglobus. The sequence continues at coordinate 20,393 of JAZRPM010000015.1, read as the reverse complement.
TTTCTCAAAAAGATGTCCGCAAATGTCCTTGTTTGTCCGCCCTGATTTAATTTATAATTAACAGGAAGAAAGCATTTACCTCGCGTGCGGGTGCGTGCGCGAGGTGAAATAAGAACGGTAATTTCTGAAAATTACACAAAATTACACGTGAAATACAAAGAAAGGAGGAAGTCATCCAGTGGCGTTTAATAAGCTGACAAAGAAGCACAGGACTGCGATTGAGTTACTTGTAAGAGGTGAAGGAACTATTGAAGGAATAGCAAGTGCTGTGAATGTGACACGAAAAACTATATATAACTGGATGGAAGATCCTCTCTTTAAGAAAGAACTCAAGGAACGTGAGACGGATTTCAGACGAGTGCAGAAGGCGAGGATAACACAGCTTGCATCAAAGGCGCTTGATACCCAGGAGCAGATAATGGATAAGTCAAAGAACGATGTGGCACGTGCAGGTGTTGCGAGTGATGTGCTAGACCGTGCAGGATATATAAAGCCGAAGAAGGCAGAAGATGATAGTAGTGACAAGAGGACAGGCGGAGTAGTGATACTTCCTGATACAATAGATGAGGTGTAACGATGGCAAGTAATAATAATGGACCACGCAGACAAACATTGCAGTCGCCGTGGGCTTTGGGCAACACTGATAAAAAAGAAGAAAAGAAAGGCAAAGAGGAAGTACTGCGCTCTATTATACCAGAGCACACTAAAGAGAGTGTAAAAAAGGCAACAAGCACTCCTGTTAAAGCCAAGAAAACCACGTCTAAAAAAACAACAGCTGCTCCTGCTAAAACTAACACGGCACCATTTAAGCCGAGAACACTTTTAGAAACAACGATTGCAGAGAGTAAGGACAGGACAAAGCAAAGCACAAACAATCGTTTTGAGAGCAGATTTACGCCGAAGAATAAAGATGTACATTCAAAGCGTATTAAAGAAATTGACGACGAACTACATGTATTGGGTACCAGTTTGAAAACGTTAAAAAGTAACGGCGAAAAAATCTATCCCGGCGAAAGTGAAGCCAGGATAAAACGTTACGAATCACGCATTGCGGAATTAAGAAAAGAAAAGGAATCTCTTGTAAAATCAGGAGTTATGTTAGCTCAAGGACATGTAAAAACGATGGACAGTGTTTCGGCTGTCGAAGATTTAAAATTGTTGACAAAGAACGATGTCGAGAGTGCAAGAGTTGCTGAACAGAAGCGTGAAAAGGAAAGAAAGAAGCGGCAAGAGGAAGACTTGGCAAAAGCCGGTGAGTATTGGCAAAAGCAAAAGAAACAGGAAAGCGATACCACCGAATCAAACTGGCGTCCGGAGTTTGACCGTAGCGATAAGTCTTCTTCAATAAGAGATGATGCAAAAGCAGAAATCAAAGAGCTTGCAAAGGATCCGAAAAAACTTAAAATAACAGAAGGTTCTAAAGAAGCAGAGTATTATATTAAAGGCTGGGATGAGTCGCAGAAGGATAATAGGAATAGTTTCTTATATCTTGACAAGCGGTCTGATGATGATTCAGAAGTATCGTATTATGAAGTTATTACTCAGAATGAGTATGATGCTTTGTTGTATATACGTGGCAAGTATGGCAAGAATGAGGCTGAAGAATATTTAAGAACATCGGGCATATGGGATAGAAAAGTAAAGGCAGAGGGTGATGCCAAATATCGTGAGAAGCTGATACAACAGGCTAAAGAGCATCCTGTTGCGTCGTATCTTGGAACTTTGGTTGGCTCGTATTTAAATGCCGGAGTAGGACTTGTAAAGCTTGGAGCTGATACAGCAGATAAGGTTCTTGGTACAAATATCAATATGACGCTCGATGAAGCCGATGCGTTTGCGGATATTCTTGAATTAGAAAATCAAGGAAGACTTGAGAGCACTGATAACCGATTCTTAAAAAAAGCACACGAGTATGGTGATGTCATAGTTCGTGAACTTGGTGAGAATGCACTTGCAGGTCAAATAGGTGGAGTTTTCGGCGGTGGCGAAAAAGCAATGAAAGCCGGAGAAATAATAGCTGGTCTTGGTGCAGGTGCAGGTGATAAGTATGGCGAGCTTGCACAGAATGGCGTTGACATTAACAGTAACAAGGCGTACATTGCAGTTGCAACATCTGCTGTGATGGATGCGTATGATATGGGTATTGTGCGTAAAGGTGCTGGCAAGTTAACAAAGGGTGTTCTCGGAAGAATGGCTGATGGTACGTTAAAAACGGTACTCGGTAATACAATGGGTAGTGTTCTTACCGGTGCCGGTGTTGGAGTTACACGTCAGGTAATTGATAACACGGTTGATAGATATGTGCTTAAAGACGATGGCAGATATGGCGTGCTATATAACCAGTACATTGCAGAAGGGTTATCAGCAGAGGAAGCAGAAGAAAAGGCGTATCATGATGCGTATGTAGAACCTGTAAAGGCAGCGGCTGAAATGGGTGCTGTGATTGGTGGATTTAAGTCTGTGCGTGGAACGTGGAGTCAAAGCCGTATATATACACAGCGAGGTAAAGAATTAAGAAAGAGCTTTCCGGGCATGGATGTAGCTGATGCAGTTATACGTCAGGGCTCTATGTATGATAAGAACTCGGCGGCGGCAAAGAATGCAAAGCTCCTTGAAGATAAAATCAATCGTGGTGGTAAGCTTACAGATTCACAGATAGGTGCACAGGATATACTTAACCGTGCAGAAGAATATAAGTTCGCAATGAAGACGGAAGCTGCACGTAAGCTTACAGGTGTGAAAACGAGTTACGATGGTAAGCTTGCTGACGATGTAGAGGGAAGTTATTCAAACGGCGAAATAAAGCTTACTACCAATCCTGATGATGATTATAATTCGACCTTTGACCATGAAGGGTTGCATTTGGTAGAGGACGGAGCGAATGATATATATAATATATACGCCCAGAGGATAAGAGAGAATGCACAGTATTCTGTTATGCGTGACAGGATAAAGGGACAGTATGAGGCGGCGGGCAGGAAGTGGAGTGAGGACACGCTTGACAGTGAGGCATCTGCAGAGATAATGAGAAAGGCAATGCCGAAGACTGCGGAGGATTACGAGAGACTTATAAGACGAGTAGAGGGCAATCCTACGCTCTATGACAGAAAGTATAATTTTATTCGTGATTTACGCATTAAGATGTATGCAAAGCGTGGTAAGGTATTTACTGACCCCGATACCGGATTCAAGATAGAATACAGTGAGCTTCTTAAAATGGAAAAGACACTTGAGGATGCACTTACAAAGGTGCGTGGTGCGGAACTGAGTGGAGAGCCTAAAGCTTTAATCAAAAAGATTGATGGTACGGATAAGCTTTATGTAAAGGCTGACAGACAGGTTATTAAAGGTGATACACCTGATGAGTGGGGAAAATCAGTTGAATCTTATATCAATGATACTATAAGGAAAGGAAAAGATGTTGAGTTTATTGGTGCTGATGGAGATGTTCTAACTATAACAGCTGATACGTCAGGAAAAGCAAAGTTTAGAAATAATGTAACTCGTCCTGATGGTAGAATCACACCTATGACTGATGCAGAGTATATGACAAAACTAACGGCAGAAAGTCATATTGATGAGCTTGCAGAGGTTTCAAAGCGCGGTAAATATTGGGTACCAGATTCTAAAAATCATGATTTTGCAAAGGATGGATTCAATTACAGAACAGCGTACTTTGAGGACTTTGATGGAAAGTATTATAAATTAACTATATCTGTTGGAAAGAACGGTGAAATTAAATCTGTTTATAATGTTGGAAAAATAAAGGAAGTTCCCTCGAACTTCGTGGCTCAAAGGCCGGGGTCGAAAAAAGACCCGTCGAGTGCAACTTCCAAAGTTAGTATATCACAAAGCACAGGTGGTGTCAAGAGCAACAGCGGAAATTCTGCTGATGGTAAAGAACATTACAGGCTTAAAACCAATCAGGATATGAATGTGTATGGTCGTAATGTGGTTGATGACCTTAATGCGTATAATCGCAAACGTGGTTACGGTAAAGCTTTTTCTGAATTGAAAGACGGAATATTGCCTGACTTTATACGTCAGGCATGGCGATTGTTTGAAAGCGGAGAGATAGCCGATGGTCGTAAATTGCTGTATACGGGTGGAGAAGAAATAGCAAAAGCAGTACGCAAGAAAAAAGGCGAAACGGACCATATGATAGCGACTGATTTTGTTGACCATTTCACTGACCTGTATAAACATTCCAGAACGCACAAGGCATATGAGGGCAGACTTGATATAAGTCAGAAGGACGTAATGGAAACAAGTGTTGATGTGCCACGCTATGTAGCAGAGTTAACAACAAAGAATTATGCCAATACAGACTTAATGTCTACACTGTATATAGAAAATGCTATACGTTCCGGTTACCGTATGTTGAAAAATGGTTCTGACGATTTTGCAATAAGAGAAGCATTAAGGCCTGCAGCGGAAACTATTCTTAATGATTCAAAAACAAAAGATGGAAATCCTCTCAGATTTGAAAGTGAAGCTGAATTCAATGCGGCGGTTAAGAAGCTTACCGATGATATAATTGAGAACTATTATTTAGAGCAAACGGCAAAGAATGTAACCGATAGTGATGTTATTAAAGCTGATACTAAAAAGTACGGAAGAGATATAGAGGGTCTGTTCCGAGGTATAGGTCTGGGAATCACAGAGGGCAGTGTTAAAAGGCTTGGCGGTTCTGTACGTCAGATGCTTGATTTTGTACTTGATGAAGATTACAGTGTAACAGACTTTAACGGCAAGCTCGATTCGGTAATAGGTGAAGAATTGGCAAAGCTAAAGGTGTCACCAACAGATAAAGCAGAGATAGCAAATACTATCATATGTGAACTTCGTGAAATAGCAATGGGGAGAATAGGTAAGCGAAGACTTGAATTGCGTATGATTATGCAGGCTGAAATAGAGGCTGGAAGAGACAGCAGTGAAGCCTGGCAGAACGCACGAGATGAGCTTGAAACTCTTGCTATTCGTGAAGGTAATCTTACCGGTGTATATTTTCCACACGGTAATCCCGGCAACGATTATGCTCTCCGTAATCCTGCAAAGAAGTTGCATAAAGTAAGTGTTGGTTCAAAGGCTGAATTTGACAATGAAGTAAAAGACCGAATGTCAGAAATGACTTACAGAATATCCCATAATAAGGACACTGCTGATTACGGTATGAGATATGTTTCTATGAACGGAACAATGGAATCTCTTACATATCTTTCGTCAAAGCAAAAATGGGATGAAAACGATATGGGTATAGCGGCGGCTCTTGTTGGTGAGTTTGGTGCATTAGGCGAGCCACAGCTTGAGGCTGATGTGTTTATACTTGCAGCACAAAAAGCAACAGAAGCAGGAAAGCTTTCTCAGGCGTTCAGCCTTATGTACAGACTTACTCCTGCCGGCAACATTGCATTCCTTAACAAGACCGAGCAGACCCGTATTCAGTTGGAGCTTGAGCGACACGCACAAAAAGCTGAAATAGAAAAGAAAATTGAGGAGTTCCGTGCAAAGGATGCAGAAGAAAGAAAAGCTGCAGATAAGGCTTTGTATGAAACTGATGCAGATTATAGAAGGGACAGTGATAATAAGACGCAACTACAGCGTGACCTCGATGCTGTTGCCAAGGGCGAAGCTGAGGCTAAGGCAAGGATTGCAGAGTATGAAGAGTTACAGAAGCGTCGTAAATCTGACGAGGAGCTTATGGCGTATATGCTTAATGCAGGTCGTCGTGTTGAGAAAAGAAGACAGCTTAAAATAGAAGAAGAGTATGCTCGTGATACTATGCGTGAAATCGGTATGAGTGAGGACGATATAGAGATGTATCTAACAGGCGTTGATATAAGTCCTGAAAAACACAGAGCATTTATAAACACACTCAAAGAATATATTGAGACATCTGAAACCTTTATGTTGAAGAAAGAAGCTGAATATAAAAAGATGCTATTGCAGAAGCAGAATGATTCTGCAGCTGCAAAAGCATTGAGGCGTGAGATACGACAAATAGCTATCAGACAGAGAACTCTTCAGAATGACCACATTGTTAGAGCTTGGCGAGTTAATGATGATGGTGAAATAGATCCGAAAGGACGTCACATTGTAGCAGATAATCCGAAAGCGAGTCAGTGGGAAATCAAGAAAGCGCTTGGTGAGGATGCAAGCCACGAAGCGGCAGAGCATTATAAATCACATGTTGATATGCTTTATGACGAGCTTGGCATAAAGCATACAGACAGTGAGACATTTTCTATGATGCGCGAGCTTGCAAATGCATTGCCTGATATAGACGATGCAGATGAGCTTATAGATATTATAATGATAACGAGCAGATACCGTAAAACAGCAACGGGCAGGCGGATGGAGAAAATTCGTTCAAAGATGTATCGAGGTCTTGAGAAACTTGGAGAAAGCTTTGGCCACAAAACGAATGGTGAATCTGACAACAGAATGCTTAAGTGGTTGCTCGGGTTCGGTGATAAAGAAACCAATAATATCCGCAGACTATTAAGAAAACACTTCGGTTCTGATGTAGACCAGCTTAAGAAGATTGCCACATCTCAAATGTTTGGAATGATAGCTGATACGGAGAATGTATCGACCGGGCGGAAGCTTAAGACCATAATGTTTCAGTCGCAGTTGCTTCATCCTCCTACGATAAAGCGTAATGTGTTTTCGAACATAGTCGAGTCTGCACGAATGAATATAGTCAATAATACTGCGTCGGCAATAGACCGGCTTACAACGAAGAAAGGCGGCCAACGGGTAGTAGGTTTTGAAAATCCTTTTGCAGGATATAAAGAAGGTAAGTCGAGAAGTGAACAGGCATATCTTGAGACAGCTCTAAATGTTGACATCCTTAATAATGACCAATCAAGAATAGGACTTCCGTCAAAGAAGCGTACATTCAAGCGTGGACCGTTGGCAGTTGGTGAAAGGCTTCTTGGTTATTCTCTTGGCGCAACGGATGAATATTTTAAGGGTGCGATATATCATCAAGTGCGAAGCGGTCTTGACAGATTTGTAAAGGATGGACGCATAACAGAAGCGGAGGCAGAAGCATATGCACAGCAACAGATGCTATATCGTACATTTCAAAATGAATCTTTGATTGCGTCTATGTCTGTCGGTCTGCGTGACCTTGGCAATATGGTTGGTACCGGCACGGAACTGCCCGATACAAACAAAAGCTTTTTCAGTCCTGATAAGAAATTCCATACACACGATTTCGGTTTAGGTGATTTAATTAATCCATACCCGCTTGTCAGCGGTAATGTACTTGACAGAGTTATAGATGTAACACCTGTCGGTGCAGTTAAAGCATTGGTAAAGTGCGGAAAGCTTGCAAAGGAATTGTATGGTAACAGTAAGGATTTAAAGGCACTTGAGAGTGTTGCGGATAAAAAAGTCAACGGAGAAAGGGGAAAACTTCCCGATAGTATTTTACAGACGAAGAGGGACGCGCTCTTAAGTATTGCCAATGCTTTGATAAGTCCTGTTGGCTGGTGGCTTGGTGCACAGCTCTTTAAATCAGGAATTCTTTTAGGTGGTGAGCCGGCAGAGGATGAAGAGGATTTTGAGCGTGCAAAGATGAACACGCAGTGGACGATAAACTTCGGAGCGATTGAACGACTTATGAACGGCGAGGGTGTTACGTTACCGCAGCAGGGTGACTACATCATGCCTATAGGATTTCTTGGGCCGTCTGCCGGTGTGCTTACATTCGGAGCTGAAGCGTTTGGGGATGACACGGATGAGCCTATACTTCGTGAGCTGATCAGTTCAACGGGTGAGAGTGTATATGCTGAATTTATGGCGATGTCTTCAGTGTCGGGTATGCGTCGTTACATAAATGACTGGAAGTATGCAGACACACCGGAAGAGGGAGCGGCAGCGATTGCGGCGGATGCTGCAATGTCTTTTATGCCTTCAACTGTTCGTGCAATCGGTAATGCACTTGATGATTATAACCGTGACCCGTACAGAGGAGAATCACAGTTTGATGTTATCGGCGGTAAGTTTCTTTCAAAGTCACCTGTTCCGGAGCTTCGTGAAAATGTTCCTCTTCGAATTGATTTGTGGGGTGAAGCAGAGGTACATACATTGGGCAAGGGTAAGGTTGTTGATATACTGAACAATGTATTTTCTCCTGCAATATTCTCAAAGTATGAGACGAATGTTGTCACACAGGAGCTTGACAAGCTTACAAAGGATAATAAGGAGCTGTTGAATGATATTCTTCCCAAGACCCCGTACAGAAATAATACAGGTAATTTTGAGAACGGACAGGCTTATTCTTTCAAGCTTGATGATGAGAACTATGAGAAGTATGCAAACCTGCTTGGTATGACTACATACAAAGCGATGCATACGCTTGTTACGAGTGATGACTATAAGCATCTTACCGAATCACAAAAGGTAACGGCGATGTCAAGCATTTCAAAAGAGTCTGCAACTCTTGTGAAAGAGATATGGGTACAGCATCAGCAGGGCGCATCAGATGCTTCGATGCAGAAGCAGATAGATAAGTATGTAGCATCTAACGAAAGTAAAGCCTCAAAGGTTGTAAAGACCGATAATGCGTTAAAGTACATCAAGCTTGACGGAGTAAAGGTTGAAGAAGTTATTGATACCGGGTATTATGTACCGTACACTGAGGAAGAAAAGGTTTCTCTTATAGGAGAGAGAAATGATTGGATTTCCAAAATAAGAAACGGAACATATTACAAAAAAGAGCTTGGCGGTAAAAGTAGTTATTGGACTGCAGAAGACCGTCAGAAAATGATCACCAAATATCAGCGCGAAATGGAAGATATCGCATCAGGTGATGAAGATAAATGGGTAACTTTTGAGGGCGAATGGGACGAGCTTACCGATGAAGAAAAAGGTATACTTACGTATAAGGTTGAGCAGAACATTGACAAGGTAAGGCTTCCCGAAAATGTAGGCGAGCTTGTGGATACAACGGTTGAAGCAGAACCTGTTGACCTTACGCATCCGTTTGTTCCGAGAACCAGCAGTATTATAAATCCTGACTGGCGTGCTGATGAGTACGACAAAGAACAGTCTGATAAAAAGAATGCCGAAAGAGAAGAATCCGAAGAAGAACCTGAAAGCAAGTCTGTTGATGAATATCTTTCGGAGTATAAAGGCAGTGACAGTGATTACTATAACGGCAATAAAGGATATTCGCGTAACTATTCAAAGAATAATTATAACAAAAACTACAGCGGCAGTTATGGTGGGTATAAGTTTACACCGTCAGTACAGCCTGCGCATCAGAACACATACCGTTTTACACCGAGGTTTAAAGGTGGAGGTTCAAGATTCGGGAAGAAATTTTAAAAGACAGGAGGTGAAAATATGTATATAAATGATGCTATAGAGCGTGCGGATAGTTATTATCCGAATGAATATGACCTGACAGAAAAGTATCTGTGGTGCGATGAAGTATCATCAATGCTTGCAATCGAGGACAGACGGATATACCGGGAAAGACGGTTACCTGTAGCACGTGACGGGACAGTGTTATTGCCTGAGAATGTAACGATAGAGTATATTGATAAAATCATATACAAGAATAAAGTTCTTGAGAAACAGGATGCGCGTACATTCGGGCGCAACGTAATAAACGTAAATTCGGTTATAAACAACGCAAACGATGTAAATGAAGGTGAGTATATTACCGTAATCTATCTCGTGCCATACGAGCCGATAAGGCTTGTTAAATACAATGGCGATATGCAGATAGACACAGATACCGATACAATAAAAATCAAAAGCTGTGAATTTATAACCGGTGACACGCTTGTAATAAAAACAGGCGAAACAACAATAGCAAATGTTCCTTTGCTTGATATTGAGTTTGATACAGAAAGCGAGTACACATACAAGCTTATATGCGGTGCGGGTTCTCTCTCTGAAATGGCAGAGACAGACACAAACGGTACAATAACCCGTTATGTAACTGATAAAACAGTGTGTGACGCACCGTATGACGGAATGTATATTGATTATATACTTGCAAAGATAAATATGTATCAACGTGATATGACGGCATATAACCAACATATTACGGCGTTTAACTCACGCCTTGCAGCATATAAGAACTGGGTAAACGAGCACAGTGCAAAGGATGAAGGAAAATTTAAAAACTGGTGGTAAGAAAGGAGAGCAGAAGATGCTTGACGATACATTGAACAGTAATATTACTGAGGAAGTCGTTCACCCTCAGACCGAGAACAGTAATTCAGTTGAGGAAGTCGTTCACCCTCAGGAAGGCGTACTCACACCCGATGATATAAATAATATGTCAAGAGATGAGTTTGCTCGCTATCTTTCAGAGGCGGACTACACCCCGGACGCGGCGGAAGTAACCGATGACGAAAGTGATAGCAACTCTGCAACAGATGATAAAAGCGCTAATCAGAATGGTGCAGAGCGTGAAACGGTACCGCAGGAGGAAACCCCGCCTGCACCGTTTAAGACATTTAATACCGAGGAAGAGTATGAGGCAGAGGTAGGAAAACGTATCAATTCTTCTATACGCCAGCGTATGCGTAAGCACAATGAACAGGCGGCGAAATATTCAAAGCTTGAGCATATGGCAAAGGAGTATTATCCCGAAGCTCAGGACTCTTTATCGGAGCTGACAGCGGACCTTGAGACACAGGCGGCAGAGCGTGCCGATATACCTGTCGATGAATACCGACGGAGGATTGACGATAAAAGGGACGCACAGCTTTACAGAGAGCATATGCAGAGAGAAAACAATGCGGCAAGAGAACAGGAGGAGATTATAAACGGATGGCAACGTGATGCCGAGCAGATTAAGTATATAAATCCTGAGTTTAATTTAAGAGAAGCCGTGAAGAATCCTGCGTTTGCTAAAATGCTGGGAGATGGTAAGACGGTGTTTGAGGCTTATGCTGCAGTGCATAAGCCCGCACCTCCAAAAGCTCCCGAAAGAAAACCAATTATGCAGAACGGTGCAAGTCCCGGCGGCGGTACAGGAAGCAGAGCAGCTTCCAACCCTGCGAACTTGCCCTCTGCAGATTTTAAGAAATTTATTGAAGAATGCCGAAAAGGAAGGAGATAATAAAAAATGGCAGGAAATATTAATGTAAACAAAACCACATCAGCCGGTATGTCGCCGATGATGGAATCAATCCTCAACAGATATGTTATTGAGGGTAATGAGGCTAAGCGTAAATATACGCAGTTCGCACAGAAGGTAAGCATTCCGAAGGGCCAGACGAAGACCATAGCGTTTGATAAGATGTCACCGCTTCCGAAAGCTACAACACCGCTTCAGGAAGGTGTAACACCGACAGGCTCGGCTGTAAATATTACACGCATCAAGGCAGAGCCGAGACAGTTCGGTAATTACGTTGGCTATACAGACCAGCTTGATTTCTTTGCGGACAAGCCTTCAAGCGATGTACTTAAGTACACGGACCTTTTGAGCGAGAATCAGCTTGAAACATATGAGCATCTTGACGCAATGGAGCTTGCATCAGGTACAAACGTACAGTATGCAGGTGGCGCAGATAGTCGTGATACTCTTACGAAAGGACTGACTGTTAAGGATGTGCGTAAAGCAGCAACAACCCTTAAGCGTAACAAGGTAAAGCCGGCAGACGGTACAGACTATATTGCATTCATACATCCGGATGTTGTAAACAACATCTGGAACGATGAGGAGTGGAGACGTCCTCACTCATACGCTGACACCAAAGAGTTATACGCCGGTGAAATCGGCAGACTATTCGGTGTAAGATTTATTGAGGACCCGGATGCGTGGGTGTTCCGTGGCGAGCCGTTTGCTGATAAGTATGACGAGCTTAGCATTGTGAATGTTGATGCTGATACAAAGACTTTGAAAATTGCAGAAACTCTTGAGGCGGGTGATATTGCATCGCTTACAGGTGTCGGTATCTGGATTGACAGCAACAAGTTCACAATAGCTTCAGCTACTGCAGGTATGAACGGTGAGGCTAGCATAACTCTTAACGAGGCAATTGACGGCAAGCTTGTTGCACGTGATATGAAGATATATCCTGGTGACGGCGGTGTCGACGGTGAACCCATATACTCGACAATTATTCTTGGTAAGGATGCATTTGGTACATCCGGTGACGATACTGTCGAGATGATAAACAAGGCTCTCGGTTCTGCAGGTACAGCAGACCCGCTTAACCAGCGTGGTACATACGGCTGGAAGGGTTATTATTTTACAATGATACTTGAGCAGATGAGACTTATAAGAGTAGAGTCTTTAAAAGAAGATATAAACTAATCCAACCCTTTGAATTACCCTGCGGTGTACTGCCGCAGGGTAGTTAAGGAAATAGAAAGGAAGTAAGTAAAATGGCTAAAAACAAAAAGAAAACAGAAATGGTAAGTATAATGATACCGCATCCGAAAGAGTCTGTTGGCGATGAGGAAACAGCAGTTGTTGTAAACGGTAAGATATATCAGATACAGTATGATACACCAATAACAGTTCCGAAGAATGTAGCAGACATTATATATCAGTCAATGAAACAGCGTGCCAAGATTAACAAGGCAGTTGAGGCGGCAACATATAAGAGTGGCAAGGCATCTATTGCCGAGTTATAAGGCTATGGAAAATACTATTACATACGTGCGCGAGAGTGCAATAACTGATGCTTTCAAGAGTGAAGCACTTTCGGCGTTTAGAAAGTATGAGAGTGATAAGGCAAGCTTTATAGCACGTGTCCGTGATAATGACAGATTCTACCGTGAATTTTATGAACGTGATACAGAGAAGTTGAAAAAAGAAATGGACTGTTCAACGCCGTTATTATTCGCTGCAATCGAAAATGCCTGCGCAACCTCATCGGAGAATTATCCGTCACCCAATATTATTGAACGCGATCCTGACGGAACAGAGACGGCAGAAACGCTTTCAAAGCTTATTGAGTGTGAGCTTGACCATATCGGTTTCAAGAAGATTTATAAAAACAATACAAGGAATAAGCTCAAGTACGGCACTGCTATTTACGGCGTATTCTATAACGATATCAGCGGTGATATTGATATTAAGAGTATTGATATATTCGATGTGTTTGTGGATATGCATCTTCGTGACATACAGGACAGTAATTTTCTGTTCATATCACAGGCGGTTGATAATGATATTCTTAAGCGTGCCTATCCTGAATTTAAATGGTTATTTACCGGCGACGCAAAGATAGAAACCATAACCGAGAGCTGTGATCTTAAGGACAGAAGCATTGTTCTTGACTGTTATTATAAAAAACCCGACGGAACGATGCATATGATGAAGCTCTGTAATGATACAGTTATATATGCGACAGAGGATAGTCCCGGATATGAGAAAGGTCTTTACGACCACGGGCTTTATCCTGTGGTGTTTGATGTTCTTTATCCTTGCGAGCATTCACCGTTCGGCTTTGGTATGATTGATGTAGGAAAGGCTACGCAGATTCAGATAGATAAAATGGATAATGCCATAACCGAAAATCTGATGAAAACATCAAATGTCAGATATTTCAGCAAAAAGAACGGTGGCATAGATGAAAAAGAGTTCCTTGATATGTCACGTGGTGTTGTACATTACGAGGGTGATATTAATGCGATTATCCCTATCAGCGGTACGGCGGTTAACGCTAACTATATAACATACCGTGAGAGTAAAAAGGACGAGCTTAAGGAGCTTGTGGCAAACCGTGACTTTCAGCAGGGTGACGCATCCGGCGGAGTGGTGAGCGGTACTGCTATTAGTCTTTTACAGCAGTCTGGCGAGAAACGTGCACGGTCTATGATGGATGATTCGTATGAAGCATACAGATGTATCATTGTTATGGCGATTGAGCTTATACGTCAGTTCTATAACGACGAGCGTATTATCCGAAGCACCGATGAATACGGTAAAAAGACATTTATCAGATTCAGCAATGAATTGCTTGTAAAAGGCGGATATAATGTTTATGGCGGATATGAATGGAAACCCTTATTGTTTGATATAGACGTTGTTGCACAGAAAGAAAATCCGTTCACGAGAGAGGCGCAAAACAGTACGCTTCTTGCTTTGTGGCAGCAGGGATTGTTCGATCCGCAGAAGAATCAGGTGGCACAGATAGTTCTTAAACACATGAATATAGACGGCAAAGACAAAATACTTTCTGAGTTACAGGAACTGTTTGAGCAGAAAAATTCAAATCCTGCACCATCCACAACACCGGGTTCACCTGCGACGGAAGAAGAGCTCGTACCTGTTGCGGTTGGTGGTGGAGTTATGCCGGAAGAGGAGCTTGTTCCCGTGGATCTGAATGGAGGTGGAATTCTTGAAGAAGGTAATGGTATAACGCAGAATCCTATGGCAGGCGAAGAGCTTGTGCCGATTGATTTGATGGGAGGATTATAATGTATTTCGGACAATATTCAAATTACGACCCGACCAAAACATCAACGTATAATTTTTACGGATTAAACAGAACACGTCGTACATCGAAGGGCGAGTTTGCTGATATGAAAAATATGTCATCTCACGAGTATCCTTGTGCTACTCCGAGAAAACCGATGAGAACTGTGTGCAAAGCTGCTGATAAAATAAATGCAATAATTGCACCAGATTCAACGAATGTTGAAAGTGTAACCGGTTTTACCGGAATATCGGGCGGCGGATTCTATTATAACGGAACACTGAAATCTGAAAAGTTTACACTGTCTTCGACATGGTCATGGCAGATACAGCAAAAGGGCAATATGTATATAATGAATGGCTACGACTCTGCAAATAAAAATTCATTGATGTACTATTATAACATCGACACGGACGAGTTTGCAGAGGGTGGTACTGTTATGAGTGACCTGATTGTAACCACCAAAGGTGATTACATTGAAATAATAATGAATGACAGTGGTCCTGTGAATGATTATGTGGTAACAAAGCCTGATGGTACAGTTATAAAGTGTTCCGACTGTTTTTTAAAGTATAAGGATTACAGATTAATAGATAAAAACGGTTCTTATGGGTGGTCGGTTGATACCAATTTGTTTGACGGATACTTTGATGTCGGAGATGAGGTAACGATAGAAGGCTTTCCGGTACATGGTATAGATAACGGTGGTCAAATGTTTTCCTGCTCGCTTTTAAGTACAGGGTTTTTCAAAGAAATCACAGCCCAACCCAGAGTTGGAGCAGAGAGAAACAATACAGTAGATACGGATAATATGACATCCCTTGAATCATTGGACAAGAATGTGATTTGTACAGCAACAGTGAAAGGGTTTAGTTATGAAAGTGTTAATGGTGTAGGAACTGCAAGGTGCAGAATACATTTTGATTTAAAGAATAAGAACGGCGATGCTGTGGAGTTTAAAGACCTTGCCGGCTTCTATTGCTGCGGTATAACAATAAAAAAGCGTACACGAGTGCTTGACAATATATCGATACACCACGGCAGAATATGGGGAAGCGCACCGTCGGGTAATCAAATATACGGTTCATCGGCGACGCAGTTATTCTCTTTCTCATCAGAGGATATTGTAAAAGGCTTTGCTGTACGTATACCTTCAGACACTGCCGGTACTGTTACAGGTATGTGCGAATATAGCAATGACCTTGTTGTGTTCAAAGAATCGTCAATTACTATAATTGGCGGTGACAGTCCGACAAATTACTATTCGTATGTGATACAAGGCATAGGATGCATTGACCCGAAGTCGATAGCAGTTACCCCATCGGGTGTGCTGTTCCTGTCATATAACGGATTTTATATCTATTCGGGAAATATACCACAGCTATTCTCTTCACGGCTCGATACAAAATATATATCAGCTGTTGCCGGGTATAATGACAACATCTATTATGTGTGTGCGGTGCGTGCGGATAATGGCAAGCGTGAGCTTCTTACATACAATATGCAGTATAATATCTGGCATATACTTGACGATACGAACGTTAGCGGATTTTTCGCATTTAAAGGTAAATGGTATATGGCAGATGAGATTTGGGTGCATGAATGCGACAGCTCAAATGAGGTTGCAAACATTGTAGACTGGAGCTTCACATCAGTAAAGATACACGATAATACGCTTGATGAAAAAGGTCTTACTGAATTGTGGATACGTTGCGAAATGGACGAGGATGCAGAGTTTAAGGTTGAAACAAAAGCAGATAATGAGAAATTTAAAACTCATGGTACTTATACCGGTATAGGCAGGCAGATATTCAGATGTCCTATAAGAATGAATATGTGTGATAATTATCAGTATCGTATAAGCGGACACGGGAATGTTGTATTCTATGAAATAGAAACTCATAAGACATTCGGTGGCCGTGATTATAAGAACAGCGCAGGTGTGAGAACTGCCACGGAGAAAAGTGCTGATAATAAGTTTCTGACATATTAAGGAGTGATTTAATGAAGTTTGATGTAAATGCACCACCGAAGCTTACCGGTAAATATTCACGTGACATACCGGCATTGCATAGCTGGTGTTCGGTATTGTACCGTAAGCTTACCGGAATGTTCCGCAGAGTTGAGGATAATCAGATTGCATCTGTTTCGGGAAATAAAATAACCGGCAGTATAGAGCTTGAAGGATGTAGTGTGAACGGTCCGTGTGTAAATGTTTCATCGGATTATTTCTTTGTCGGGAACGAGACTAATTATATTAAATTCGAAAACGGTGTTCTTGAGGTGAAAACGTCTTGAATGAAGCAAATATAATATGGCGTCCGCAACCGAAGCAGAAAGATTTTATGTGTCGTCCTGAGTATGAGGTTCTATACGGCGGAGCTGCAGGCGGCGGGAAGAGTGATGCGATTGTAGCAGAAGCTTTACGACAGGTAGAGAATCCGAACTACAGAGCACTGATATTGAGAAAAACATATCCGCAGTGCCGTGAGCTTATAATTAAATCAAAGCGTATGTATAACGGTGCATATCCTGATGCGTCATATAACGGTTCTGAGCATTACTGGCAGTTCCCGAGCGGAGCAAAGATATATTTCGGTTCAATGCCGAATCAGTTGAGTTATCTTAATTATCAGGGTCTTTCGTATTCTTACATAGCTTTTGATGAGCTTACGCATTTTACTCTTGAAGAATATGAATATATGATATCCCGAAACCGTGCCGATGGTGAGGGCTTGAGAGTATATATACGTGCAACTGCCAACCCCGGTGGTATAGGTCACGGCTGGGTAAAAGAAAGGTTTGTAACAGCATCACCGCCCGGCGTTCCGTATAAGGTAAAGTCGAAGATTAAAGACAAGGAAGGCAAGGAAATAGAGGTTGAACGCACAAGGGTGTTTATACCTTCGTCAGTGTTTGATAATCAAGCTTTGCTTGACAATGACCCCGGATATCTTGCAAACCTTGCAACTCTTCCGGATGCAAGGAAAAAAGCATTACTTTACGGTGACTGGAACAGTTACGACGGTCAGGTGTTTACAGAGTGGCGTAATGATCCTGACGGATATAACACACGCCTTCACACTCACGTTATTGAACCGTTTGATATTCCTTCAGGCTGGCGGAGATACAGAACCTTTGACTGGGGATTTTCTAAACCGTATGCCGTGCAGTGGTGGGCTGTCGATTATGAAGGCAGAGCATATCTGTACAGGCAACTTTACGGATGTGCAGAAGGCTCGCAGAATGTTGGAGTTAAAGAGAATCCGGATATCGTTGCACAGAAGATACGTAAGATAGAGGACGAGCTTGAGAAGGGTAATAATATATACGGTATTGCAGACCCTGCAATATGGGATGAATCACACGGCCGTGAAGGTGTTATTGCTGATATTATGGAAAAGAATGGCGTATTCTTTAATAAAGGTAAGCACGCCCGACTTTCCGGAAAAATGCAATGTCATTACCGATTTGCCTTTGATGAGCTCGGACGTCCGAGGGCGTACGTGTTTAAAAACTGTAATCACTTTATAAGGACAATACCGAATCTTGTATATGATACAAAGAATGTTGAGGATGTAAACACATCACAAGAAGATCATGACTATGATGCAATGCGATATTTCTTTATGGAAAATCCCATTGCACCACAAAAGAATGTTAAAAAACCGCAAGCAGAATTTAATCCGCTTGCATAGGAAGGAGTGAGTATATGAGTTTAATGACAGCTCAAAAAAACCTAGAAAATATGACTGGTGCAAATTTGTCGAACATGCTGAAACCGACTCCCAACAGAGCATCCATTCCAAACGTTGTACAGGCCGAAACACCGAAGACTCCGAACGTGAATGCCAACGGTAATCAGGCATCGCGTCAGGCTCTTAACAATATGGGGTTTAATGACGCTGATATAGATTGGGACGGAAACCGTGTTACATATAAAGGTCAGGGCATAGTTCAGCCTGCGGAAGTAGAAGACGGAGTTTCCTATGCTCCTGAAAGTGTAAACTATGCCGGTGCGGTTGACTGGCTACAGAATAACGGATATCAGGGAATAAGGCAGGGACTCAATGACAGAGGCATAACAGACGTTGGCTGGGATAACGGATATGTTACAGTTGACGGACAGAGGATCGCAAAGCCACAGTATAACGTTAATGGTACCACGTATGGTACAGAGGACGAGATAAATGCAATTGCGCGTCAGGTTTATGCAAACAGGGGTAATAACCTTGTTGCAGCAAGAGATTATGCAACATCAAAGAATTATGGCGGTATCGTAGACTGGGACGGTGAAAATGTTCTTATAGGCGGACAGGCGATAAAGCCCGTATATATTAAGGACGGCACAGCTTATATCACGCGTTCTGATGCGGACAGGCTTATCGGAAACTTTGAAAATAATTCCGGAATTACCGGTAATCAGCGTGTTCTTGATGAGCATAATGCAAAGTATGGTAAACCACAGGATGCCGCTCTTGCGCAGCTTTTGAACAGAAAAGAGTTTTCATGGAATCCCGAAACTGATGAATCGTGGAAAAGGCATAAGGAGCAACAGATGGAGTTGGCAGATGATGCATACAGGCGTGTATTGGAAGAAAATAATACATCGGTTACAGGTGCATCCGGTGCTGTGCTCTCTGAAGCTCTGGCGGCAAAAGATAATTATCTTCACAGACTTTCTGAAGATGAGATGACCTGGAGACAGAATGCGTATGATGAATATGCCGGCGAGAATGACCGATTGCGTAATCAGTTTTCTGATTTATATTATGCTGCAAATGATGCTTATAATAAAAAGTATCAGGCAAACCGTGACAGCTTTAATGATTCTCGTACTGCAATGCTTGATAACCGTGACGAGGAATGGAGCTGGCGTGATTACGAAAGAAACTTGTTAAGGGATTTATATGATTATGATTCTCTGGGTATAGCAAATAAACAGGCGGCGTTTAATTATGGAATGGCTGTTGCTTCAGAGCGTGGTGAGTTTACTATTGAGGATGAGGCGTATATCCCTGGCCTTTCAAAATATCGTAATCCTGACGGAACATATTCCATTAAACCGTGGAGTGCAGAAAATCAGTATAATTATGACAGTGCATATTATAATGCACTTGGACAGTATAAAGCATATAATGATGCTAATAAGTGAGGTGCGTTATGAATTCGATAAATATAAATACAGAAGGATATAGCGCACCGAACGGTGCGGATGACATTCAGAGCAACTGGGCGGCGGCTTACGCAAAGCGTGAAGTATCACAGCACAAGGATGCCCCGGTTCTTGACCATCCCGACGGCTGTGTTACGGAATCGAAGTTGTCTGAAGATGTGAGAGAGACTATCGCAGAAGCAGTTGATGTTTCACGTACAGCAACCGAAACTGCAAACACTGCGAAAGCAATTGCACAGGCGGCAAAAGCTTCGGCAGAAAATGCAGTCAAAGAAGCGGAAAATGCGTACGATAAGAGCCTTGATTCAGACATAAAGGCAGATAATGCAGTGAATATTGCAAATACAGCAAAGGCAAAATCTGAAGCAGCCGAAAAGCGTGCCATATCATCAGAAACAAAAGCTGATGCGGCGGTTATATCTGCATCCGTAGCTGTACAAAAGTCTGAAGCTGTGCAGAGTGACATAGAGGGTTTAAAAATTGATATTAACGATGCATTCGTTCAGGCACGGGATGCTATGAGTGTTGCGGCAAGCGCAGATAGTTTTTCGCAAGAAGCCAAAGAAACAGCAGAAAAAAGTCTTCAGTATTGGCAATCGAATACACTCTACAAAGAAGGTCAGATTGTTTATGTAAGAGTCTCTGCAGATGTTTATGACGAGATTTATAGATGCGTTACAACACACACATCACGTGATGATTTTACCGCCGAGTACGATGGAACTGTATTTTGGACAAGTCTCGGCAGAGTCAGAGCCGCACATGCAGAAGATGCTTCCCACGCAGATGAGGCAACTTATGCACATATTGCA
>JAZRPM010000014.1:0-49680 GCA_045649185.1 Candidatus Ornithomonoglobus sp. | reverse complement strand
TTCCTGTTCGTTGTAGTCGATGTCAGCTGTCAATTTGAAATACTTCGTGTTGTCTGTACCGTCATTGACCTTTGATGCCGCATACGCCAGCTGTTCAGCTGTTGCAATCTCATACGCAGTTTCGGCTGTCAAACCGTCACCGCCGGCATAGCCTGATGCCGGTGTGCCATCAAAATCTGATGCAGAAACCAAAGCATGCGGGAATGTGCCAAGCACAATCGCCATTGTTATCAAAAAGCTTAATAATCTTTTCATTTCTAATCTATCCTCCCTCTTAATAACGTACAAGAATTACCTCTGATAAACCTGATGTGTATCTTATTCTTGTATATACCATCGAAAGGTCGTCAACGTCAGGTAATTCGCCATTCTCATTAGGAGAATATATCTGGTAAACGTCGTGTATGTCGCCTACTGTTATTTCGTCAGTATCAAGGTCGAGTATTGTTACAACAACCTCACCTGTTCTGTAACCGAACGATATAAGCTCACCGTAACCATCAAATGCTGTATCATCAGGTGTTAAAATCGTTACACCTGAATCACTTGCAGTGTAGAGTGTTCCGAAAACCACAGCACGCTCACCGCTCAAGGATGATGATACAAGTTTTGCTGTTCTGCTTTCGATTTCGCTGCGTTTTAATTCAAAGGAAACGCTTGTTATCTTGCTCTCGTAATGACCGAGTCTTACAATGTCACCCTTCTCGATTGTGTCGGGGATAACGCCCGGGATACGCTCCGGCAATGTTCTCTTTTTACCTGCAACATAGCCTGTTATCTGCTTAACCTCCTGGTCGGTATCCTTGTCGTATATCCATTCAACCGATTCGACTATCATCGGGCTCTCATCACCGATATATGCCGAAGTCGTTGTGTGTCCCTCACGATATACAGCAGCCGCTATCATATCTGCTCCTACGTCATATACCTGTGTATAGTAACTTCCTTGTGCCATCTGGCTCTTTGAACGTGCTATATATGGTTCCTGCTCATCTACTGAGAGTTTCATAAATACTATCGAATTTCCCGAAACATAGTAACGGTTATTCATCATAAGGAAGCCGTCACTTACTACGCTTGTTGCACTGCTTTCATAGTCGAGTGTGAACTCTTTCGGGTTATATCCGTAAGGATTTCCGCCAGTTAACGGGTCACGGTTGGTGTTATCGGCAGCAAAATCAATCTGGCGGAGAGTTCCGTCCTCAGCGAATGCAACCTTTACAACCTGTACTCTGTGATTTCCCGATGCATCCTTTGAACGAGCGACAACCTCTGATGCATCTTCACGCACACCGTTTATTATAACCTTGTTCTTAATCGGGCCTGTTATCTTGGTATCATTGGGCATGAGCAGTCTTGTATAAACCTGCTCGTCCTCATACGGTTCGCCCTCACGTACGCTCATAAGCAATGCGTACTGCATATTTCCGCTTGATTCTTCGATTTCTGCGATTTCACCATCCATATCGAGCCAGAATGTGTATTCATAGCCCGGCTTCGGAGTTAATGTCACAAAATCAGACGAATCCATAAGTGCCTTATATGTATTTGAAAGTCTGTATGATGCACTGTCAATGTTATATACACTTCTGTTTCTTACGTTTGAAACAGACTTTACAGTGCCTGTAAACTTAGTAGCGGGTGCATAAATATAAATCTTTGTCTTCTCAATGTTTTCAACATAAGAAATCAGCTCACCCTTACCGATATCGGTAATTCCTACTTCCTTGCCGTCCTTTATAATCTTTGCTGTTTGGTAGCTGTTAAGGTTTAGTGTGTAGTTATACTTATCTGCAATGACATTAGTGTCGGGTATAACTGCGTTTATGAATATGTTCTTGTATTCCTCAATAACAACTGTGTCGTAAATCTCGTCGTCGTTGTTGTCTATAAGACGCATTTTACCCGTCTCAACCTTCATCAGATCAAGTGTTGGAACTGCACAGAACGAGTTGTTATATATAACGTCAACCATTCGCTTGAGCTGTGCTGATTCCTCTTTACCGTCCTCGTCATAGTAAACGATATTCGTGAGTGAATACTGGGGTGAAGTGAGGATAAGATCCTCTGCCTCAACATCAAGCACATTGTTTACACGGGCATCGGGTGTTGCCCACAAAAGCTTCTTGGTTATCTCATCGTCACGGTAGAAGAATTTAACCGCTACACCCAAAAGGTCTGTGAGGTCAATGTCTGCTGATACATAGTTTATACCGCCAATAACCGTTACGCCGTCCTCTGCCTCGTCTGCAACGATTGATGCAATGCCGTTACTCTGCATAACGCCCTCTGCCTGATATATGTCGTTGCCCTTTGCAAAAAGCGTTGTTCCGTCTGTTTCATAAGTCGGGTTTCCGTTCTTGTCGATGCCTGAGAATGCAAGTACCTCTGCAAGACCTGCATTGTAGAGCATTTTTACAGCGTTTTCAGCTGTAAGCTCGGTATCCCACTTAACATTCTTCACGCCCTCGCCTATTTCAAGCTCTCCTGCCATCATCACATAGCCCTCGGGGTATTCGCCGTATTTAATTTCAGCATAGCTTCTGTAGCCGAGAACATCAATTATAAGCTTGCACGCCTGTGCATATGTAACGTGTGCATCGGGGCTGAACATATCAGGATCAGTTCCGTTAACAATGCCAAGAGCGTGCATTGTGCAAATCTCGTTATAATACGGTGTCACAACGCTCACATCACGGAACGGTATCTCTGATGCCTTATACTCATTAAGCGGATATCCCGAAAGCTTAAAGAGCCAGCCTGTGAACTGTGCACGTGTTATCAGTGTATTCTTATCTGTGTTTAATAACTCGTCACCTACAAACCCCATTGCATGAAGTGCATTGAACTCGTCACTGTCAAGAAGCTCAACGGGAGTTTCGGGTATCTGTACTGTTTCTTCTGCATTTTCTGCATATGTAAGGCTGAATGAAGTTAAAAGCATTACAAATGTCAGTAAAAATGCCGTTATACGTTTTCTGTTCATTTTCTTACCTCCCCTTTCAGTTACAAGCTGTTTATGAGCTTACATATAATTGTTGCCGCCTCGGCACGTGTCAAAGCGTTATGAGGCATAAACGAGCCGTCATCGAAGCCGTTTATTATGCCCTTGCCGTTTAAGAGCTTCACACTGTTCTGTGCATAGTCTGCTACAGTGTCGAAATCTGTGAGTGTTGTTTCTCCTGCCACTGTTGTGCCGGCACCGAGATATTCAAGCACTCTTGCGGCGATTACCGCAACATCCTGACGTGTTATATTTCTGCCTATGCCGAAGTTTTCATCATCTATTCCGTTCACTACGCCTGCAGTAAATGCCGATGAAACGTAGTCATAATACCACGCATTTTCAGGAACATCGGCAAACTCACATTCCTTATCAAGTGAAAGCATACCTGCCGCACCGATAATCATTTTGACAAATTCTTCACGTGTTACGTTATTGTTAGGCTTGAATGTGCCGTCATCATAACCGCCGATGATGTTTTTCTTTGCAAGCTCGGTTACGTAACTGTATGCCCAGTGGCCTGACGATACATCACTAAAGCTTGGCGTTTTTGACGGTGCAGGAGTAGTTGCCGGAGCTGACGGAGCACCTGAAAGTGATGATCCACCACCGTTTCCGCCGCCTGTCGGCGGAATTATAACTACCGGCGGTGCCTGGGTGCCGCTTTGTTCCTCTGACTTAATTGTTGCTACCGCACCCTCAAATGCAGCTACAAGCTCACTTGCCTTAGCAAAATTCTTCTGATACAAGTCTCTTAAAGCCTTGCTCTTGTATGTGTCGCTGAATGAGTTATAGTCAACAAGTGTTAATGCACTTACATTAAAATATGACTTATACTTATTAAATACTGTTGTCATATTATGCTCTGTTGCATTGTTCACAGCGATTGTTCCAAGTGTTTCACCAATTGCATCCTTAAGGTCATTAAGTGACTGTATTCCCGCATTGTTATTATACTCGTTATC
Organism: Candidatus Ornithomonoglobus sp.; assembly: GCA_045649185.1. Lineage (GTDB taxonomy): Bacteria > Bacillota > Clostridia > UBA1381 > UBA1381 > Ornithomonoglobus. Next base: position 45,711 of record JAZRPM010000014.1, on the reverse strand, counting down.
GTATGTAAGAAGGTCCCGGCACAACTCATCTGCATACGCAACAAAATCAGCATCTGTTGTGTCAATTTCAAGCAGATCTGCGTTTGCAAGAAGTCTTTCCTTTACACCATCAGCTGTTGCATCGCTCTGTCCTATATACACAATGATATCTGACGTATGCCATGCGTCTCTTACATCTTCAAGATTTGCAAATGCACCACCAAAATCGTTTGTGCGGATACCTATCATTGATCTGATTCGCTTTGCTTTACGGTCTGCATCAGGTTCACTATCAAGCTGAAGTGCCGACATTACCTTGCCAAGCACTGTCTCAAAGTTTGTCTCTGTTGCCGATGTGAATTCGTCAAGCAAACTTGAAATGTCACCCTGCTTTATTACATGGACATCCACTTTATCGTTACTTACACCCGATAAGTGGCCGTTACCCTGAACCTCAACTGTGTATGCACCGCCTGTTGCAGAGAATGCGTTTGTTATGTTCAATGTTACATCTGTGGTTTTACCCTCTTTAACCGCAACCTCTTCCATTCTTACATAATCTGCGAGTGTCGGGCTTGCAACTGATGTGGGATATGCCACCATTATAACCTGCTGTGTGTACTGTGCAGAGGGTGTGAATGTTACAATCAACTTCGGATTTGAGTTATCCGAATAATCACCTCGCCACTCCATCTGCATAGGAGTAGCCGCAAAAGCGGTTACGGCTGTTGCAAGCGTCGCAACGCTTACAAGTCCGCACAGAATTTTCTTTAAATACTTTTTCATGATTAGTTACCTCTTATTTTTCTATGGGCTCGATTTTGATATTGGCTATATAAGCACTCTTCTGCTTACTGAGAAACTTAAAGTCCGTCTCAAACTTACCGATACTTTCAAAGTTTCCGCAGTCTATAACAACCTCGGCTGTTTTCCATTTGTTTGTGTTCGTTCTTTCGATTTCGATTGTTTCGTTAAAGAACTTCCAGGCATCGTTAACCTCTTCAACGCCCTTTGAATAGGTCATTACAATATCACTGTCGGTGTTGTCGAAATAGTCGAATGTAATCTTTACAGCACCATTATCAGTGTCGATAATCTCCGGCTTAATGTCAAAGAATATTTCCTTGCCGGGCTTTGCTGTTGCACACTCTACACCGGCTCTTGTTGTTATTGATGATTCACATTCGATACCCTTGTAGCTTACTCTTAAAACATCGTCGCCAAACGGATAACGGCCGCCCTTGGCAACCTCGTTTTCGAGAATGTCGGTATAGTCAATCCACGCAACACCAAGCACTCCGTTATGGATATGTCCCCAGCTCGCAAGATTACCAACGAATGAAACCTGCGGGTGCGGATGGTAGGGATGGTTTCTGTTACCAACAACCGGGCCCATCTTTACAACAGGGAAAATCTGATGTGTTTCTGTACTTATAAGATAGATACTGCCCATATCGGCACAAAGCATTTTCTCGTCACCGCTTATTCCTGCGTGCACAACGGTACCGTATGGGTTCTGATAATACTGACGGTGTGTGCCGTCCTTATCCATTCTTATAACTCCCGGTACTGCACCGCAGTCCGCCTTATTATCACTTCCCCATGCACAGAAATATCTGTGCTCACCGTTTGCTGACCATACCTCGTGCGTTATAACCTGTGCAGGCTGACCGTTATCAAATCTGCCCTGATTGAACACTGTTACCTCGCCCGTTTCCATATTCATAATGAGGCATCGGTCATATATGTCACTTGCTGTCCAAGGACTTGAATAGTCATGCGAGAACGCAATAAGTTCGGGATATTCGGGGTTTATCTGCTCATGGTTAACTGTAGGACCGCCCCATGTAAAACCATAGTAACGGTACTCCATTGTTCCTTCCCACAAATCCACTCGTATAATCGGCTCTGTCCCTGCCGGACGGTCAGCAAGAACAAACGACTTATCAGATGTTTCAAATGTCGCATAATGTCCGTCGTTTGATACATTGAAAAGGCCAGTAGATAAGCCTCTCGGAAGATCAAAAAGCTTTTCCTTTACAAGCGTTCTTGGATGCACACGGCGTATACTGTCTATACCGTCCTCTGTTCTTGTATAATACACCCATCCGTTTCCGGCAACGAATGCACCTGTTATTTCAGTTTCCTTGTCGCCCTTGTCAAGATATGTAAGCATCTGGGTATTTATATCGTAGAGATAGAGGTGACCGTCGGGAGTACCGCAGACAAATCCCGAACCATCGGGCAACCAGCCCTGCTCGTCAAGATAACCTCTTACCATCTGCTGTCCGAAGAAGTTGATGTAATTATATGTTCTTCCGGTTACGTTGTCGGTTATTCTCTCATACGGAAGCTTTCTCGGCTGTGCGTAGTACACCGTCTGGAAAGTTTCACTCTTTACGGTTGATATATCAATATCATCATAAAAACCATCGTTTATAAGGTCTGCAAGAAGTCCTTTTCCGTCATTACCACCATATGTAAGCGTTGCGTGAGTGAGGCTTATAAGGTTAAAATATGTGGCCTGAGCCTCATCAAAGAGGAAAAAGTCCATCGTGTCAATCATCTTATATCTCAACGCTGCATCTATCCAGCTTTCGTCCGGATTTTTGTTAAGACCAATTGCCTCCATATACATTTTGACAAGCTCGCCCTGCGTAAGAACATTACTGTTTGATGAAGCCTGCACGCCATTATTGATAATTTTGTTTAAAAAACTGCGTGCATCGTATTCGGTACAGGGGTTTCCAAGGTTCTGATTTATAAACCGCTCGTCTCCTGCACCAAGAATAAGCAACGATTCAAGCTCATCTTTGACTTCAACACCGAGCGAAGTGAGCTTTATTTCTTTTTTATCCCGCTTAGCCTTTGATATATTTACAAACTCAAGCTTTTTAAATGCATTGTACGCACCGTTCTGAATACGTACATTCGCACCGTTTTCATATTTCTTTGTAAGGTCGATATCGTTTATACCGATAGTCTTTACCGACCAGCCGGGGTTTGTACCCGGTTTTCTCAGAGCTACCTGCTTGATTGACCCGTCTGTTGCATAATACTCAAAGTAGAACCAACCCTCAGACGGTCCGAAATCATAGAATACCAGCGAGAACAAAACTTCGTGGTCGTCTGCATCATACAAATCCTCATCAATTTTAAAGTAGGATGAGTTTGCTCTGTATTGTTTTCTTGCAGTAAGTCCGTCAAGAACTACCGTTTCGTTATACAACGGGTCATTTGCATCTTTAATGCCCATTGCCTGACCGTCATAAAACTCAAGGCCTTCACCTTCAATAGTTTCACCGAGCCATACATACGCACTGCCCTCTGCAGTGTTCATAAAATAGGCATACTCGGGCTTATCCGCCGCAGCATCCGCCGCAAGTGATGGTGTTTGTGCCGGAGTTACGCCAATTGCCATAACTGCCGTCAGCAAAAATGCTGCTAATCTTTTCTTCATAATACAACACTCCTTTCATATTATAAATCCATTTTCTGGAATTTTTATAAATTAAAACACATACTTTTCTGCCATTCTATTAAAATTATACAGTATTTTCAAGGATTTGTCAATTCCCTGAATTTCTTTTTCTATCCCCAAAAATTTACGTTTTATAATTTTCAACTCTACGTTGGTTATCAATTCCCTATCTATATAGAGCTTTTACACAAAGGAATCAGGTATAAAAGAGCAATCTGCACAAAAGCCGCCGCAATGACATCACTTGCGACGGCTTTTTTTAAAGTTAAAATTTATAAACTACTTAATATTTATTTTAAAAAGCAGCATACCGCCCACCATAAGAACAAACCCGACATAGTTGTTCCAGTGAAGCGGAACTTTTTCACTGCCCATAATACCAAATGCATCAATGAGCGCCGCAACAGTAAGCTGTGCGATAAGAATTGTGCTTATAGCAACAGTCGGCGAAAGCTTACCGATTGCAAGCATAACCGTTATAGTTATAATAATGCCGAAAACTCCGCCAAGAAGATAGAACTTGTTTATCCCACCAATAGCTTTAAAATCACCTTTACCAAGAAACCACAATGCAACGAGCGACAGCACAAACGCTGTACCCTGAACAATCACATTTGATTCATAAAGACCTATCTTATCAGAAAGCCTTGTGTTCATAACCCCCTGAATACTCATAGCACTGCCGGCAATAAGCGCAAATAAAAACCCTGCCATTTATATACCTCTTTCATTTTTTGTTTAGTTTTTCGCTTTTTTCTAAAAATATGCAAAAAAACAAAGGCGTAAATGCTTTTTGCATTTATGCCTTTGTTTTTTATCTACCTATTAGTTGGTGTACTATCTGCCGGTAATATTGCACTTATAGCTTCGATATCCACTCTCTTGTATATTCAACCGTATCAAGACCGAGGTCAGCAATACAGTTTGAGCAAAGAATCATACCGTCAATCTTGCCCTGTTCGTACCAGTTACCGTACTTGTCAAGCTGCATTTTCATATTGTCCATTGTCATCGGACGGTGATCGCCATAGTCCCACATATAGCAGCCTGCCATAACCGGCTGGTCCTTGAGATACTTTTTAAGCTTATTATAGTTTTCATCAAGGTCTTTGAGGTTCTTTGCGCACCACGTCCACATTGATACTACATCAAAGACATCAAGATACGGCTTTGCCTTGTCATTTATCTCGTGCTCGTAAATAACTGTCCAGAAATCAAGCTTTCTTGCAGCCTTTTTATGCAACGTTTCCTTAAACCCTGCAATAACCTCAGGTGTATAAACCGCCATTCTTTCGGGACGCATAAAGTCGTCTGCGACACCGGCTACGATGTTGTCATATTTCTCAACGAGCTTCAACACCTCGTCAATATCACTGCCACCGTTATTATTACGCTCCGAGCCGCCGCTGCCAAGCACCGACCATGCAACCTTTTTTGCATCCTTTAATGCTTCTGCCCACGGGTCAAACGGTGGTGCAGGCTTATTCTCCATTACTATCATACAGGAATTCTGTATGCCAAAATAATCGAGTGCTTCTGCCGGTGTCATTTTGTTTACGCCGGGCAGATTATATAAATTGTTTGCTTCTTCATGATGTGAATTTGGCACCTGTCCCCAGAGCCAGATGTTTTCTTTTAAACCCATTTTTATGTCCCTCTATGCTTCCTAAAGACTCCCTATTCCTGCCTCCCTTGTGTAAAGGGAGGGGGACCGTCGAAGACGGTGGAGGGATTGTCCTTATATTTCAAATACTTTCTGCGGATAATTAGTTAAGTTCTCGCATCCGTCCTTCGTTACACGGATAACGTCTTCCATTCTCAATCCACGTTTTACGTCCCCATTACCGAGGAATATGTCACAGCAGAATGTCATGTTTTCTTTCAATATCCACTCTGAATTGTTCTCAACCCACGGAGCTTCACCCTCCATAAGACCATTACCGTGACACGGTCCGTAAAGAAGCCAGTCGCCAAAGCCTGCATCAGCAATATTCTTCTCATAGAGTCTTGCAAGCTCGCCTGCGCACAAGCCGTCACGGATATTATTAAATACTGTGTTCTGACCGATATATCCTGCCTCTATAAGCTTCTTCTGCTCGTCTGTTGCTTTGCCGAATATAACAGGTCTTCCGATTGATGAAGCATAACCCTCATATCGTGCACCAAGCTGGAGGAATGTGAAATCACCCTTCTCTATTGCCTTCTGACGTGCACGGCTGATTGCCTGGTCACTGCCATCACCTGTGAGCACCCACATCGGGTAACTCTCACGCTCTGCACCAAGCTCGTGCATCTTGCCGAGTGCAAGACCAACAACCTGTGTTTCTGTCATTCCCGGACGGATATTTTCAAGAACATAGTCAAATGTCTTTCTTGTAATTTCTGCCGCATGACGCATACACTTAAGTTCGTTTTCGGTCTTTATCATTCTCAAATCGTTTAAGAGATAGTCTGCCTTAACAATATCAGCCTCTGCAAAATGTTCTCTCAAAGCCGAGAAAACGCCGATTGTCATAAGGCTGTAGCCGGCAACGTGGATTTTCTTTGGTATATCCTTGCCGAACATTTCGCTGAACAAGCCTGCAAAAGTATCAAGCGGTTTTCCGGGATATTCGGGGTCTGATGACTCACGAAACGCCTTAAGCATACGTATTTCCGGAATTCTTGAACGGTCTGTTGCATATGTAAAGCACTCCGGTCCTATTAAAAGCTTCGGTTCACCCTCCTGCGCAACAAGAACACCTGCGGTCTCAAATGACGGCCAGTAATCTGCAAGGTATCTTACATACTGCGGTTCTGCCTCGTTACCGTATGCTAAAAATACTTCAACGCCGTCACGTTTCATGCTTGCCTGAAGCTTTTTAACTCTTTCCTTAAAATCCTCGTTTGGTATCATTATTCTTTCCATTTTTAAATCCTTCCTTTCCTAAAAAAAAAACTATATTATGATTGTATATTTTATCATGCCTTATCCCAAAAAGAAATAGGAAATTTAAACCTTAAATTAGGATTTTGTGTTCATAAAAGGAAACCGCAACGGTGGTTCCTCTTTATTCTTTATCATTCAGGAATAAGACAACCGCCGGAATTATATATACCGATTACGATTGCCACTGACATCAATAAGCTGTTAATTTTTTTATAATTATCTACCTCCATTCTTTTTTGTTTTTTGAGTTGAGTTTATACTTTATCATAAACACATATATGTGCTATATAGGAAATTAAGTTATATATTTAGGATTTTGCAACCCTCATTATTGACATTATATATGCACTTATGTTAAAATAAAAACAAAGCGAGGTGGTTTAAAATGTGCGATAAAGACAACGGCGTGCGTACTTTTTCCGGCAGTGACTTTTTCAGAGAAAACGAGAGTGTTTACATACACCGCTCCGATGAATTTGCCAAATATGTCGGAGTAATGCATAAGCACGAGTTTATCGAAATTGTCTATGTTGTTTCAGGCAAGGCAAAGCATATAATAGACGGCAAAACCTACGAGGTTAAAGCCGGGGATATTTCGGTTATAAACAGAATGGAAGAGCATTGCTTTTATGCCGATGAAGAGTTTGAGGACAAGTTCGTTGCATATGACCTTATGTTTACGCCCGATTTTCTTCACGCTTCACTGCTTGACGGCGAGGATTTCTCAACGCTTTCAAAATCGTTTCTTTTCTACTCTCTGTTCCCCGATGAGAACGGATATATAAAACGACTTAATCTGATAAAGAACTGTAGCTTTGAGTTCGGCACGATATTTGAAAAAATCTATAAAGAGTATAAAAAACGTGACACAGGATATATAAACCTCATACGTGTATATATTGCTGAACTTATAATAAAGCTGTTCCGAAAGATAGAAAGCAACGAATCAACAATGCTTTCAACATCACAAAATGATATAGTAAACAGCGTTATTGAATATATCAAAGTAAACTATAACATCAATATCAGAATGGAAGATATTTCGGAAAAACTGTTTTTTAACAAGAACTATATCGGAAAAATCTTCAAGCGTGAAACGGGAATGCCCGTATCGGAATTCATCCGTGAAATCAGACTTAATGAAATCTCACGCCAGCTTGCCGAGACCGATAAAAAGGTATCGGATATTGCGATAAGCTGTGGATATCACGATATGAAATCATTCTATTCGGCGTTTAAAAAACGAACCGGACTCACTCCAAAAGAATACAGGGATAGACAGCGTCGGGCATAAAGCCCGACGCTGTTTTTTCCTTGTGCCGTATACTGCAAACACACACTTATTTGCTGTACATATTTGCAATCGGAGTCTGGTTAGGACCCCAAACAAATACCTTAATTGTTGTTGCACCTGTTGCATCTACCTCTGATGTCTGTGTTCCCACAGTTGCCGGAAGAATATCCGCATTAAGGAGTCTGCCGTTTACGTCGTATGATGCAACATATACGCTTGCGCCTGTTACTGCGCTGTTTTCAAGGATTGAAACCTTTACCATACCGTTTGTGTTAACCGCTGCGATTACATACGGATTAACAGTTTCAACAACAGGTGCAGTTTCATAGTTTAATGCCGGGAATCCGCCGTTGATGCTCTCATCTGCTTTATATACAGTGTCTGCAAGATTTGTTACCAAACCTGCAACTATATCGTCTATCAAAGCACCAGCTTTTCCTAATTCCAAGGCCTCATTATATGCACGGTTTCCGCTTTCGCCGTATGTTCCTTTACTGCTTGTCATAGTAGAATAACAGTTTACAGCAGTTGTCTTGTCTGTTTCTTTGTAATGTCTATGTGCAAAACCATATCGTACAGGCTCTGTCTTAGTAAGCGGAACCTCTGTTACAGCCGCTGCATAACAATTTGTAAATACGCCGGAATCGCTGTCACCTCCGTCATAACCACAAAAACCACCGGCTTTACCTCTTGGAGGAGCAGTTATTTGTACGTTATATACATAACAATTAGTTGCTGTTACCGCTGCCCATTGATATCCGATAAATCCACCTACACCGGTGTTGTATTCAGCACCTGTACTTGTAGTTGTATTGCAGATGGTAGAATTTTTAACATAACAATTGGTAAATGTTCCTATAGCCTTACCAACCATACCGCCGACATTTCCTGATGGAACCGTTATATTGATGTTATCAATACCGAGATTCTTTACCGTACCCCCGTTCACAACACCAAAGAAACCCGTTCCTTCTTTTGTCGCAGTTGTAATTTTAATGTTGCATACTTTATGACCTTTTCCGTCCAAGGTTCCGCCAAATGTTGATGTTGACAAACCAATCGGAGTCCATTCCTTGTTATCCAAGTCAACATCAGCCGTCAATTCATAATATGCGGTTCTTCCGCTACCATCGTTAACCTTGTTTCTCATAAGTGCAAGCTGTTCTGCTGTTGCGATTTGATATGCAGTATCTGCACTCTTTCCGTCACCGCCTGCAAATGAACTTGCGGCAACAAGAGCCGGTTTTTCGTAATCAAGACACGGATAACCGTCATTAACATCCTCATCAACTATATAGCTTCCGCCATCTGTTACCAATGCGGTTATGATACCCTCTTTTGTTGCACCCGATAATCCTATTTCTTTTTCTGCATTATACAAATATCCTGAATTCGTTTCAATGTACGTTCCTACACCGCTTTCCAATGTAGACCAACAGTTAACGGCTGATGTTTTATCAGTAGAACTCATTTTCTGTGCAAAACCGTATCTTGACGGGGTTACTACATTTGTCTCGGGCACTTCTTTTATACCTGCGACATAACAATTTGTAAATACTGAAGCATCACTGTTACCGCCGTCAAAACCGCAAAAACCACCCATCTTAGAGCGCTGTGGTCCCGCTATTTCAGTATTATACACATAGCAGTTTGTGGCTGTTATACCGTTCCTTAGATAACCTATAAATCCAGCTATTCCCGGATAGGAAGAAGTGGTGTTGGCTGTATTTCGAACAGATGAATTTTTTACATAGCAGTTTGTGAATGTGCCGTATGCTCTTCCTACCATACCTCCGGCATTACCCGAAGGAACATCCATATCAAGATTTTCAATGCCAAGGTTTTGAACTTTTCCATTTGCTATTTGACCGAAAAATCCCGTTCCATCTGCATATGCAGTTGTGATTTTAATATTCTTAACTGCATAGCCTTTACCATTAAATGTTCCTGTAAAAGAATTTGATGTAGTACCAATCGGCACCCATTCCTGATTGTTCAGGTCGATGTCGGCTGTAAGCTCAAAGTACGCTGAAGCAGCTGTTCCGTCGTTAATCTGATTTCTTGCCCATGCAAGCTCTTCGGGTGTAGAAATCTTATACGCAGTATCTGCACTCAAGCCGTCGCCGTTGGTACACGCTGTAGCCGTTGTACCGTCCCAGCCTGTGTCATCTGCCATAACCGTCATCGGAACGATTGACAGGATAAGTGTCAGTGACACAAGTAAACTGATAATTTTCTTCACAATTATCTACTTCCTTTCTTTTTTATATTTTCGTTGAGTTTATATATAATAATTCTACCCATCCCCGAAAATTTCGGGGATGATGGTAGTTTTATTAACACATTAGTCATAGAGTGATGCCTGGATAACTCTTATCTCCTTTATCGCAACATCGCCCCATTGAACGCCACCGGGAACTACTATACCAAAGTCGCCGCCGGATGACTGATTTGATTTTCTCAATTCTGCGTCGCCCACTCTGATTACTTCAGTAATTAAAGCATTTGTTCCTGTAGTAGTTTTTTCAAAGCCTTTAAATCTTGCATATGTACTGCTGTCTGCCACAGGCTTACCGTCAGCGCCTATCGGACGCTTACCGTTATAGATAAACTGAATTTTATTCGCACCCTTGTCATAGTATACAATCTCGAACACAAGCTCACTGTCTGACTGTTTTACAAGGCTTGAATCAACAGTGAAATAAATCATATGGCTGCGCTGTGTGATATTATCCGACTTAAAGCCGTTTGACGTGAATACCTTTACGTTACTTCCGTTTATGGTTATTTCCTTTGTATCAGCATACGAGTCGTTATCAGGTCCGGCTGTGAAGCTTGTAGAAATTCCGTTCTTTGCGCCTGATGCCTTGATATAATACATATTTATCATCTGACAGTCACCGGTTGTCTGAGATGCACCAAGCTGTGCACGCTTATCTGTCGGAACAACCTTATATGTGTGAGTCTGTGACGATGAACCGCCGTTCGCCTTAAAGGTTGTTGCGTAAGTCTCGCCAAGATATGTGTTATCGTCACGGTAAACCTTGTAGATAACCGGATCACCGCTGTCATCATAGCACGCATCCCAGTTGAGTGTTATGTTCTTAACCTTTTCAATCGGTGTAAGGTTTTCGATTGCCGTCGGAGTGTTGTCAACAAGCGATATGTTATTATCGCCCCAGAGATAATACTTATACTCCTGACCTGCAGCCTTTGACTGCAAGGTTACACTAAAGGAGTCGGTCTGATTATCGCCTGTCTTCTTTGCCTTTGTTTCTACATCCTGGTCTATGATTTCACCGTCTGCGCCAACAAGTGTTGCCCAGAATGAAAGATTATCATAGCTTGCATACTGCAATCCTGTACACTCTATCGGCATTGTGAGTGTTGTTGTGCCGTTACCGTTGTCTGTGGTTGTTACATCACCTGCAACGACATATGAAACTATAATCTCTGCAACAGTTACGGTAAATACCTTTGATTTTTTGTAGTTACCTTTTGTAAGGGTTGCTGTAAGCGTTACACTCACCTCATCGTCCTGGCAGATTACGCTTGCACTGCCACCTGAAACGATGATTGCAGCATTATCGCTTGACCATGTGATTGTTGAACCATTCTCACCCACTGTCGGTAATGAGAACGCCGCCTTAATCGGCTGTGTAACAGTAAGCTCAAGTGCTTCACGGTCGTTATATACCGCCTCCTCATCAGGCTCCATCGGGAACTTGAATGTGAGGTACGGATAACCGTTATTGATTGAAGCATTAGTTGCCCACATTATCTGGTCAGATGTTACAAGTGCTGTTGTAATCTGTTCCTTTGTTGCACCTGCTGTACCGAAAGCCTGCGATGCGTTAAAGGGATATCTTGAATCTGCACCGTCTACGGGTGTTACATCTGAGAAACAGTTTGTAACTGTCTGTGACGCATCTGTTGAGTTTCGTCCGAACGGATATACCGTAGCCTTGTTGCCCTCAAGCGGTGTCACATTTGAAACGTAGCACTTTGTGAACACGCTCGTCTGCGGGTTTTCTATACTTCCGGTAAAACCGCATATCGAGCTTCCGTTCTGTGCCTTTACCCGTGCATTGTACACGTAACAGTTTGTAAAGCTCGATGCAGTTCTCACGGTTGATGCAAACAAACCTATTGTGATATATGTTGTTGTCAGACAAACAATATCCAGATCCTTCACATAACAGTTTTCAAAGGTTGCCGCACCTCTGCCCATCATACCTCCAACGGGTCCGGCGCCGTTACTATTGTAAATGTACATATGCTCAACACCGAGGTTTCTCACCTTTGCACCGTTTAAGTGACCAAAAATACCTGTGTATGAGAATTTCTGTGTTATCACTACATTTTTAATCTTAAAACCTGCACCGTTGAATGCACCATTGAAGTTGTTGGTATCATTAAGACCAATCGGCGTCCATTCCTGATTATTCCAGTCAATATCTGCTGCAAGCTCAAAGGTTTTACTCTTATGTGTGCCTTCATTTATCATCTTTCTTGCATATGCAAGTTGAGCAGCCGTTGCGATTAAGTACGGGCTCTCTGCTGAACCGTTACCGCCGGCATAGTCTGTTGCCGCTGTTCCGTCCCAGCCTGACGGGTTGGGTGTCGGAACTCCTGCAACCGGAGTCGGCGTTGCTGTCGGAGCAACTGTTGGAGTTACAGTCGGTGCCGGAGTTGTTCCCGGAGCCGGAGTAGCTGTCGGAGTCGGTGTCGGTGTTGGCACCGGAGTTGGTGTCGGAGTCGGTACCGGAGTCGGTGTCGGCGCCGCTACACTGTAGTCAATATACGGATAACCGCCGTTTATTTCTGCATCTGTCTTATATACAGTGTCTGCAAGATTTGTCACCAAAGCCTCAACTATATCAGCCTTTGATGCTCCCTCTGTACCGAGTGACATTGTGCTCTGATAGAGATAGCCGGCGTTGCTCTCGGGATACGTTCCGTTTTCGCCTGTTCCTGTTGACCATGAGTTCACAGCCGATGTTGCATCGTCTGCTGCTCGCTTTTTACCAAATCCGTAGAATACCGATGTTCTTACGCCGTCAAAGCCAACACGCTCTACATCTGCAACGAAACAGTTTGTGAGAGTGGTTGAATCCGTAGTTCCCTCATCATTACCGAAGAAACCACCTGTAACAGAACGGCCAGAACCGGTAAGAACGGTGTTATATACATAACAGTTTTTAATTGTCGCTGTCGCTCTTATCCTTCCTATAAAACCACCAACCTGCTCATAGCTATTAGTAGCAGTTGATGTGTTTCTGATAGATGAATTCTTTACATAACAGTTTTCAAATGTACCGTAGCCACGACCTATCATACCGCCGATAACGCCGCCGCTCTGCTCAACCTGTATGGTTAGCCTGTCAAGACCAAGGTTCTTGATTGTACCTGCTACGTGACCGAAAAATGCAGTGTATTTATCTGATGCCGGTGTCGTTATCATCACATTCTTAACAACGTGACCTGCACCGTTGAAGTTACCTGTGAACGTAACGGCAGAATTGCCCATCGGCGTCCATTCACGGTTATTAAGGTCGATATCTGCTGTAAGCTTGAAATACTTATCTTCGTGTGTTCCGTCGTTTATTTTATCTCTTGCATATGCAAGCTGTCCTGCTGTTGCAATAAGATACGGACTTGTCGCTGTACCGCTACCGCCATCATATCCTGTCGCCGCTGTACCGTCCCAGCCTGACGGATTGGGAGTGGGTAATGTGCTTGCTTCCTGTGTCGGTGCCGGTGTTGCTGTTACTGCAGGTGTTGCAGTAACTACCGGAGTAGCTGTTACTGTCGGTGTCGCCGTTACCATTGGAGTTGCTGTCACAACAGGGGTTGCCGTTACCACCGGAGTCGGTGTCGGCGTTGCTGTCGGAGTTGCCGTCGGTGTCGGTGTCGGTGTCGGTGTCGGTGTTGCTGTCGGTTCCTGTGTCGGTGTCGGGATAATAACATCATAGTTGATGTACGGATATCCATCGTTAATATTTTCGTCTACTGCATAAACCGTATCAGCAAGGTTTGTTACCAAAGCCTCAACTATATCGTCCTTTGTTGCTGAAGCTGTGCCAAGCTCTATCTCGGCATTATATGCACGAGTACCGCTTTCACTATAAGTTCCTGCACCACTCTCTAAAGTAGAGAAACAGTTCACAGCAGATGTACCGTCTGTAGTACTATTCTTATGCGTAAAGCCATATCTTACAGGTGTTTTTACACCATCTGTCTGTACTTCTGTTATTTCTGCTGTATAACAGTTTTTATAGACGCCTGTATCATTGCTACCCTGGTCAATTCCGCAGAAACCGCCGATTTTGCCTCTTGGTGCAGCAGCGATATCTACATCATACACATAACAGTTTGTAGCTGTTATTTTTCCCCACTGGTTTCCTACAAATCCGCCTAAACCTGAACTGTATTCAGAACCTGTTGTGGTAGTTGTGTTTTTCAGGGTTGAGTTTATAACATAACAATTTTCAAATGTACCTATCGCTCTTCCGACCATACCGCCAACATTTCCTGTCGAAACAGCTATATTGATGTTTTCAATTCCGAAATTCTTGACTGTAGCGGTATATACAACACCAAAGAAACCTGTTCCGGCGGGTGTTGCAGTTGTGATTGTCACATTCTTTACCTTGTGACCGTTACCGTCAAATGTGCCTTTAAAGAGCGTTGTTGCTGATGAACTTTCACCATAGCCCATCGGTGTCCATTCCTGATTCTCAATGTCAATATCTGCTGTAAGCTTGAAATGTGCAGTATTATGTGTACCTGCATTCACCATATCTCTTGCATATGCAAGCTCTGATGCATCTGAAATCAGATACGGGTCAGCCGCTGTACCGCTACCACCGGCATAGCCGGTTGCTGATGCTCCGTCCCACTCTGCATTAACTGCAAGGGGAGCTGGTAAAGAGGTCATCAAAAGCAACGCCCAGCTTAATATAATGCTTATAATACGTTTTTTATTCATCTGATTTTACCTCCTTATTTCACTATTATCGCTTCACGGATAGCTCCGTAACGACGTCTGAACAGTATCTTTATCTGATTGTCACTATCGGGCAATGTGCCGTCTGCCTTAGGCGATACTGTCTGCTTCATGCTGTTAAAGTCAGCTGTTGTTATCTCGCCTGTTTCACGGTCATATACTGTAACAATAAATGTACCGCTTACAAATCCTGATGAAACAATCGGACCGTATGCCTCAACGTGTTCAGCAGGAGTTACAACTGTTACACCTGTTGGGGCGATGCTGTAAATCGGTGCAAATATCGAACAATCAGCGCCTGTGAATGTTCCCAGG
This sequence comes from Candidatus Ornithomonoglobus sp., assembly GCA_045649185.1. Taxonomy (GTDB): domain Bacteria; phylum Bacillota; class Clostridia; order UBA1381; family UBA1381; genus Ornithomonoglobus. The sequence continues at coordinate 30,704 of JAZRPM010000014.1, read as the reverse complement.
AAGAACGGTGTTTCATCATCGTCTTTGAGGTTTGTTACATATTCTATATTTGAAAGTCTGCCGTTATACTGTGAAACCTTTATAACGTCGCCCTCTGTTACTGTATCGGGCAATGACCCGCGCTGGAATTCTATGTAGTTCTTATACGCACCGTTTGCATAGCCATATACCTTTTTGAGTTCCTCACCGTCATGGTGTACCCATTCTATTTTATCTACAAGGAAGAATCCTTCTACCCAGTATGAAGTTTTGGGCTGTGATTTCTTGTAGATAATCTTCGGTACGAGGTTACTGCCTGTATCATATACCGAAAGGTCATATGTACCGCTTAATGAACTCTGGTTTGACACTGTCCATACAGGATCTTCGTCACCCGTCCACTTAACAAACACAAGAACCGAATTGTCAAGCAACCATTTTGCACTGATCATTCTGAAACCGTCACTGTATGATACGGTTGTGCTTCCGTCTATATCAAGTGTAAACTCTGATGTATCATATCCGTACGGGTTAGATGTATTATCTGCCGCTATATCGATTTCCTTTACCACACCGTCTTCGTGGAATGAAACCATAATTACCTGCTCTTTAATTTTGCCTTGCGCATCGAAAAGCTTTGCATAATGTTCTTTTGTTGTATCAAACAGGTCTTTAACCGGTATTTTCTGACCGTCAAATATAAGACTCTTGCTTATAACAGGTCTGTTATCACTTCCGTCGGTGAAAATCATTCTTGTATAAACGGTGTCTTCCTCATATGCAGGTCCTTTTTCTGCCTTTACTAAAAGTGCATACTGCAGGTTACCATCGGCTTCCTGAATTTCTGCGATTTCGCCGTCCATATCAAGCCAGAACTTGTATTTCTTGCCTATTTCCGGTGTTATATGCATATTCACACCGCTTGTCATTATATCCTTATAGCTCTGGGCAAGCTTAAACTCTTTATCACCGAATGTATATACCTTATCACCACGGTATGTTTTTTCACGGTTTAAAGTTGCCTGATAACCCTCTTCAACAACATACATATATATTATTGTCTTTGACGGGTTCTCTACGTATGAAACAACGCAGTTTGCAGGGATTTCTTTCTTCTCTATTTCCTTGCCGTCTTTAAATATCTTTACAACATCGTGGTCTTTAAACTCAAGTGAGTTATTGTACTTATCAACAAGGTATGTTGATTCGGGCGGATTGCCCACTACAAACATATTCTTGAACTCTTCGATGATTACAACATCGTAAACCTCATCGTCGTCGTTGTCGATAAGACGCATTTTACCCGAATCTATCTTTAACATATCAAGTGTCGGGATTGTGAAAAGCTCATTGTTATAGATTACATATGAAAGAGGCTTAAGCTTTGCATCCTCTTTTTTGTTGTCTTTTTCATAGTAAACGATATTTGTACGTGTATATTCGGGCGAATCAGTCACAAGGTCAATGGCCTTAATCTCGATTGAAGAGCTGAAACGCTCGTCTTCCCACGCCCACAAAAGCTTTTTGTCTGTTTTATTATCTTTATAGAAGTATTTTACCTTTGAACCGATAAGTTCTTTTAAATCAGCATCAGCTGATACAAACTCATTGTCACCGATTGTAGTTATACCGTCACGTGCTTCAACCTCTACAAGCGAAACCATACCGTTGCTGTACATAACGCCCTCACCATAGAATATATCGTTTGAAGCAAAGAGGTCTGTGCCGTCTGTTTCGTATTTCGGATTACCGTTTGCATCAACACCTGCAAACTTAAACACCTCGGCACGGCCTGCATTATATAACATTCTTACGGCATCCTCTGCTGTGAGCTCACTGTTTGATGCAACGTTCTTAACGCCTTCGTTAATCTCAAGCTCGCCTGCCATCATTACGTGAGCATCAAGTCCCTCACCGTATTTTATTTCGGCATAGTTTCTGTAACCCAATACATCAACTATAAGCTTGCACGCCTGTGCATATGTAACGTGGTTATCGGGACTGAACATATTCGGGTCAGTTCCGTTTACTCTGCCCATCTCGTACATTGTGCAAATCTCATCACAGTACGGAGTATCAATATTTACGTCTATAAACGGAATCTGTGACGCTTTATAATCTGTAACTGCATATCCTGCAAGCTTACAGAGATAGCCTGTAAACTGTGCACGTGTGATATATGCATTCTTGTCACTTTTCGCCATTTCATCGCCTAAAAAGCCCATAGCATAGAGTGCCTCAAATTCGCCTGAATCCAAAAGCACTACGGGAGCTTCAGCTGTTGCCGTTACTTTTGCATCTTCAGCTGATACAACACTTACTGATGTTATAAGCATCACAAGTGTCATAAATAAAGTTAAAATTCTTTTATTCATTTTCTTCTCTCCCTTCCTTTTTTATAGGCTGTTTATAAGCTTGTAAATGATAGTTGCCGCTTCTGCTCTTGTAAGAGTGTTTTTCGGCATAAACGAACCGTCATCATAACCGTTTATGATTCCCATTCCGTTAAGAAGCTTTACACTATCCTGTGCATAATCAGAAACTGTATCAATATCAGTAAGCGTTGTTTCTGTCGGAATCACAGTATCGTTCTTGAATTTCTTTATGATTCTTGATGCGATTACCGCAACGTCCTGACGTGTAATTTTTGTTCCTACACCAAACTCTGCATCAGTAACACCCGATACCAATTCATATGCATAAGCTGATGCGATATACGGATAGAACCATGCATTCTGTGCTACATCAGTGAATTCACACTGTGCATCTGCTTTATATAAGCCTGCCGCACCCACGATCATTTTCACAAACTCTTCACGTGTTACGCTGTTGTTGGGTTTGAATGTGTTATCATCATATCCGCTTATAATATCTTTCTTTGCAAGCTCTGTTACATACGGATTTGCCCAGTGTGATGCAGGTACATCACTAAATCCTGTCGGTGCCGGTGTTACAGGTGTTACGGGAGCTGACGGTGCACCGCCACTCATTGAGTTTGACGGGCTTCCGCCGGTAGCACCCGGTACTACCACGCCCGGGATAACCGTTCCCGGTATACCGCCTGCCATACCGTCTGTTGCTGTAGTAAACGCCGATACCAGATCAGACGGCTTTGCAAAATTCTTGCTATAAAGCTGTCCTATTACCATTCCCTTTGAAACTGCACTTAAAGCATCATACTTTGTCATTGTTTCTGTCGGGATAGAAAAATTGGATTTGTACTTATTAAATACGTTTGTTATTGTAGTATCTGTTGCATTGTTGATTGCAATAACGCCAAGATACTCTTTTACCGCACCCTGTAGGTCCTTAAGTGACTTGATGCCGTTACCGTTGTTATAAAGATAACCGTAATCAATAAGGTCCTGACACAATTCAACCGAATGTGCAATATAATCTGCATCAGAGATATCTATTCCCAATATATCGGCATTACCGTCTATTATGTTCTTGATATCAGTTGCTGTTGAGTCTGTATCTGTTATAAATGCGATGATATCAGATACCAACCATGCGGCTCTTACATCTTCAAGAGTCTTGAATGAACCATCATAATCGCTTGTTCTTATATCAACGAGTATTCCTGCACGCTTTGTTTTACGTGTTGCATCAGCTTCTTCTGCGAGCTGAAGCGGAAGCAAAAGCTCATCCATAACGCTCATTATGCTTGCTGATGAAGCACTGTTAAGACGTGCAAGAAGTCCTGTTGTTCCGTTTATATCCGAAGCTGTAAGTGCATAAACGGTCTGTGCTTCAAAGCTTATGTCTGACTGATATCCACTACCCTGCAATGCTACCTTATACGCCTTGTCCGTTGCATTAAATGATGTACCGATATTGAATGTTATTTCTGTTTTTGCGTTGCCGTTAACTGTTATCTCCTGTGCACGGATATAATCAGCAAATGACGGGTTTGTTACGTTTGCCTTGTAAACAACTGCTGTTACCTGCTGAAGATATGACACGGGTGATGAAAACTCTACCACAAGCTTCGGTTTTGCATTGTCTGAATAATCTCCACGCCATGTAATATTCATCGTGGGTTCTGCGGCTGATACTGATACGCACAAGAGCATCATTACAACAGCTATCAGACTGCACAGTATTTTTCTGAAATTCTTTTTCATTATACTTTCCCTTTCTTTATCATAAGAACAAATTTAAGTTTGAATAAATTGCTTAGATTGTGCTTTTAGGCGAACGAGCTGTACGCCGGTACGCGAGCGAGCACAAAAGTGCAAGATAAGTGATTTATTCAGACTTTCCGATTCGCTCGATTCTGACATTTGCTATATACGCACTGCCCTGCACACCCTTGAACTTCAGGTCACTTTCAAACTTTCCGATACTTTCAAGGTTGATACAGTCAATGATTACCTCGGCTGTTTTCCATTTGTTGGTGCCGGTTCTTCTGACCTCGGTCTCCATATTGTATACCTTCCAGAAGTCGTTGTATTCCTCAACGCCCTTTGTATAAGCAATCTCAATAGGCTTATCGGTATTGTCGAAATAATCGAATGTAATTTTTGCTGCACAGTTGTTGCTGTCAAGAACGTCACGCTTTACATCAAGGAACAACCATTTGCCCGGCTTTGCAACTGCACACTCAACGCCTGCCCTTGTTGTTATTGAAGATTCACATTCAAGTGCTTCGTAGCTTACACGGTCAACGTAATCGCCAAATGAGAAGCGTCCGCCCTTTGCAACCTCATTTTCGAGAATGTTTGTATAATCCATCCAAGCTACACCGAGAACGCCTTTATATACGTGACCCCAGTTTGCCATATTATGATAGTTTGCAATATGGGGATGTGGATGGTACGGATGGCCTTTTCCGCCTGTTAATGTACTTACATCCGTAAGCGGGAATATCTGATGCGTTTCTGTGCTTATAAGTGCAACCATAGACATATCAGAACAAAGCATCTTGTTGTCACCGCTCATACCTGCGTGGTTTGCAGTACCTTTCGGGACCGAACCTGTACTGTAATACTGCGGATGTGATCCGTCCTTGTCAAATCTCACTACCGCCGGAACTTCACCAACGTATGAAACAGAGGAGTTTGCCCACGCACAGAGGTATCTGTACTGACCGTCAAATGACCACATTTCGTGAGTGAAGGTCTGTGCGGCATTACCCGAATTCTCACCCAATCGTCCCTGATTTAAGAAATACGGCTCACCGGTTTCCATATTCATAACACCGGCTCTGTCCCAGATTGCGGCATAACCTGATACCTCATTAAGTCTTGCCTCGTGTGAGAATGCGATGAGATTAGGGTCTGTCGGGTTAATCTGCTGGTGGTTCAGCCAGTTTGAATAATCAAATTGATAATACTTCCAGTCAGCCTCTTTTGTCTCAAGATTTATTCTTATGACAGGATATGTACCCTCAGGTCTTGTATAATATCCGTTTTCGGTGTTCGGCTCGATTGACAGATATTTACCGTCGTTTGTGGTATTAAAGAGAAGCACCGTTACACCGAGCGGGAACTCATACATATGCTCCTTTTCGAGCGTGTCCGGATGAATTCGCCACAGCTGGTCAAGTCCGGTATTCGTTATATAGTAGATATAATCGTCGCCGCCGACTCCGGCAATCATATGCGAAGCATTAGGCTTTGTTTTATCAAGGTATGTCATCATCTGCGTTTCGGTATCATAGAGATAGAGATAACCCGTTTGTGTACCGCAGATGAATCGTTTTCCGTCGTTTGTCCAGCTCTGGTTACTCAGATACGGACGGATAAGTGTTCCGCCGAAGAAATCAACGTGTTTAAACGTTCTGCCTGTTGCCGGATCTGTTATTATTTTATACGGACACTTTCTCGGTACAGAATAGTATCTGTACTGGAACACCTCGTTTGCAATCTTGGTGAGGTCTACGCCTTTATAGAATCCCGAATTTATCAAATCGTCAAGAAGATTCTTTCCGTCCGGCGCTTCGTATGCCAGAATGGTGTATGCAATAGCTACAAGGTTATAATTTGTAGCCGGAGCCTCATCAAAGAGGAAAAGTCCCGATGCATCAATGATACCCTGGCGGCGTGCCGCCTCAACTGCACTCTCTCCGTCCTTTTTCGTTGCACCGACTGCCTGCATAAAGGTTGTTACAAGCTGACCTTGTGTCATTGTATCGGTATTTGAAGCGGTATTGTTTGCCTTCGGGTTATTGGTAACTATGTTCTTTAAATCCTGAACATCGTATGCTGTTGCAGGTTTTCCGAAATTCTGATTCGCAAATCTCGGATCATCAACGCTCAACAATCTGAGGTTTGCCATCTCACGGAGTATGTCATTACCAAGACATGTAACATTCGGCACTTTTTTCTCACGGCGTGCCTTGTCAATATTTACAATCTCGAACTTTCTGAATGCGTTATATGCACCGTTCATTATTCTCACGGTCGCACCGTTTGAGTATGTAGCACTCAAATCGACATCATCAACAGTTATTGTCTTTACCGACCAGCCCGGGTTTGTACCGGGTTTTATGAGCGTCACCTGCTTTGTCGCACCGCCTGTTGTATGATACTCAAAGTAATACTTACCCTCAGAAGGACCGTAGTCGTAGAACACGATTGAGAACATGAACTCATCGTCGCCCTCTTGATAGAAATCATCGTCCACCTTGAAATACATATAGTTTGCACTGTACTGCTTTCTCGCATCAAGGCCGTCAAGGTTTACAAGCTCGTTGTAGGTTTCATCAGACTTATCCTTACCGATTCCGTCGATAAACTCCAACCCTTTCTGCTCAACTTTCTCGCCAAGCATTGCATACGCACTGTCCTCTGACGTATTTAAGAAATACTGATACTCTTCTTTGTCAAGAGCCGTATCTGCCGCCATAGAGGTTGTTGACGGGATTATACCAATAGTCATAATCGCCGACATCAAAAATGCTGTGACTTTTCTTCTTTTCATTTTCGACACTCCTTTTTTGATTATATTTTCATTATATCACATATTATGCCACAAGAAAATAGGTAATATTATCCTATATTACATCTGTTTTACAATATTTTTGCAAATATTGCAATGCGTAATTCTAAAATTTTTACTTATTATATGCAAAATAAGGGATTTCTTTTTCATATACAAATATCAAAACCCCCTAAAATTTTATTTGACAAATATATTATACATCTGCTATAATGTTTTTGGAATAGAAATTTTCACCTAAAACTTGTAAAAAATTAGCATATTATTTTACAGAACAGCTACGGAGGTGTTTCAATGGAATATCTATATGACGTATGGCTTACAAACTTGAATGTTGTTATAAATAACGGAAGATTCTCGAAATTCCCACCCGATGCAAGCTGGAGCATTGATAATGAAAGGTTTAAGCAAAGCAAATTTTATTACGTAACAAAAGGCGGTTTTGAAATCACCATTGAGGGAAAAGACTACATTGCACAGGCAGGCGACTGGTTTTTCGTCCCGGCAAACGCCTTGCACAGCTGTAAAAACAACCCTGTTACGGGCTTTGAGAAATACTGGATACATTTCGATTTATATCCGCTTGAAACAGATTTGTTTGGGCTGTTGAATCTGCCTTATGTATTACATGCAAAAAATGACCGAAAAACACTTAATCTGTTCAAGAGATTTGCCAATGCAGATAAATCCAAAATAACTGATATTCTTGAAATGAAAGCCTGCACCTTGCAATTAATTTCAAGATACATTTCACTTGCACAAACACAGACAGTAGAAATCAAAAGCACGAGCGAGGAACGTTTAGACCTCATTTTAAACTACATAAACGAAAATCTTGACAATGACCTTTCAAACGATACGCTTGCAAAAATCTGCTATCTGCATCCGAATCATTTTATAAGATTTTTCAAAAACAAAACTAATCAGACACCTGCAAGCTATATACGCCAGCGAAGAATGGAAAAAGCAAGATCCCTGCTTGAAAGCAGTAATTTAAGCATCAACGAAATAGCACACAGAGTAGGCATTGAAGATGAAAGCTATTTTTCAAAGCAGTTTAAGATGTTTTATTCCATGTCACCTCGTGAGTGGAGAAAATATTATACGTTCTATGCACGACCGGAATAAAAACACTAAAAAAGGAACTCAGATTGAGTTCCTTTTTTGCGTTAACCAAACACATATCTCAATTTCGGCTCAACATCCACCGGCGACTTTGTCGTCGGCTCTATCTCGCCGTAAACTGCCATTACAAATGCACGCATCGCCTCGGGGTTGGGAGCGTACAGATTAAAGAATACGTCAGCATTACCCATAAAGTCAATGTGCATATACGGATATCCCAAAGATACACCGATTGACTTTTCCTTGCCGTGCGAGAATGCGTTGAAGAATGTTTCCATTTTTGTGCCGTATAGCGACGGCATACCCATCGGTCTGTGCGGTGCAATATATGCCGCATAAACCAAAAGGTCATTCTCCTCTGCAAGTATTTTTACCTGAGAGCCGTTTTCGGGCAGGTCCTCGATAATATCGACCGTTGCACCTCTTGTCTCAAATTCGGATTTCATTACTTCAAGCTCTTTTATAGTACCTGAATAATGCGAACTGCAGATGATAGTAACTTTCTTTATGTCGTCTTTATTAACAGGAATAAGCTTGCATCTTTCACGAACAAGTGTTACGGATTTTTCTGCAATTTTTCTGTCAATTTTGCGTGTTATTTCAGATTGTGCATATATATCAAACTCTTCCTCTTTATCATTGAAAAGTCCAAGCTTTTCCTTGAGCTTGAGTACACGTTCTGCAGATTCGTCAATTCTTTCCATCGGAATGCGACCGTCAAGAACAGCCTGTTTTACAATGTCGGCTGCACTCGGTGCAACACCCAGCAAAATGTCATTTCCGGCGTTAATTGCACGGATAAGCACCTCTTCAAACGGACATATTGTCTGCAGACTTGCCATACCGATACCATCTGTAATAACAACCCCTGTAAAGCCCATTTCCTCACGCAGTATGCCCTTTATGATTTTCTCTGACAGAGTAGCTGTCAGATATCTGCCGTTTACCATTGTATCATCTGCTGCCGGGAATGAAATATGACCCACCATTACAGTATCAACACCTGCATCGAAAACGCCCTGGAAGGTTTTAGCCTGACCACTGCGCCATTCATCAAGTGATATATTTATTTTGGTTTCCGTAAAGTGTGCATCTCTCATTTCGTACGGGTCCATACCGGGGAAATGCTTTACAGTGCTTGCAACGCCGGCACTTTCCGTACCCTTTACTGCCGCAACAGCGTGTTTCACTATCATTTCAGCATTATCCGAAAATGTTCTTCCCGAACAAACGCCACAAAAACGGTTGGCAATATCAACAACCGGCGACCAACGCCAGTTACCGCCTGCGGCACGCATTTCTTTAGCAACAGACTGTGCAAGGTCAAATGTTAACTTCTCGTCATCTGCCGCACCGATTGAAAGCGGACCGCTTATAGACGTTCCGCCATCTACAAGTGTCGCACCATTTTCACAATCCATACCCACAAGCATAGGAATACGCACATTTTTCTCAAGGTCTTTGATAAATTCTTTATATTCTGCAGCATTTGCCTTTCCGTCTACATCCTCTTCTGCCAGATTGACGTTTTTCATCTTGAGCTTGCCCTGTCCCCAGATGCTTCCGAACTGACATTTCTGCATAATCTCTTTGATTTCTTCCTCTGTTCTTGGTGTTTCCACACCATCAACAACTTTTACAAATAACGGATACTGTGCCACCATAAGAAGCTGTCCGATTTTTTGTTCAAGCGTTAATTCATTAAGTTCAGGTCTTTTCATAACCGTTTCTCCTTTTGTCTTTTTTCTTTATTTTACCACACAAAAACATGTATTTCAATTGACAAAATCCAAACTCCAAGACAAAAAAACAGGGCGAAACGCCCAGTTTTTTCTCATTTTGAAATTTTTAGTTTTTCGGCTTTGCCAAACTTTATAAATACGGTGTCATTTCCGTCTTTTTCAACTGTCCAGCCCTTGCTTGAGGTTGTTGCATTACCTGCAACACGCACTATCATTTCTCCGTCGTCTTTAAAGTCTATAACAGCACTGTCGTTTTTGACTTTAACCGTTGCAGGGATATTAACACCTTTTATGTTAATATCGTCCGTTCTTCCTTTTTTAACAGTAACAGTTTTATCAAGCGACACGCACAACGTGTTGCCCTCTGCTTTATACACATTTGCATCGGTTTTATAATCTGATGCTTTCACCTTATCTGCAAAAACAATCCTCACACCAACACAATCGGTATAGTCCTTATCATAGAGCCGACGGCTGTCGTTTCTGACCTTACTGCTGATCTTTATTTCACCGTCTTTTACATCGACCTTTATATCGGTGTTATATGCTGCTGATACCGATTTTGCAAGCTGGTCCTCACGTACAAACATATAGTCGTACTTATCAACAATTTCGCCTACTTTATCCGATAACTTTTTCTGTCCGTTCTCATCCTCGTACATATAATCACAATGATTGTAGAACAAAAGTGGCATATCGTATTTTACGCTTGTGTAGGAATGTGCACCGTTACCGTGCGGTGTGTTGCACGTTTCAAGCACGAGAAAATCTGTTTGCGGTAAATACATTGGCATCGGAATAGCGTTTTCCGCACAATCCTGCGGGACGAAACTGCTCTCGGGCAGAGTTGAACCGCTGTTCCACAAAAGCCCCATACGGCTCTGCGAATCAAATGTTCCGTCATAGTCGGGGTTATATCCGTTTATACCGCTTCCGTCGTAGCCATAGTTACTTGTATACCATGTATGCTGGTTTATTCCCACGCCGTCCCATTTAAGACCAAAGTTTTCAAACATTGCCTTATGGTATTTCAGCTCTTTAATTTCCTGTTTCGGTGATGCATATTTATGAGTAAGTCCGTGTGCACCGACATATATTCCATTTTCTTTGCAGTAATCAAGCTGTTTTTCAAGCTCGTCCCGATACGGAAAATACTCACTGTCTATCGGGTATGCCATACCGTATTCAAGGTTACCGCACAAAAGGTCATCATCGCCGTCACGGTCTATGTCATAGAATCTCGGAACGCTGTTCATTCCGATTGTTATGCGGTTATCACCACGGCGTGAGTTTGTGTCGGCTTTTAAATACTCACCTTTTTTATATGTGCCGTCTGCAAAATAATACTCTGCTACATACCCCTGAAGTGAACCGCCGTAAAGCTTGCCGTTATGAATACACGGCGAAACCCAGCTTTCATTTGTTTCAACTGTTATATAATCACCGAAAAGGGTGTTCTTCCCGTCCTCTGTATAGCCATAGTAAACACGCATTTCGCCTGTTCTTGAACCAACGGCAATATCCATAATGTTATCGTCGTTTAAAAATCCGCACGATACCATCGAGTCGCAAAGTCCCGTGTTTATAACCTCGCCTATATATGAAAATGCCATTGAATTCGGGTTCTTTTCACTTTTCTGTGACTGATATGCACGGATTATCCCGTCCTCGGCACCCGTCACAATTTCACCCTTGCCGTCGCCGTTTATATCAAATATAACAGGCGATGAATAATCACCCACATCAAGGTCACCGCCGACTTCATCCGTAAAATGAGTTGCAGGACCCGTCTCGTAATTGGTTTTCATGCCGTAGCCTTCAAAATAGTAAATTTTTCCGTCGGCACTGCCACAGATAATGTCAAAATTACCGTCCTCGTTCCAGTCGGTTATAAACGGATATGCACGCTTTGTATATGCAGGATTATCCTCAAAATAGCTGTCGGTATCACTATAGCTGTCAAGTTCAAGCCATTCGCCTGCCGACACAATATGCGTTCCCGAACAATATGCGTTCTCGTATGCATCATTTTTAAATCCGTTATCATACTTAATATAGCTTATGCTCTCTGCACGTTTAAACCATGTATATGAGTTTCTTACAAGCGTAAATGACGGTATCTGATTATTATCCATACAGTACTCAGCAAAATCTATAAGCGATTTGTTTTTTATGCCCGTTATATCCTCATAATGCAGTTCCCACGCAGCAGGGCTTGACGCAAACGAACCGAAAGTACGTTCAACCGCAAAACCGTATTTTTTCTTCGATACATATTCAGCGTAGTAGTTTCTTAAAAGATTTTCCGCCGCAACAGTGGAGAATGCCATAGGCTCACCCTCTTCACCCTCGCTAAACTGTGTTACGGTGTTATCGCTCGGAAGCATCGGGTTTGTTATAAATACATCGCCCTTACCATAGCTGTTTTTTGTATATACGCCTACTTCCCCGACACCTGCAATAACTTTAGCAGTTGACGGTACAATGCCGTAGCCGTAATCATAACCATAATAATCTTCAAGCTCGCCGTAATGCTGTATGGTTGAAGTATAATCATATAGAAGTTCACTTATATTTGTAAGGTTTTCGCCCGTATAATCATAACTTAATTCATACGGCATACTTTCAATCTTTACAACATCTTCTGCACCAAGAAAATCTTTTTTGAACTTTTTTATAAATGAGTTATCCAGAACAACCGTACCGCCGTTTTTCACATATTCAGTAACAGCGTTTTTATCGACTTTATCAGCATCAGAATCAAGGTACACAATATCATATGCAGAAAGGTTTTCTGTGTCCGAAATTCTTGTCACATCCAGATTTGCCATTATTCCGTTTCTGAGCTGATTATATGCAACCTCACTGCCCGAATCTGAGCCGTAAACTGCCGCTTTTATATTACATTCGCCCTGTGCTGTAGCATCTTTTCTGCACGAAAAGAGCAGTGTGATAATTGATGCAACTACTGCAAGCAAAAGGACTATTGCAGTTACTCTCCTTTTAGAATGCTTCATAAATGAACGCTCCGTTTCCGGTGAAGAAAATGCATACAAGTAAGAACATTACAAGATATAGCAAAAACACACCGATTCCTTTTAATATCTTCAAAATTATCAAATCCTTTCAATATCCTGACACACTATATACTTAAGTCTCGAAAAGATGTACATATTTTACCAGGAGCAAAAATACTTGCTTGCAAGGGTATTTTTGCGACGCCGTCAATTGGCATATGCAGTCTGAAAGACTGAAGAAGAGTTGAAAACTCTTCTGAATTTTGTAAATCAAAAATTCGCATATGACAATTATACCATAAAAAACCAAATATGTAAAGGCTAAAAAAATAACGGATTTATCCACACAATTATCAACAAGCGATGTGTACAGATTTATGTAAACATGACAACCGAAAAATTTTTTCCACAGTTTTTTAATCCTAGTGGAAAACTTTCAAACATTCTAATTAAATTGCTATTTTTATATTTTCAATATTGTTAATAACTAGTGGAAAACGTGTATTACATAAAAATCATTCATTTTTATGTAATCCTTTTGTAGCAACTGAAACCCGTCTGTAATAAACAATATATATTTTATGTAAACCAATCGTACGAACTATCTATTATAGAAAATATTTTCCCGAAAAACATTGTCCTTTTTTGTTTTATGTGGTATAATCGATGTATATTAAAGAATTTCTGAGGTGATAGAGATGTATAAATACGAAACGCATCTTCATACATATCCCGTAAGCAAATGTTCAAAGTCAACAGTACGTGAAAACATGGAGCTCTATAAAGAGCTTGGCTATGACGGAATCTTTATAACCAACCATTTCCTTGACGGTAATATTAACATCGGTTATAACACTCCCTACGAGGACAAAATCAATTTCTATTTTTCCGATTACGAAGAAGCAAAAAAGCTTGAAGAAGAAATAGGAATCAAAGTTTTCTGCGGTGTTGAGTTATCATATAAAGGAACTGATTTTCTCATTTATGGTTTGGACAAAGAATGGTATCTTTCGCACCCTGAAATTATAGATATGAAAAAAAGCGACGAGCTTCCATTCCTTATGGAAAACGGTGCACTGGTTATTCAGGCACACCCATTCCGTGAGGCAGACTACATTGACCATATCCGTTTATTCCCGCGCCATGTGCACGGCGTTGAGGTCATTAACGCCTGCAGAAGTGATTCAGAGAATAATATGGCAAAGATTTATGCCAAAAACTATAATTTGCTTGAATTTGCAGGTACTGATATTCATCTCTGCACGAAAGAGCGTGCATTCGCAGGAATGTGTTCAGATACACCGATTGTTGACGAAAACGATTTTATCCGCCGTGTAAAGAACGGCAAAATGCAAGTTTTCAGTATTGATTTAGAAAACGTTTAATCGCTAATCCATATATTCAAAATCTTAATACGGAGACACAAATGAAGAAAAATATAACAAAAGATTTTACATCGGGTAATATCCCCAAACAGATGCTTTGGTTCACACTCCCGTTTATGGCATCAAATGCACTGCAGGTACTCTACAGTACCATTGATATGATGATTGTGGGGCAATATGTCGGCACGGCAGGACTTTCTGCTGTTGCTCAAAGCAGTCAGATAATAAACTTTGCTACAATGGTATTTTTAGGCTTTGCAAATGCAGGACAAGTGCTCATTTCACAAGCACTCGGTGCCGGGAAAAAGGACAGAATAAATAACATTACAGGCACACTAACCTCGCTCCTTTTTATTATAGCAATAGCTTTCACTGCACTGTTTATTGCAATAAAATCACCTGTTTTAAAAGTTCTTAACGTTCCCGATGAGTCCTACGAAATGGCTATGGACTATCTTATTATCTGTAGCTACGGTCTCATTTTCACAGCAGGCTATAATATGGTTTCAGCCGTACTGCGAGGCATGGGTGATTCGTCACGACCGCTTCTCTTTATCGCAATTGCAACAGTTGTAAACCTTGTCCTTGACATTGTATTTACAGGCTACTGGGGCTGGGGCGTTCGTGGTGCGGCATGGGCAACGGTTATCGGTCAGGCAGTATCGTTCTTGTTCTCGATATGGTATCTTTACAAAAACAAGCAGACCTTTGGGTTCAGCTTCAAAAAGGAAACCTTTATTATTGACAAATCATATGCAGGTATGATTACAAAGCTTGGTACACCTATGGCGATACAGTCGGGCTTTATAAACCTGTCAATGCTCTTCGTAAACTCAATCGTAAACCAGGTCGGAGTCGTTGCATCGGCAACATTCGGCGTAGGTGTACGAATAGACGATATTATAAACAAGATTTCGCAGGGTATTCAGTATGCTGCACTGCCTATGATAAGCCAGAACATCGGCGCAGGGAAACAAAAACGTGCAATACATACTGTTTACTGGGCATGGATTTATTCCCTGCTTCTGACAGCATTCTTTATGATTCTCTACATCGTCTTCGGCAAGGAAATGTTTATGATTTTCTCGGATGACCAAAATGTCCACGCAATGTCGGACGAGTTTATAAAGGCGATACTTTGGATGTTCCCTGCATTTGCTCTTATGCGAGGAAGCGGTGCGTTTATACAGGGCATCGGCCACGCACGTATGTGTATGGTGCTTGCTATGCTTGACGGCGTTATATTAAGGATCGGTTTGAGCTGGCTGTTCGGAATAGCATTCGGATGGGGATTTTTCGGTATCGTGCTCGGATACGCACTTGCCCCCTACGGCTATGCAATACCGAGTATGGTCTATTTCCTTTCGGGAAAATGGAAACAACGGAAAAGTCTTGCCGACCAGCTTTAATTGAAAGGAGATTTTTATGAAACAGAAATCAGTTTACATATGTAACGAGTGCGGTTACCGTTCGCCGAAATGGCTGGGCAAATGTCCCGGTTGCAACAACTGGAACACGCTTATCGAAACGCTTGACACACCGCAAAAAACTTCATCAGGTGCGGTTACGGTAAAAAGCACACTTAACCGCCCTCAACCCATAACCGAGGTGACTCACAATAACGACACACGTTTTTCTACAGGTTTGCGTGAGCTTGACCGTGTGCTTGGCGGTGGCGTGGTTTCGGGTGAGCTGATTCTTGTGGGCGGTGACCCGGGAATCGGTAAATCAACACTGCTTCTTCAAATCTGCGAAAACGCAGGTAAATCAAAAAAGATACTCTATATTTCGGGCGAGGAATCAGCGGCACAGATAAAGATACGTGCAAACCGTCTCGGCGTTAACACTGAAAATCTGTACCTTATGTCAGAAACAGATGTTGAGATAATACTTGATGCAATCAATGACACAAAACCCGATATTGTTATAATCGACTCAATTCAGACGATGCATATTGAGGCAATTTCATCTGCGGCAGGCAGTGTTCCGCAGGTACGTGAAACCACAAACGCACTAATGAAAACTGCAAAATCAATGAACATATCAATGTTTATTGTAGGTCATGTAACAAAGGATGGTGCACTTGCAGGTCCGAGAGTTCTTGAACATATGGTTGACTGCGTTCTATATTTTGAGGGCGATCGTGACCTTTCGTTCAGAATACTGCGTGCTGTCAAAAACCGCTTCGGTTCAACAAACGAAATCGGTGTATTTGAAATGGCAGACAAAGGGCTTATCGAGGTAGATAATCCGTCAAAGACACTGCTCGAGGGCAGACCGGATAATATTTCGGGTTCCGCAATAGTATGCACAATGGAGGGCACACGTGGAATCCTTGCCGAGATGCAGGCACTTGTTACGCCGACAGGGTTCGGAAATCCAAGACGAATGAGTTCGGGCATTGACTTAAACCGTGTACTTCTGCTCATTGCAGTGCTTGAAAAACGTGCAAAAATCAATCTTTCAAACAGCGATATTTATATCAATGTCGCAGGCGGCTTGAGAATTGACGAAACCGCCGCAGATCTCGGCATATGCGCAGCAATAGCCTCAAGCAAAACTGATTTTGTTGTCCCAAATGACGTTATGTTCATCGGCGAAGTTGGACTTGGCGGAGAACTCCGAACAGTAGCAAAGCTTGAGAAAAGGCTGTCGGAGGCGGCAAATCTCGGTTTTAAAACAGCCATTGTTCCGAAACAGTCACTTACAAAAATAACACTCCCCAAAGACATTAAAGTCTACGGAGCATCGACAATAAATGAAGTAATAAATCTATTTATGAGGAAGAAATAAATCATGAAAGAAACAATCTATACTATACCTGTTAATGACGCATACGACATCGACTGCGAATGTCCGCTTTGCGAGCTTGAGAAAAAACTTGAATCGGAGGCGGTTGAGTATTCACTCGGCCCTGCAATGATGGAGCCTGATTTCCGTACCGAATCAAATGAAAAGGGGTATTGCAACAAGCATTTTAAAATGATGTTTACCTCCCCCAACAAGCTCCCTCTTGCACTTGTGCTTGACACTCACCTTGACGAAGTACGAAACAAGCTTGAAAACCTGAAAACCACTGCAGAAAACACTCTCACAGAAAAAAAGAGTATGTTCAAAAAAAATACGACTGCTGATGTTTCAGCAGATGTTTCACAGCTCCTTTCAAAACTTTTTTGTGACTGTATGGTATGCGAAAAAGTCAATCATACAATGGAGCGGTACATTGATGTGCTTTTGTATATGTGGGCAACAGACGATGAATTCAAAGCAAAATTTGAGCGTTCAAAAGGCGTATGCTTAAAGCATCTTAAGATGCTTGCAGAAGGTGCAAAACATTCACTCAAAGCCAAAGACCAAAACCCATTCCTTGCAACGCTTCTGAAAAAGGAATGTACGGAGCTTTCACGTATTCAAGAGGATATCCACAAATTTACACTTAAATTTGACTACCGTAACGCCGATATGGAATGGGGCACCGCCAAAGACGCACCCGAACGTACAATTGAAAAGCTTTCGGGATATATGGAATAATAAAACAGTGCAGTTAGATATGAACTGCACTGTTTTTATATCATTGTTGCAACAAATCGTAAAACCATGCCTGCTGCACGGTAATACCATGGATAGCTTCTGTGCTCAACCCTTGTTACACGCCGGCAACTTATCAAAGTTTGCGAGAAATCCTGTTCTATTTCTTTTATCTGCGGTACGTCTATCATATAAGTTCCGCACTCATAATGCAGATACAAACTGCGATAGTCATAGTTAATCGTGCCAACAATAGCACGTTTTCCGTCAGAAACCGTATTTTTTGCATGCACAAAACCCGGAATATATTCATACACCTCAACACCGATTGCGAACAAATCCTTGTAATAGGACCTCGCAAGACAGTACGGAACTTTTTTATCCGGCATACCCGGCAAGATAAGTCTGACACGTACGCCACGTGTTACTGCATAGCTCATCGCATCATAAATTGCATCGTCAATAACAAAATATGGCGTCATAATATCAACGCTTTCCTTTGCCGAGTTTAAAATATCAACATACGCATTTCTGCCGACAAGCTTCTCGTCAAGCGGTGAATCGCCAAACGGTACGACATACCCCTTTGCATCGGGTACAGAATACTTTTCGGATGCGTTTACGTACTGTCCCATATCCGGCTCGTACTTATCCGCAGTTGTGCACCACATTGTCAGAAACAGCTCCGTAAAACCGCTTACGCCCTCACCGATAAGCTTTATTCCCGTATCTTTCCAATGCCCGAACCGCACAATTTTGTTTATATACTCATCTGCAAGATTGACACCTCCGGAGAATGCACACCGGCCGTCTATGACAAGCACTTTGCGGTGATCACGGTTATTCTGATAGGTTGACAGAAGCGGTTGAAGCGGTGAAAAGATACGGCATTTTATGCCCATCGATTCAAGCTTTTTGTTATAGTCCTTGTCAACTATTCCCATACAGCCCATACCGTCGTACATTACACGCACATCGACGCCCTCACGTGCTTTGCGAAGCAGAATTTCTTCTATAACACGCCACATATAGCTCTTCTGGTTTATTATGAAAAACTCCATAAAAATGAACTTTTCCGCCTTTTCCAGCTCGTCTGTAATGCTCTTAAACATTTCATCGCCCAGTGCATAATAACTCACTGCTGTATTTTTAAATACCGAGCTCGAACCGGCTCTGGAAAGATATTTTATAAGCGATGTGTCAACGCCGTTTTTGTCCATTTCACGGATAAGTTCTGAATCGTCGTATCGGTACTTGTCGAGTGCTTTTTTCGCACGTTCATGTGATTTACGGATATTGCCCGAGATTATGCCCGTATGCGTGTAGAGATAGAAAAACCATCCGAAATACGGAACAGTTGCTATAAGCATTATCCACGTTATTTTAAACGCACTTTCCTCATGGCGATTAACTTCAATCAGAATAAATATTGTACTTATAAGGTTTGATGCAAGCAAATAAAAACGCACATTGTTAGAAATCCCGACAATGAACATTGCAATCGTTCCCACCTGCAAAAGCAGTGTGAGAATGGCAAAAAACTTATTTGAATATACAAGCTTAAGCAGTTTATTCAACCAAATCGCCCCTTTAATAGTCCTTTGTTTTCTTCATATCACGAAAAACGGATTTTTCTCCCTCGTCTTTTAACATCATAAGCCATTTACCCAAAAGCTCTGCTGTTTTGGGATGCATATTAGTCCTTGCCGTACCACGCAGGAAGTATCCGATTGGGTTTTCGTCCGTATATTTTTTACCGAGATACACCTTACCTGCCGCAACACGGTCACAAAACATTTCTTTAACGTACTTTACAGGCATTTTTACCGGCTCAATACGTTTTGTTTCGGGATTGTAGTCCGTCCAGTATTCAAAATGATGACGGTTTCTGCCCTTGTGGTGCATCCACGCAAGTGAACAGCCGGTCTCACGGCGTTCAAGCTCCGTGGGGCTTCTGTCGCCCGTGAAATATTTCACGCCACCAAAAAACTCTATCGGGCTGAACTTTGACATATCGTGCACAAACCCACGCCAGGGAATTCCTGCTTTTACGCAGTGTACAAACACTATATATTTATGCTTTGCTACAGTACCAAAATGACGTATCAGTCGCATTATAAAAAAACTCCGTTTCATATTTCTTTACTTTATTATTCTACCATATTTAAATATTATTTTCAATACCTATATATTCTTTGTCCCAAAAAAGTGCCCGTTACACTTTATAAATCAAAAAAGTATTGAATTTTTCGCCTGAATGTTATACAATATAGATATAAGAAAAAGAGGAGCACAAATCTATGGATATATATAACTACGGAACAATGCAGGGCGAGAAAAACAGACGTAAACGCAGAAAAATTACAGGCATTGTTATTATTCTTATAATTCTACTTGTGGGCATTGGTACCATCGGGGTTCTTACAAGCAACGGGCCGGAGTATCAGATGCGCAAATCAATTATCGAGGAAAACCACGTACTCAAAGAGGAAAACGCAAAACTCAGGGAAGAAAATAAAAAGCTGAAAAAAGAGCTTAAAGAAAAGTCAGAATTTATTGAAAATCTACCTGAAGAACCAACTCCCAACCCTGAAGAAACAGAGGACGAACCTGCAACACCACGTGATTAAAGAGGTATAAAAAATGTCAGTAAAAATCATAACCGGCGGTATCGGTTCGGGAAAGACACGATACTGTACGAACGAAATGGAAAAACTGCATAACCAAAACCCCGACAAGCGGTGCATAATGATCGTGCCGTCGCACTATTCTCACGAAACCGAGCGTATGCTCATAACACACTTCGGCGGTACAGGGCTTAACAATATTGAATGTACATCGTTTGAAAAGCTTTCACGTGAGCTCTTGCCAACCGTCTTAAGACGGCTCGGCGCATCAGCAAAGCACGTGCTTATTTGTCGTGCAATATCGCTTACGCTCAAAGAACTTGACACCGACAGATTCGATACACGTCTTGTCCGTGCCATCGGCAAGAACGGTTTTATTGACGTTTGTGCATCGCTCATAAGTGAAATGCACAGATATAACGTGACCTGTGAGGACTTAAAAGAGCAGGCAGAATCTACAGAGAGCCCAGTGCTCGGTCAAAAGCTTGAAATTCTTTCTGATATACTTAAAAACTACGAAACTCTGCTTTCCGAAAAGGACTATACAGATGCCGATGATGACCTTTCACGACTTTCTGCAGTTATCGGTCACAGCTTCGGCAAGGGCGACAATATATGGATAGATAAATTTGACGAACTGCTTCCGCAGCAGCTTGAGGTTGTTTTTGCACTTATAGACAGTGGTGCGGACATAACAATAACCTTTGCTACGAATAAAAACAGCGACGATACATACTACGGTACAAAAAAGGCTATAAAAGACATATCAGAATACACCGATGCAACATTTGTCCATCTTGAAAATTCGATGTCGCATATAAAATCGCCTGACCTGAAATTCCTGTTTGAAACCTGGTTTGACCAGGCTGTATATGACGGTGATTGCACTAATGCCGAAATTTTTGAGGCACGTGATGCGTACACAGAAACTGAACACGTTGCAAGTAAAATTTTAGATCTTGTGCGCGAGAACAAATACCGTTTTTGTGACATTGGTATTATTTGCCCTGAAAAAGACAGCTATTCGCATATACTTGAAACGGTTTTTGACGAATACTCTATCCCCTACTATTCTGATGAACGTATCGCAATATCGGAATATCCTATAGCTACACAGCTGTTGTCGCTCTTTGATATAACCGAATATAACTGGGACTACGAGTCGATGTTTTCATATCTGCGTGCAGGTTTCATTTTCACAAAATCACGCACACAAAACGGAAAGACAGTGTATAAGCGTCTTAACCCCAACGATATTGATTTACTTGAAAACTATGTTTTAAAATACGGTATACGCTATAAATCTGCATGGTGCCGTTCATGGCTTGACGCTAATCACGGCATCATTGATACTGCGTTCGGAAATGAACCCGAAGCAGGCAATATATCAGAAAAGACAGACGAGCTTCGTCAGCTTGTTGTTGAGCCTATTGTTCGTTATACCGAAAAATGTTCAAAGGCAGAAACCGTTTCGGATTATTGCTGTGCTTTATTTGAGTTCCTCGAAGATATAAACTTGTATCAGGGACTGAAAAATGAGTTACTTTCGCTTGCTCTAAACAACGCAACAGCAGACGCACAGAGATTCGGACAGATATGGAATTTGATTCTTGACGTACTTGACCAAGTAAATAGTGCACTGGGTGAAGAAAAAGCAACACATTCAGAATTTGCAAGCTACATAAAAACCGCAATGAGTCAGTGTCAGATTCGCACAGTGCCGTCAGGTATAGACCGTGTATTCATCGGTACACAGGATATGAACCGTGCAATCCCGACACCTGTTGTTTTTGTTATGGGTGCGGTATCGGGAACATATCCGCACATCAGCAGTTCTGAAGGATTTTTCTCAAATGCTGACAGAGATACACTTGCACAGAATAATCTCCGCATTGCACCCACCACAGTAAAGCGTGCAGAAAAGGAACGAAACACAGTTTTCAAACTGTTGTCTGCCGTTACGGACAAGCTTTATATAAGCTATCCGTCAATGACCGCTGACGGGGCATCAACACTCCCGTCACAGATTGTTTCGGATATATCGCATAAACTAAAAAATATAAAAATATACGACGGTATTTTATCTGCTGACGATGATATGATGTATATCTCATTACCAAAGGCAACACTGCATAAATTTCTTATAAACCCAAGTAACAACCCGTTATGGGCACACGTCGATGCGTGGTTTTCAGAACACGATGAATGGAAAAACAAGCTGTTTACGGTAAAAAAAGCTAAAAAACAGTTCCGACGCCGTAAAATTGAAATTTCCGAAGATGTTGCAAGCGAGCTTTTCAGCGGTAAAATCCGCTACAGTGCAACACGGCTTAACTCATATGCAAACTGTCCGTTCTCGCATTTTATGCAGTACGGACTGCGAGCAAAAGAGCGTGACGAATACGAGATAAAGCCTACAGACACAGGTACTTATGCACACGAAATCATCAGCCGTTTCTGTAAAGCGGTAGATAGTGATAAAGAGCTTGACTGGAAGACTCTTGATGACGGAAGATGTACCCAAATCGTATCGGGCATTGTATCTGACACAATAGAAAAAATAAACGCCTCGGATTTACGTGACAAGGAAATGACTGCAGATATTTTAAGCCGTATGGGTGACACGGTAACAGAGGCGGCAAAGACCGTTTGCAGAAGCATCAGGTGCGGTGAGTTTAAAACTGACAGCTATGAAAAAGATGTCACAGTATCACTCACGGAAAATATTGAGCTTGGCGGAATAATCGACAGACTTGACGTTTGCCGACTCCCCGACCGTAATGATTACAGAATAATTGACTATAAAACAGGCTACAAAGAGTTTTCCGTAGCTGATATTTATCACGGGCTTGATATGCAGCCGGTTATATATGCGCTTGCTATGCGTATGCTTGATGATAAAGCAACCGTTTCGGGAATGTACTACAGTATGGTGCACAACACCTTCCCGACTATTGACGTTACAAGCAAAGAGTCTACGGCTATAAATGCACTTAAAAAAAATACTGCATATAACGGGCTCACTTTTGTCGGGGACGATAAAAATACTGTTATTCCCGACGATGAGAAAAACAGAATAGAATCCGAGCTTTCAAGAAGTGAAGGTTCTCTCTTCTTCCCGGGAAGATCGGACGAATTCGGATACAGTAAATATGTGCGTACCCGACCTGAGGGCGAATGGCTTATGGAAAAGGTATGTGACAACATACTTACTGCCGACAAAGACATACGTGACGGTAACATCGCTATGGCACCGCTTGTAAAGGGCCAGAAGCACGCTTGCACTTACTGTGCATACGCTGATGTATGTAATTTTGACTCGGATATAAAAACAGAGCGCACTGTCACAGAAAAAGACAGCGACATATGGGAAATTGCAGAGGAGGAATCGTAATGGGCTGGACAATTGATCAGAAAAAAGCCATAGATACCGACACAGGTTCGGGTAACCTCCTTGTTTCTGCTGCCGCAGGCTCGGGAAAAACCGCCGTATTGGTCGAACGTGTGCTTGAGAAAATATTAAACGGCAAATCTACCGTTGACAGACTTTTAATTGTTACCTTTACAGAAGCCGCGGCATCGGAGATGCGTCAGAAAATAATCAAGAGACTTGCAGAGTATATGCAGAGCGCAAAGGATGAACATAAAAATCTCATAAAAGAACAGCTTCGTCTCACACAGACTGCGGATATTATGACAATTGACGGATTCTGTTCAAAGGTCGTGCTTAATAATTTTCATACGCTCGGCATAGACCCGAATATTCAGATTTGTGACGATGCAATGTCATCCTTCCTCGCAAAAGAGGCTATTGACACACTTTTTAACCGTATATACAAATCCGATGATAACGACATAAAATCACGGTTCAAGTGCCTTACGGACTATTACGCAAAAGACCGCAACAACGACGCTTTAAGTGACCTTATAATGGCGATATACCGTTTCACTGAGCCATTTGCTGACCCGAATGAATGGCTTGATGGCTCTGTCAGAGAGTTTTCTTTGCCTGTATGCGAACAAGCCTGGGCACGCTATCAGACGGATATTTCAAAAGCTACTGCATCTCTTGTATTGCGTGAACTTGCGTTTACGGAATCAGACAATGATACTGTGCTTCTTGTAAAAAGCATTGCACAACGCATCATAAATTCCGATAACCGTGACAATGTTTATGATGTCTATAACGAGTTTTTCAGCAAGCCAAAGAAGCGCACGGAATTTCTGTTGCTTGCCGATTCAATTGCCGATCCAGATTTAAAAGATACAGTTAAATTTGTGTCACATCTCTTATGCGATCTTTTTTCACAAACAGTTTCGGATAAAACGCCGTTGGGTGTTACCGATTCTTCGGAAACACTTGAGAATACAACTAACTCCGACATTCTAGGCACCGAGGCTTCAGACCTTGTATGGCTTGTAAAGGAGTTTATTGAAGAATACACCGCAATAAAGGAAAAACGTAATCTTTACGAATTTTCGGATATTGAGCATCTTACATATCGCCTTTTCACAGAAAACGAGGCTATTCGTAACGAATACAAAAATAAATATGACGAGATTCTTATCGACGAGTATCAGGACACAAATATGCTTCAGGACAAAATATTCGAGTCGATTTCTGATAACAATATTTTCATGGTTGGCGACCTTAAACAGAGTATTTACAGATTCCGAAAGGGTGACCCGTATATATTTAAAGCCAAGGCACAAAGCTATGAAAAAGCTGATACCCCGGATAACCGCATCAATCTTTCGCAAAATTTCCGAAGCCGAAAAGAAGTACTTGACAGTGTAAATGACATTTTCACAAAAGTAATGTCAGAAACCGCAGGTGATGTGGACTATACAGGCGGTGAGCTTATCGTACGTGATGATGAATATGAATATTATCCGCCATCAACATCGGATATGAAATCGGAACTTCACTACCTTGCAATAGATAAAGGTACTGATATTGACCGTGACGTTTATGAAGCATACTATACTGCAAACAAAATTAACGAACTTCTAAACATCGGTGCAGAAGTCTTTGATAAATCGCTCGGATGTATGCGTCCGATAAAGAAAAAGGATATTGTTATCCTCGAAAATTCTGTTAAGTACAATTCGGAAATTATAACAGATGAACTTTCAAAGTTCGGCATTGCCTCATACGTTGATAAAAGTTCATTCTTTGACAGACGTGAAATAAGTCTTATGTTGTCGCTCATCTCAGTTATAGACAACTCACATAATGATATACCGCTTATAAGCGTTATGCGTTCACCCATCGGCGGTTTTTCTGACGAGGATTTAGCGCTAATACGCATACATACAAAGAAATCCAGTTACTTTATTGATGCCATTTCTTCGTATGCCAATGATGGTGAAGATGCACGTCTTCGTGCACACTGCGGTGGATTTTTGAGTAATCTGCGCCGTTGGCGTGACTATACCCGAAAAAAATCCGTTGCACAGCTCATCTGGGCAATATACGAGGAAACCTGTTTTTATGATATGATGGGCGCAATCGAAGAGGGCGAAGAAGCACAAACAAATCTGCGTCTTTTATATGAACGTGCAAAGCAGTATGAGTCTGCAGGATTTAAAGGTCTGTTCAATTTCATCACGTATATAAACCGACTTTCAGAAAGCAAGAATGACCTTGAGGGTGCAAAGCTTGTCGGTGAAAACCACGACGTTGTACGCATCATGACAATACACAGGAGTAAAGGTCTTGAGTTTCCGTACGTGTTCCTGCTCGGTGCAGGGCGTGATTTTCCTGTAAAACAGGATACTTCGGTTATCAGGATGCATAAGCAACTCGGATTCGGGCTCCCGTACATCAACTACGAAAAGCATTATTCACAAAAAACACGTGCTTTTGAGCTTATAACAAAAATCAACAAGCACGAGGGACTCTCTGAAAGAATGCGACTTCTATATGTCGCACTCACCCGTCCGCGTGAAAAACTATATGTGGTTGTCTCACGCTACCACAATTCGGATGATACAAAGGAAACCGTAACAAAATCATGGAGCGAGTCACTTACCGGCAACAAATTTCTGCCTTCAACCGCACTTTCGGTAAAAGGCTTTTACAGCTGGCTCTGCCCTGCTGCATTAGTGTCCCCCAGCACGTGGAGAGTGTATTATAATCACATTGGGTCTATGCCTGATTCGGGGGACATAGAATTAGATGCCACAGAAACCTACACCGACAGTAGCGACCTTCGGGAGAGCGTGTACAAGATACTTGACTATAAATACCCATACAGCGAGAGTAACACTATTCCGTCAAGAACATCTGTGACACAGCTTAAAGAACTTGCAAATACAGATATAGAATACGAGCCCGACAGCCGACGCACATCGGGTATTGACGACATTGCAGAGCTTATGTTCGCACCATTGCATACAAAGCCCAAGTTTTTGCTTGAAAGCACGGAAAAACCTGCAAACGAGATAGGTACTCTCTATCACCTTATAATGTCTGTAATTGACATTAAAGCGGTTGCAGAAAATGGACCTGAATACGCAAAAAATGAGCTTGACCGCCTTGTTGCAGAAGATGTTGTTTCCCAAAGCGATATGAGATATATTGACGCTAAAAAGATTGTTTCATTCTTTGAAACCAATCTCGCACAGCGTATGGCTAAATCAAAAAACATATATCGGGAAAGGGCGTTTCAGATAAACATTCCTGCGTCGGAGTACGACCCGTCACTGTCTGATAGATCCAAAGACGAGAAAATCATTCTTCAGGGTATCATCGACTGTTTCTTTGAAGAGGATGACGGATTTGTGCTTTTTGATTACAAGACCGACAAGGTCAGAAACGGCAGTGAAGAAATCAGAGAAAAATACGAAAAACAGCTCCAACTCTACAGCCGTGCAATAGAAGAACTAACAGGAAAACCCGTTAAGGAAACATATCTGTATCTCTTTGATACAAATGAGGTTGTATAACAATAAAACCACCCGAAAGGGTGGTTTTATTTATCTTAAGAACATATGCAACAATCTTCCATATATACCTTTTTTATACGGCTGATAGCGCATCGGTAAATCCAGCCATGTTTTCTTATCAACAATGCTCTTGTTGTGCGAGAACGCATCAAATCCCGTTTTGCCGTGATATGCGCCCATACCGCTTTCACCAACTCCGCCAAAGCCCATTTCGCTTGTTGCAAGGTGGATTATTGTATCGTTTATACATCCTCCTCCATATGACAGCTCCGATGTTATTCGCTTTACGTGCTTTTTGTCCTCTGAGAATATATATAAAGCAAGCGGTTTTTCCCGATTTTTCAACATTTCAAACACGTCATCAAATTTATCAAATGTTAATATCGGCAGTATTGGTCCGAAAATCTCCTCCTGCATAACTGCATCCGAAAATGTTATATTATCCATTACCGTCGGTTCAATCTGAAAACATTCTATATGAGCTTTTCCGCCAAGGATTGTTTTATCTTCGTCAATAAGACCCATAAGACGCTCAAAATGCTTTTCATTTACAATTCTGCCGTAACTAGGATTATTAACAATCGGATTATCTCCGTACTGCTTTTTAATCTCACTGCAGATTTCTTTTACAAGCTCATCTTTGACAGACTTTTCACACAAAACATAATCAGGAGCAACACAGGTCTGACCGCAGTTAAGGAACTTACCGAATACTATACGCTTTGCCGCAAGCTTAAGCTTTGCAGTGCTGTCTACTATACACGGACTTTTTCCGCCAAGTTCGAGCACCGCAGGTGTTAAATGCTCCGCCGCACGGCGAAGAACTTCCTTGCCCACCGCCTGACTTCCCGTGAAGAAAATCATATCAAATTTCTTGTCGAGAAGCTCTGCATTTTCTTTTCTTCCGCCTGTGACTACCGCAACGTATTCAGGTTCGAAACATTCCTTGATGATTTTTTCAATCACTGCACCTGTACGTGGTGAATACGCACTCGGTTTTACTATTGCCGTATTTCCTGCCGCTATTGCGTTTGTAAGTGGTTCAATTGATAGCAAAAACGGATAGTTCCACGGGCTCATTATGAGCACGTTACCGTACGGTGACGGTTTTACATAGCTATGTGATGAAAACTGTGCAAGCGGTGTTTTTACACGACGTTCAGATGCGTACTTTTTTGTATGCTTAATCATATAACTGATTTCCGTAAGTGCCAGTCCCGCCTCGCACATAAACGATTCAAAATAACTCTTACCCAAATCAACTTGCAAAGCAGCTTTAATGTCACGTTCATGCATCTTAACTGACTTATATAACCGCTTTAGCATCTCTATTCTGAATTTCACCGGAATTGTAGTGCCACTCTGATAAAATTCACGTTGTTTCTGTAATATCTCGTCTATATTCATTTCTTACTCCAATCTGCAACAATATAATAAATTTTTTCAAGTTCTTTTGCATTCATAAGCACCGGCACGGGATACAAAGGATTTGCCTCTTTATCTGCATGACGTGCCATAACCGGAATATCAGTCTCTGATATCCCTGATATTTTTTCAGGAATTCCCATTTCTCTGTTCAGACGCTTTATGGCAGAAATAAACTTTTCTGCGCCGTCTTTTTCAGTATCTGAGATATCTGAAACTCCTGCAACAATTGCTAGCTCATGCAATTTTTTATGCACATTTTCTCCATACGCTTCAAGCACAATCGGCATCAGAACAGAGTTTGCAAAGCCGTGCGGGACATTGTACTGACCGCCTAATGAATGTGCGATTGCATGTATGTAACCGACATATGATTTTGAAAAGGCAATACCTGCGGCATACGCCGCACGGAGCATATTTTCTCTTGCGGTTTTGTTTCTGCCGTCACCATACGCTATTTCTATATTCTGAAAAACAAGCTTTACTGCTTCTTTTGCAAGCTCTCTTGTTTCCTTTGTTGTTGATCTGCCTATATACGCCTCAACTGCATGGGTAAGTGCGTCCATGCCCGTTGTTGCGGTAAGATGTGACGGCAAAGTGTATGTAACCTCCGCATCAAGCACTGCGTAATGTGGTATAAGAGGGAATGAGTTCATAGTATATTTATATTTCTTCTCACTGTCCGTGATTACAGATGTCAGTGTTACTTCACTGCCCGTTCCCGCAGTCGTCGGAATCGCAAACATCGTTGGTATCCTTCTGTTTATTTTTAAGATACCGCCAAGCTTGTTGAGTGTTTTATGCGGATATGCCACCCTTGCTCCGACAGCTTTCGCACAGTCCATTGATGAGCCGCCGCCAAACGCAATAAGACACTCGCATTTTTCTTCTTTATAAAGTTTAAAAGCTTCCTCTACATTCTCAACCGTAGGATTTGCCTTTGTCTTGCTGTAAACAACGCAACAAACTCCGCTTCCCTCAAGCAAAGCTTCTAATGGCGAAATTATCCCCGAATCCTTTAAAAAAGCATCCGTAACAAGCAAAACCCGCTTAAATCCAAGTTGTTTTATCTCTTCGGCAGAGTCAGCTGTGCTCTTTAGGATTTTCGGTTCTCTGTAAGGAAGAAACGGCAATGCAATCCGAAAAACCAATTGAAAAATTCTGCAGTATAGTTTCTTTGCTATATTCATTTTACGGTCCCCTCATCGCTTATGCTTTTGAGATTCTCTGCAATTACACCAAGAACCTTATAGAAGTTCTCTCGGTCAGGTGCACTAACGCCATCACTTGCCGCTTCAACTATCAGACTTGCACGCTCGCAAAGATATTTTGCTATTTTTTCGCCCTCATCAGTCAGCTTTACAAGTGCACGATATGAATTGGTTGTTACGTTTTGCCTCAGGACAAGTCCTTTTTCCTCAAGCACAGATAAAGCACGTGAAATCTCTGCCTTATCTTTGTTATTGATCTCACAAAGTGTTGTAGCAGTGATGCCTTCGGGATTGCGATACAACGTTACAAGATACAGTGCATAAAGCCCTTTAAGATTGTATTTTTCCATCTCAACGGCCGCAATTTTGTTCCAATAATGCGATATTGCAGATATTGTATTTGTAAATAATTCGAATCTGTCAACCATCGTTTTCTCCTAAATAATAGACTTGTTGAAAAATCAACAAGTCTATTATACCACAAACTAGTTGATTTGTCAACAAGTTTGTGGTAAATTTTTCTTATTTGCGATATTGTGCCCAGCGACTCGCTTTGCTCCCTGCATAAGTTCACCTTATCAAAACAAGTTTTTGAGTTTCACTTATCTCAGGATTCGAGTCCCTCTCATTCAAGTACCAAACAAAAAAACCACCCGATGGGTGGTTTCCTTGTTTGGTGCGCCCGAAGGGACAAGCCGTCTCCGACGTCTTCCCTGCTTGCCTCGACTTCCGTCTCGCCTGCGCACACTCGCTACGAAACAGTCCACCG
>JAZRPM010000013.1:0-74032 GCA_045649185.1 Candidatus Ornithomonoglobus sp. | reverse complement strand
GGTATTCTAAGTCTTTTTAGTGGCATTGGTGCTTTTGAAAAAGCATTTGAACGTGTCATAAAAGAGTCGAATGACGAATTGCTCGAGTCTTCACAATTATTAGGTGAACTTAAAGTTCCATTGTGGACAGAGCGTTTATATCAACACAAAGAACTCGGCATGTATTTCTTTGAAACCAAGTTGCATACGGGTGATACCGATGTAATTAAGATATCAAAAGGCGAAGCAATAGGATGGCTTGCAGAAAACTATGCTGATTTCCCATTCAAAGATGTATTTGGAATTACTTTTGGTGTTGGAGTGGATAGCAAAATTAAAGGTGAAGATTTTTTTGACGAATACACTCCAAAAACCCAATTGTGGAATGATGTCATTGAGACTTTTTATACCGCATGTGATGAGGTTTATGCAGATTTGAAAGAAGATAGAATCTCTTCTGACTATGAATGGTTCATGAATGACTTTCAACCAATTAGGCGAATCACAACCGAGTCAGGTGGTGAGTATGAAGTCTATGTTTACACAAGTGAAGAATAATAAAATAATATCAAATGAAGCACCGGCAATGGTGGCGGTGCTCCATAATAATAAAAATTTAGGAGGATTATAATTATGAAAAAATTTAAGATTAAAGATAGAGAGTTTATCGTTACAGATGAAATGGAAGCTATGGGTGAAAAGGTAGAACAGATATATGAAGAAACATTCCCTTTTGGGTTCAATTATCCCAGACTTGCAGAAATCAGTGATTCTACACTCGAAGAATTTGGGAACTGGATATATGAGCATATGCATGATTATGAAAAAGCATCAATATTGATTTATCTTATGTTATACTCTTGCTTTAACGAGCATGAACGCAATGTTGTATGG
Organism: Candidatus Ornithomonoglobus sp.; assembly: GCA_045649185.1. Classification (GTDB taxonomy): domain Bacteria; phylum Bacillota; class Clostridia; order UBA1381; family UBA1381; genus Ornithomonoglobus. The sequence continues at coordinate 73,159 of JAZRPM010000013.1, read as the reverse complement.
AGTGCCTTTGATAAAAATGTTGATGTTGATTTCAACGAAGTGATGACATATCTTCTTAATGTACTCAATGAAGATTTGGCAGAATATCCGGGGCCTTGTCGAGATGTTGTATATAATTTTATCAAAGATGAGTCTCAATCATCAGACAGTTTAAATTACAAGTATTGTGTTCAAATGCATATGTGTGAAAATGTCAAGTGGATTGCAGAAGATATTGTCAAAGGTGAACGCAAGGCTCCCACTCATATTATAGACCAATGTAAAAAATTGTTGGAATATACCGATGATTACGGTATCAGCGGAAGGTATATTGGTTATTTGATGAGCAAAAATGAGTTATTCTTAGAAGTGCTTACCACAATACGTGAAAATTATTGTTAACAATATAAATGAAACTTAGCAAGGGCACCGGTGAGTGCCGGTGCCCTGATATACAAAATAAAATTACAGGAGAATTAACTATGAATAATAAAAGAATAAATTTCAATAAAAAACACTATGACAGCAGAAACGAAAGGTTATCAGATATGTGTGAAAATGGTCAGATTAGCCTTGACGATACATTTGAAACCAGTTGCCGTTTCTGTTACGGTTGCTGCACTTATAGGGACGCTGTTACTATGTCGGCGTACGACATATTCAGATGTTCAAAAGAATTGAATATATCCACAAATGATTTTATCAATCAATATTGTTGGATCAACATTGGAAAAACGTCGGCTCTCCCAGTTCTTCAGTTGAAGATTGAACCAAAACTCAACAAATGTGTCCTGCTGAAAAATGGTGTGTGTAGAGCTGGCAATTCAAGACCTACAACTTGTGCTTTGTTTCCATTGGGAAGATTCATGCAGATAGATGAAACAAACGGAGAAAAAAAGGTGGGATATGTATTCAGCGGTGATAGTGGTTGTCGTAAAGGTCACTCTTATACTGTTCGAGAGTGGCTTGAAACGAATGGTATGAGTTCAAATGACGAAATATTCCTTGTTTGGTCCAGCATGATAGACCAAGCAGGCAAATTGGTGCGTGAAATTAAAAAACATAATATTGACGAAGAGACGATAAGTTTATTACACGCTCTACTATTATTTTATATGTATGATGCTTACAATACTAATGAAGATTTTTTACCTCAATTGAAACAGCTCAATGAAGAATTGACAAATTTTTTAAAAGAATTATTGCAAGAAGTACTGGATAAAAATCAGGAGGTTAATTCAAATGAACAATAATAAGAAAAAAATATATTATAACACAAATAATCAGGGCTTTAATACATCTCTATTATAAAAGAAAATAAATAGTAGGAGGAATTTTAATTATGAATATTAAATTGACAAGCAATTTTATTGAGAATGTAAAGGCAGAGAATACGTCTGCCTTAGAAACTTTGAAGGGATTGTATGATGAAATTATAGAAGATGCAAAAAAAGAGTACAAAGCATATGGTCTTGTGGATATGGATGCTCACCTTTTCACAGATGAATTGGGGATGGTTTATATTGACAAAGATGGTGAGGTTTTTTATGAAAATTCAATTCATCCAACAGATTTTACAGGGCAGTCTCCCGATAAATATTATAGTAAAAAGCGTTTTAGCATCGTGAAACACTTTCCAGGTATTTTTGCAATAGCAGATTACGAAGGTGAACATGAAGAATTTGAGATTATAGAGTGGTTCGAAGAAGATATAGTGAATCAGTTGATGTTTATCTCTTTTGAAGACTTCGTAGATGAGTTGATAGGTTAACTATACAAGGCAACAACAACCGAATGTAAGCGGTTAATTCTACGATACCCTTTTAGCTGGAATGCTATAATAAATATATAAGGTGGTTGTCACCTTGGATTAAAACAAAGTTTTGGAGGAATTAAGTTATGAATAAGAAGGTTTTGGCGGGGTTAGGATTATTAGATGAGTCTGAAATAAGCGAAAACTGGGATGTGTTTATTCGCATTGCCTGTGAATGTAAATGTCAAAAGTGCGGAAAGATACATAGATTTCTCGATGATGTTGAATACGATAAGGAACTTTTTAGCGGATATAGCTACAAGGATTTCAGAAAATTGTGTGATTCATCAGACTTTAGTTTTGAAGATAGTATTATGAAAAATATAACTTATATTTGTGATGCATGTGGTGGAGACGCAAAAATTGTAGATATAGCTGACATACGAATCTTTTTTGAATAAATGCAGCTTTGCGTTTTATTTAGTTCAAACATTACTGCGCATATAAGCGTTACCCCTTAAACAGTAGTGGTTAATTCTACGATGCCCTTTTAGATGGAATGCTATAATGTTATTACAAGGAAGCAACAACCGAAGGTAAGCGGTTAATTTTACGGTGCTAACGCAGTTGTTTGCTATACTGAATATACAGGGTTGTTGTCACCTTGAATTAAAAGAAAATTTTGGAGGAATTAAGTTATGGGTTATCAAGAAAGTTTATTGTTTTGTGAAAACAAAAGGGAGTTTAAAAAACTTTGCAGAGTGCTTAACTCTGCAAGACCGGAATTTGAAGACTATATGGATGTATATTCTATTGGGAAGTTAAAAGAAGAGTTAGGTATAGATAACATATTTACAGGCGAATGTGAATTTTATTTCCCGAAAGGTACATATTTTGTGCTTTGGGGTGGTGAGCGTTATCCCTATCAGGGTGATAATGCCCTTGAGGAACACATGATCAATACGTTTGGTGCAGACTATGCTTCGTGGGAATGCGTATTTATTGAATATGTGGATGGCATGTACAAATTTATAGAAGATATCGACCAAAAAGAAACAGGTGTTCTTCAAGAAAATGAATATATTTCTGTTATCGAAATAGCAGAGCATCATGTTATTGAAAAAGATTATATAATGAAATTATAACCATATGAAATTCAGAAAATTATTTGATAATAGATAAGGATGGTGAAGAATAATGGGTGTCGCAATATATATAGAAAAATGTTGGCAATGTGGTGGCGAACTTTTGGTTTATGAGGACAACGGGCTACATGATATAACTGCGGAATGTCTAAGGTGTGGAATGAATTATGCGGACTTACAGTTTCCACAGGAATATTATGATGAAATGACTGTTGAAGGTGCATATGAAGAAATAGACTATGAAGCTCCTTGGGAAGAAAAGGGCTATGGAGTTGCTTGTATAGTACAAAAAGATGGTCATGTAACTCATGAAAGAATTGAGTTTCCTTACGAGGAAAAAAAGATAAATGAGTATTTAGCATTATTTGAAAGCGACGAAGTAGATGCAGATAAATCGTATCTGACTTTATGGGATGAGAAAAATCAAAAGATTATTTCTATTTTTGGTTCAATGCCACCCGACTTTAGTCAATCTATTGCTTTTTAGTTTATTTGTACCAAAAGTAAAAAGGGCACCGGTGAGTGCCGGCGCCCTGCTCTATAAAATAAAATTTCAATTTAGGAGGATTTAAAAATGTTTATTAAAAAAGATATGTACTTCGCTTCTTATGAGGTGAAAAGCGGTGAAATGTATTTATTTGCAGTAGGAGTTCCCGATGTTGATATAGTAAATGTAAGCATATATGCTGGAAGTACGCCATTTTCTGCATTTCTTATTTATGGTACTTTTCTTACTGAGAACAATCAAGCATCCTTTGAGCAAGGTGTTAATGAAGTTTTAGAGTCTCTTGGTAGAAAGTTATCAAACGCATATTTTGCTATGTTAAAAAGTGGGACAAGATTGATTTGATTATCTAAAATTGATAAGAAAGTTTTTCTTAAAGTTTAGAAATGAAAAATAGTTTGATTTTTAGTCGTTTTACATGCGGATATCTTATAGAAAATACGGTATACTGTATGAGTAAAAATGCGTCTGTTGGAGGTGATGCCTTTGCTTAAAAAGAGTAAATTTACAACTAAAAAAAGTACCAAGAAGAACATTGGCGGTTCTGGTGATGGTGTTTTTTACGAAAGCAGCAGTAAGACTTGGGGCTTTCGAGCTGTCCGTGACGGCAAAGATACCCGTAAGAGAGGCTATGCTACCAAGACAGAAGCCAAGGAAGCTCGTGTGGCTTTTCTTGCGGAAAATGGAAAAGTTGTTCCACCTAAAAAAGCTGATGAAGATACTGCTGTTACAATGAGAGAAGTTTATGAACACTATATGGAACACGGTTCTTTAAAAAAGCGTAAAGGAACGCTTGATAAGCAACGCAGTTTATGGAAAAACCACATCGGACCTAAATTTGGAGACAGGCCATTGATTTCTATAGGGGTGGGTGAATTACATAACTATTTGGTAGAACTTTATTATAAAGGATCTGCATACAATAACTTTTCGGGTGGATATGCCTACAAATATGTCGAGGGCTTTCTGAAATTCTTTTACTTGATATGGGGTTATGCCCGCAGTATGTACTGGATAAGCCGAAATACATATTGTACCATGTGTGAGGATAAAAATATCCGATTGACAATGCCTGATATGACATCCGAGGACGAAGATGAACAAACAATAGAAACATATACTCAAGCAGAAATCAAAAAGATGGCAGACAGATTAGAACCAACAAATTTATATACCGCATTTTTGATGGGATATTATTTGGGAGTCCGAATTAGCGAATGCTTTGGTACCCGTTGGTCCGATATCAGTTGGGACAAGCACACAATCACTATCGAAAGACAGATGTTAATGCATTCACCTCATAGAGTTCTTGCTCCCTGTAAGACAACAGCGTCAAAACGAGAAATAGAAATCCCGGACAAACTATATGAACATTTAAAAAATTGGAAAAGTGAACAAGAAAAAAACCGAGAACACTATGGAACTTCATATAGGGCAACTGAAACCGTAAAGGTTTTAATGGGGGTTGATTATGGTGATGATGTTATCGGTGGTGACTTTATAAATAGACAACGCAATGGGCAGTTACTTACACCGGATAGTATGAAGTCGTGGGGCGTAAAAATTGAAAAGGAATTGGGAATACATTTCAAGTATCACAATCTCCGACATACACACGCATCATTTTTGGCTGCCGTCAATGTTCCTATGCCAAAATTACAGAAGAGATTAGGACATTTGAAAATTTCGACTACGGCGCAATATTATTTCGGCGAAAATGAGATTGCAGATGAGAAATTAAAAGAAGCATTAAAATTATTATGATATAGGAGTGAAAATATATGATAGAACTTAAAAGAATAGAAGAATTAAGAAAATTCCAAGATATGATAAAAGATATGAACGATGAAGAACTTATCGAAACAACCAAAAAGATAGCATCCGAATTAGCATCAAAATCAGATGAGTTTTTAGATTTGACTGCAAAATCCAATACGCTTTTCAATATGAAAGAACAAAAGTCATTAGAACGTTTTGGTTATGCGGATTATCGTTCTACAGATTTATATGAATTAAAAGTAAGGGTAGCAAAAGCTTTTTGCTCAAGCAGAAATCATGAATTTGACGCAATAAGAACATATGAATTTGCACAAATTTTCAAAGCTGACGAAGATAACATTAGAAAGTGGTTATACTCTCAAAAGATGCCTGCTCAAACAGACGATAAGACCACTTCAAAAAAGGTTTATTGTTACCGTCGCAAGATTGATGAAACCACATTTATGGAGATACATGCATCATTCCGAAAAGAAGTTTATGATAAATCAAAAGCATTACAATTGATGTTTGATATTGCAGAGGTTTACAATACATATAGTTTTGTAATAGACCTTTTCAGTCAAATCACCAATTCACCGTATCGTTTAGATGTACAGTTTGAAGAAACACCAGAAGAATACAAACATTCTTCTTTAAAAGGAATAGTATATGACGATATGAAGAAATTTCAGGATAACCTTGAAGACTATCTTGAAAATTGGGGGTTAGGTGTGGACTTTGATTAAACATAAATTAACAGTTTAGAAAATACCGTGTTCGATAGGGTTCACGGTATTTTTCTTGAGAGTCAGTTTTTTATGAAATTTTTTCTGTGGTTATTGCAATATATTTAAGATTGTGTTATAATATTAACGTAAACAGTATCGTTCGCGATTAGGTCACGGTACGTTTCGTGAACAGGTTGGAAATTTGAGTTTTTCATTGAGATTTCAACCTAAAACTGATAAATTCAATTTGAGTGTATCAAACTGGCAACGAAACCGGCAATTTTGCCGCAATTGTCAATTTTCAAAATGCCACAAACCCTTGAAATATAAGGGAAAACTGATAAATTCAATTTGATAATAACTATGGCGAGGCGAGACATGGTAAGGGCTTCGAGGGAATGCTCAAGAGATACTTTGGATAAGATGATTTTAAGATACCTGCTGTTTTTGACAGCAGGTATTGTTTTTTTTATTAGGTTGTGGTATAATCTCATTAATACTATAAAAATAGCGGGGATTACAAATGAATAATATAGATATATTTAATGATACCCAGAAAAGAATACAAACAGATGCAAAATTAAAGAAAATGACGGAACAATCTGTCAGCCGGACAATGGTGTATGATGAGGATTTTTTGTCTCATAATACCCCTTATTATAAAAATTCTGTAATAACAGTTGAAGAAAATTTAGCATTACTTTCTGCAAAAGAGTATGTTAACCAAGGGAAAAAGACGGCTGTTTTAAATTTTGCAAATCCGATTGAGCCTGGGGGCGGCGTTTTAAGAGGTGCTAATGCACAGGAAGAATATATTTGCAGAGCAAGCAACTTATATAATTGTCTGACGGGAGAAACTGCCTCAGCATATTACAGGTATCATAATTCATTACTTGGAGAGGATGGACTTGAAGAATGTTTTCTCTCATCAGATAAAATTATATATAGTCCTGATATTATTGTATTTAAAGAAGATGTGAATTATATTAAAAAAACTAATTTGCCATTTCAACAAATTTATACAGAAAATTGGATGCAAATAAATGTACTGACTTGTGCAGCGCCATACTTTTTAGATGCTGATTTTTTAATTGATGATGAAAAATTGTTGTGTTTATTCAAAAAAAGAATAAAGAACATTTTAGAAGTTGCAATTGAACACGAAATACAAGCAATTATATTAGGAGCCTTTGGTTGCGGAGCGTTTAGTAATCCGCCGGAAATTGTTGCAAGTGCATTTAAAGGTGTATTTGAAGAAGACCGGTATAAGAATGCTTTTGAAAATGTTACGTTTGCAATTAAAAGAAGTTTTAGTGTCTGTAGAAATTTAAAAGCATTTGAGAGATGTTTCTGCGCTCGATAAGATTGTTTGATTATATCGTATCTGGCAAATTGGGAAATGTTTGTAGAAACCGCATAAAATAAGACTTTCAAGCACCTTTCTTATGATGAAGCAAGACATGGAAAAGGCTTTGAGGGAATGCTCAAGAGATACTTTGGATAAGTATTATAAAAAATTACAAGGGTTCGGAATTTCCGAACCCTTGTCTTTTCTGAAATTCAAAATCAATATGATATTAACATTTTTTCAAAAACGTAGTTTGAGAGATGGGATTTGTCGTAACATATGATACGCATAGAGAAAACTATATGGAAACGCAGGAGGGCAAGGATTTGCCTGTATCGCATTGCATAAAGGACACTGACGGATGGAAAGCTTCAACAGGGGTTGTTTTTTTGTTTTGGGTATGGTATAATTAGGAAAAGCAAATTTAACCTTGTGAAAGCAGAGGATAAGGCAATGAAAAAAATATTGATAGTAGTAGATATGCAAAAGGACTTTGTTGACGGTGCGCTCGGTTCAAAGGAGGCTGTGGCTATTGTTGACAATGTAGTGAAGAAAATCGAAAAATTTGACGGTGATATTATCGTAACATATGATACGCATAGAGAAAACTATATGGAAACGCAGGAGGGCAAGAATTTGCCTGTACCGCATTGCATCAAAGGCACTGACGGATGGAAGCTTGATGCAAAGGTTCAAACTGTACTTGACAAAAAGACTTATAAAGCTATTGAAAAGCCGACATTTGGCTCAACCGAGCTTCCTCTATATATCAAGTCAAACTTTAACCCCGACGAAATCGAAATTGAACTTATTGGTCTTTGTACGGACATATGCGTTGTGTCGAATGCACTTTTGTTAAAAGCCAATTTCCTTGAAACAAAGGTAAGCGTTGATGCGAGCTGTTGTGCAGGCGTAACGCCAGACAGCCACAATGCGGCGCTTACAACAATGAAGATGTGTCAGATACAGGTAGTCGGTGAATAAATAATAGTTATTTGAGAAAATTATTAGGGGTGATGAAATAAAATGTTTAATGCAGAAAAAGTAAAAAACGAATGTGTTGAGTGGATAAAAGTTTTTTTCGAACAGAACGGAAAAGGCTGTAATGCCGTTGTGGGTATCTCAGGCGGAAAGGACAGCTCGATTGCGGCGGCGCTATGTGTTGAGGCGTTGGGCAAGGACAGGGTAATCGGTGTTCTTATGCCACAGGGAGAACAACATGATATTGATATGGCATATATGCTTGTCAATCATCTTGGCATAAAACACTATGTTGTTAATGTCAAGGACGCAGTTGACGGGATTCTTAACAACTTGCCGTCGGATTTGGAAGTGACAGCACAAACTGTTCAGAACATACCGCCGAGGATCAGAATGTCAACTCTCTATGCAGTGTCGCAGAGCGTAAACGGCAGAGTATGCAACACCTGCAACCTGTCAGAGGACTGGGTAGGCTATTCGACCCGATACGGTGATTCGGTCGGTGATTTTTCACCAATGTCAAACCTCACCGTAACAGAGGTTAAAGAAATAGGTCACGTTTTGGGTGTGCCCAAAGAATTGGTTGAAAAAACGCCTATTGACGGTCTTTGCGGAAAAACCGACGAGGAAAATCTCGGTTTCACTTATGCAGAACTAGACAGATATATAAGAACGGGCGAGATTGAGGATTTGAACAAAAAAGAAATCATCGACAAAAAACACAGGGCAAACCTGTTCAAGCTTGAGCTTATGCCGAGCTTCAAGCCCCAAAAGTGAACATAATATTGACAGAGAGTTTTATATATGATATAATGGCAGTATTATAATATACAAAAGTTGAGGAGAAAAAAATGAAAAACACAGTAAAAAAATTAGCAGTTCTATTGGCAACATCATTGTTCATAACTATGTTCACAGCGTGTGGTTTGAAAAAAGCTGACGTTATTGGTGTATGGGAAGACACATATGAATATAACGGAAACACATATATAGTAATGCTTGCATTGGGTGAAGATGGAAACTATGTAAAAACATCGTTTAAAAATGGAAGCCTGAATGACACATGGAAGGGTGACTACGAAATAAAAGGGAAAAAAGTTAATGTTTATAATGGTGACTCATCAGTGTATCATGGCGAAAGTATGACATACAAGTACAAAGGCGGAAAGCTTATTAACGGGTCAGCCGAGCTTACAAAAGTCAAATAAATAACAATAAAAAACTGAGAAAAACATTGTGTTTCTCGGTTTTTTTAATTTATTACGAAAAGCAAACAAAAAAATCTTTACATAAAAAATATGGTATGATATAATAATATTATATAAAGGAAAAGGAGGAATTACTATGAAAAAGATTTTAGTAATGATGGTAACAGTGTTTCTCGGACTAACGATACTGTCGGGCTGCGGACCGCAGAATGTACCGCCAGCGAATGATGCAACAGTACCGGCAGTACAGTCAGATGTAGATAAAACGCAGTTTATAGGTGAACAAAAGGCGCAGGAAATTGCACTTGAAAAAGCAGAAATAACAGCAAACGATGTTATTTTTGAAAGAATAGAGCTTGAAAGAGATGACGGAATCTGGTTGTATGAAGTTGAGTTTATTAAGGACGGCATGGAATATAATGCAGAGATAAAAGCTGATGACGGTACAGTAGTTTCCTGGGAAGTTGAGAAAAAAGGCTAAAAGATAAGCCCTGTATAACAGGGCTTATCTTTTTAATGTAACTATATGAATGATACATCCATTTTCAATTATTTTCGTTTTCTTAAACTCGCCGTTTAATGCATCTACTGCGAGAAAATCCGTTATCCCTGTTCCGATACATTTAAAATATGCTTCTTTAATTGTCCATATTTCAAAGAAACGGACTAAAACATCGTGAGCGCACTCTGCATCAAAATCAACGGTATCGCGTCCGAATACATAAATAAGTTCAGAGGCTGAGCATACACGTTTTGCAAGCTTCAATGATACAGGACGGATTTTTTCAATATCAATGCCCACGGTTTCGTCTGAAACTACAGCAGTAACTGTGTTGTGAGAATGGCTTATATTAAAAAACAGTTCAGGTGTAGTTTTGGAATGGAGCTTGCCCTTTTCGTCAGCGAAAATAACAAAAGATTCGGGTGTGTCGCCTGTAACATCTGAAAGCATCTTCCGAACAAGCCATTCACCTGCAAGTGTGCATTTTTTCTGGTCTGTGTTCTTTATCCTGAGGACTTTTGCTTTACGCTCAGATGACATACATGAAAAACTGTGTTTTAAAACTTCATCGTCAAGGTCTTTGATATCAACGGTTATGTATTTGAGCATTTTACTTCCTTCTTCTATAATTTGACAAAATATTATTGCAATTTACTTGTTTCTATGGTAAAATACAAATTAAGTGCAGGCATAAAAATCGAGCAGTGTATTTATATATTCCGCAAGGTCATTATCAGGCATGGTAAACATGGAATGTTTTGCATTTTCAAAGCACTTATATTTGCTGTTTAAAAGCTTGGCAAGTCGTACTTGCGGTTTGTTTTTAACAACCGTATCTTTGCCTGCGCTTATAATAAATGTTTCGGATGAAACATTACGCATTGCCTTGCGGTTAAGGAGCATATCGACAACGCCCAAAACTTCAAAATTCCATCTGTTTGAACTTGATGAGTTTCTGTATTTCAAATCACGGATTCGCATATCGAGATTGTACTGGAATCGGCATTTGCTTAAATCCATGCTGTTTTCCAGCTTGAAATCAGGGTCAAAATCAGACGAGAATCTGAATTTTGCATTCCAGCCGAATCTTTTTGCCTCACTTCTCATCAGTAACCTTAAAATCTGATGCGGAAGCGGTGTGCATACGGGATATACCATAGGCGAGGAGAGAATGGTTTTCTCAACATTATTTTTGCAATGCGCAAGATAGAGTGCAGAGATTGCACCGCCCATTGAGTGCGAATAGAGAAAAATAGGAGCATCGTCTGTGTTAGGCGAAACAATTTGGTCCATAAAGCACTCGAGGTCTTTTACATAATCGAAAAAGCTGTCAACGTGAGTTATCTCGGTATCTTCTATATCACGGTGTGAGTATCCGTGTCCTCGCAAGTCGAACATGAATACGTTATAGCCCATATTGAGAAAATACCAGCATAGCTCATAGTATTTTTTAATAAACTCCGTAAACCCGTGCACAATCACAATCGAGGCACGCGCGTTTGCGCATTTAAAAAACTCATAGAACATCTTTGCACCGTCAAAGGACGGGAAATATCCGCGGTTGGCATATTTTTCAAGCTCGGATTCGATTACGGGCATTTCTTTGGCAAAGTCCGCATCGTGTATAATATTGAAATTCTGAGTTGGCTGAAATAACATTTTAGTTTACTCCTTATAATAAAGTTTAAAATCAATCGAAAGAGGTGATAATAATGGTATCTTCTGAGAAAAAAGCTTCCAGAAAGAAAACTTTCAAAAGGGTTTTGAAAGGTAGTGCTATAGCTATTATTATCTTTATTACAATCTCTATGATTGCCACAAAACTGATATATGATTCCATTTTCCAGCGATATGATTCAGACGTTAAAAAACAGCCTGAGGCACTGGAGGAATTAAAAGCATCGAAAACGATTTCGTATCAGAGCGGAGAGAACACTCTCACCGGCTATCTTTACAAATCACCAAAGGAAACGGATTCGCTTATAGTTTTAGTTGGCGGTTTCCAGTCCGAAGTATTGGAATATACGGATGTGATACGTAAATTTACGGCTTCGGGCTTTGATGTGTTTTCGTTTGACAGCACCGGTCACGGAACGAGTGAGGGTGATTCTGCCATAGGCTTCCCTCAAATCATAAGTGATTTGGATGCGACTCTTGACTATATCGAAAACAGCGACGAATTTGAATATGAGGACGTATTCCTGTTCGGTCACAGCCGAGGCGGATACGGCGTATGCTGTGTTATGGGTGAGCACAAAAGCATTTCTGCGGTAATATCCGTAAACGGCGTTGACAAGGCCATGGACGGAATAATGGCAGGTTCTGTTGAATCTGTTGGCAAGCTCGCATACGGCAATTATCCGTTTTTGTGGGCGTATCAGTCGATGCTTTTCGGCAAGGATTTAGCCGACCGTTCTGCAGTTGAGCGGATAAATAAATCCGATATTCCCGTGCTCATAATCCAGTCCGAGAACGACGAAAGAATCCCCAAGGATTTCTTCTCGCTATATTCACATAAAGATGAAATTAACTCAGAAAATGCAGAGTTTATGCTCTATAATAGTCCCGATAAGGACGGGCACACATCGATTCTTTACGATGATGAGGGCAACGCAAACCTCGATATTATCAAAAGTGCCGCTGCATTTTTCAAGAAAAACACAAACAGGGAGGATTCCTCTGAATGAAAAATATTGTACTAATTCCTGCTTATAAGCCTGATGAAGCGCTTATCAAGCTTGTTGATGAACTTGCTTCCAATGAGCTTGGTGTCTTGGTTGTTGATGACGGAAGCGGTTCGGAATACAGTGCTGTGTTTGAGCAGGTTTCCGAAAAAGCAGATGTGGTTCATATACCGTGCAATTCCGGTAAAGGCTTTGCGTTAAAAAGCGGAATCACAACAATAATGAACAAATATCCCGATTGCGAGTTTTTTGTAACGGCCGATTCTGACGGTCAGCACAAAAGTGAAGATATTCTGCGTGTATTTAGCGAACTTGAACAAGGTTCGGAATTCGTTTTAACAGTACGCAAGTTCCGCAACAATATGCCGGCACGCTCAAAGTTCGGCAATAATCTGTCCAGATATATATATACGGTTTTAAACGGACACTATTTTGTCGATAACCAGTCGGGTCTGCGCGGATTCTCAATTAAGCATGCAGAATGGCTCGTCAGAGTTGACGGCAGCAAGTATGATTACGAGATGAACATGCTCTATTATGCCGACAAGCAGGGTGTAATAATAACAACCATCCCGATTGAGGCCGTCTATATAAATAATAACGCATCGTCGCACTTTAACCCTGTAAAAGACACCCTCAGAATATATGCAAGACTGTTTTACAGTGCAAGAATAACGTTTCTGTCGTTTTTATTGGTTGAACAGCTTATGTTAATAGCAACCTTTCTGTCAAACTATGCGTTTATACATATCAAAATACCGCTAATCGGCGGTACGGCAGTTATACTTAACATAATCCTGAACAAATTTGTCGTTTTCCGTCGGTTCAGGTATAAGGACCTCATGCGAACGGTTATATATACTCTTATACGGTATGTTTTCTATACGCTCGGAATAATTATATTTGCGAGCAGTATGCCGTTTGTGCCGTTCATTATTGCATTTAATATCATGGCAATAATTATGATACCGGCTGAATATCTGTTCCATAAATTTATATATATGTCCAAGTATCAGGATATAAACAAAGAACGATAAATATTAAACCCGATGCGAGTTCAAATAGCTTGCATCGGGTTTTTGTTATACGTTAAGCGATGCGGCTACGTGGGAAGAAAAATTTCTGTCCTCAAGTTTAATCGCAAGATTGACACAAGCATATGCAGTATCTTGGTTGGCACAACCGTGCATTTTAACCACTGCCTTTCGTGTGCCGAGAAAAACTGCACCACCACGGTCGTTGAAGGCGAAAAAGTCATAAAGCTCGTCTCTGACTTTTTTTAGCTCGGGCGAAAGTGTGCCTAAAGAATCAATTGCATTGATTGCTATCATGCCTGCCGCTTCTGTGTTCTTGAGCAAAATATTACCCGTAAACCCATCGGTCACAATAACATCCGCCTCACTGCCTACCATGTCATTTCCTTCAATATTACCGATAAAGTTAAGCGGTAATTTTTCTATCAGCTCGTAAGCCTCCTTAACAAGCTGTGTTCCCTTATGGCGGGTGCGTCCTACCGACATCAAAGCCACTTTGGGATTTTCATTGCCTGTTAAGCTCTGCATGAACGCATTGCCCATGAGTGCAAATCTTTTAAGGTCCTCAGCAACACATTCGGTATTAGCACCGCAGTCAACGAGACAGACCAAACCGTCTTTTTTACACGGAATAGCCGTTGCAAGTACAGGTGTGCGAAGCCCCGGTATAAGACCCAGCCGGCAAATAGTACCGACAAGGAGTGCACCTGTATTTCCTGCACTTATCATGCCGACAATCTCGTCATTTTTCTTAAGATTCTCAAGTGTCATGACCATGGACGTATCATCAGCACCGTTAAAAACACAGGTCGGCAAATCTGTATCAGAAACAAACTTATCGGTTTCTATAATTTCGATTCTGTTAGTGTCTGCGTCAGCTTCCGCAGCATATCTGAGTATGTCGTCTTTAACTCCCACAAACACCATTCCGATTCCGGTGTTTTCTTTAAGTGCACGCAAAGCACCCGTTATTATCGGTTCGCTTCCCATATCTGCACCTAATGTATCAACTATAATTTTTCTCATTCTGTACCGCCTGTTATTCTATTGCCATATAAAAATCATAAACCTTCTGTCCGCCGTAAAGGGCACCACATTCTATATGCGGGAAGAACTCATTGATTTTTGCAATAAGATTGTTTGCTGTTTCTTCGGTAGCGCCATCGCCGTAGAAAACGGTAATAACTTCTTTTGTATGAATGTCGGGTAAAAGCTCAAGCATTGATATTGCAGCACCCACATTATTATCGCAGGTACAAAGTATTTCGCCGTCAGCGATTCCCATATATGCGCCTGTTTTAATCTCAACACCGTTTAAACAAGCGTCATGTATTGCTGTAGTTATACTGCCCGATATTACCGAGTCAAGGCACATTGACATATCTTCGATGAATGCCTCAATATCCTCTGCCCAAGTGTTCATCATTGACAGAGCAGAATATCCTGCAGCCATAGATTTTGTCGGGATAACACGTACATCGGTGTCTGTATATAAATCTGCCGCCTGCTGTGCTGCCAGTAAAATGTTTGAATTGTTTGGCAGAACTACAATATGCTCTGCATTGAGCGATTTAAACGCATCAAGGAAATCCTGTGTTGACGGATTCTGTGTCTGTCCGCCGTCAACGATGCGTGCTGCACCGATTTCTGAAAAATAGCTTGCAAGTCCGTCACCTGATGCAACAGCAACAACAGCGTACTTCACTTTTTCTGCTGTTTTAGGTGCATTTTCTGTTATTTCGTTATGCTGAACGGACATATTTTCTATTTTTACGGAGATAAACTCACCGTAGTTTCTTGCGAATGCAAGCACTTTTTCGGGTGTAAATGTATGTACGTGAACTTTCACAATATCATCATCCTCAACTGCAACGATTGAATCGCCTACTGATTCAAGATATGAAATCATATTCTTGATTGAAAAAGATGCGATATCTGTTTTTGCGTGCATAAGCTGTAAGATGAATTCCGTACAGTAGCCGTATTCAAGTACACTGTCGGGACCGAATGTGTTAGAGGCAGGAGTAATAACCAAATCCTCACGCACACTGTCGGTTTCTATAATTTCGCCGTTAAGGTATGCAAGCATACCCTCAAAAATATATATGATTCCCATACCACCGCTGTCAACAACGCCTGCTTCTTTTAGAACAGGCAACAGCTCAGGTGTATGTCGCAGACTCTTTTGCATTTCTTCAAGAAGATATGCAAAGCCTGATTCAAAATCAGAGAAATCGGACGTGTTCTCGCATGCCTCATAAGTTTCACGCAAAACCGTAAGCATAGTTCCCTCAACGGGGTTTGCCACTGCCTTGTATGCACTGTCCACGCCCTGTTTTAAAAACGGAGTAATATCAGACGGGACCATAACGGATTTACCGTCTGATGCAATAGACAGACCTTTTATGAACTGCGAAAGTATAACGCCTGAATTTCCTCGTGCAGACAGAAGTACAGCTTTTGAAAACTTTTTCATTGATGTGGAGATATCGTCATCCTCCTGCATCTGGGCGTATACACCGCCGCTTAAAGTTTTTGCCATGTTAGAGCCTGTATCCCCATCAGGTACGGGGAACACGTTCAAATCGTTTACCTGTGCTTCTTTGCGGCATAAATTACGATATCCATTAGCAAACATTTCAAGCAAAATGCCTGCGTCAATCTTAACAATGCTCATTTCAATTACTCGCTTCCTTTAACAGTGACCTCTTTACCGTAGCAGTATGCAATAACAGTTCCGGGTCCTACACAAGAACCTACGATAGGTCCGATGTTATTCATGATAATATTTTTAAACGGTACAAGCTCAAGAATTTTATCGCGAAGAATTTCTGCGTCCTCTACACAGTCAGCGTGTGTTATATAGAGACAGTCCTTGCCGTCTTCTTCAACAACTTCAGCAACACGCTGAGCAATTTTTGCTTTCGCATTACCTGCACCTTTTACCTTTTCAATAGCATAGTTCTGGCCAATAACGTCTGAAATAATAATAGGCTTAATACCAAACATATTTCCGAAGAACGCACTTGATGCCTTAACTCTGCCTGCACGGCGCAGGTAGTCGAGATTATCAACCGTACCGAACTGGTTAACTTTAAGTTTTATGTTTTCTATATACTGAGCGGTTTCGTCTATGCTTTTGCCCTCTTTGCGAAGCTCTGATGCACGGATTAGCATATATCCCTGACCGAGTGAACTGCAAAGCGAGTCAACACATACAACCTTGTTGTCCTTGTATTCTTCAGCAAGTTCAGCAGAGATAACCTTTGCAAGGTTAACTGAACCTGAAAGCGCGGATGAACATGATATGTAAAGAATATCCTTACCCTCTTTGAGATAGTGAGTAAACTTCTCAACAAACGCTTCACGGGGCACCTGTGTGGTTGTAGCTCTTTTTCCGTTACGCATAAAATCATAGAATTCTTTTGCTGAATGAGTTTCCCAGTCAAGAGAAGCAACATATTCTGTTCCGTCGATAACATAGTTCATTGCGACATAGTCAATGTCGTATTTTTCTCTTACTTCTTTAGTCAGATCTGAAGTAGAGTCTGCAATAATAACAAATTCGCTCATTTTTAGTCTCCTTTAGTTATTTTTTGTCTTTTCATATCAGCCAAAACCTTGGCCAAAGCAGCTTTTTCAACAGTGTTATTTTCAGAAATCGGATCACCGAGAAAATAAACTGCACACAATCCAGGACCTATAGATGAACCGCAGGAAGCACCGATGGGGTTTATGATAATATCCTTCGGGTTAAGCTCCTCACGAAGTTTTTGTGCGAGCAATTTTGCGCTTTCCTCACGTGCAGAATGTGCCACAAAGAGTATCTGCTCTTCGGGATTTTTAATCATTGCTTTTGTATACTCAACAGTTGCATTGATTGCATCGTTGCGGCCTTTTGTTTTTCCGATAACGGCAGCTATACCTTCGGGTGCGAACTCGCCGAGTGTATTAACACCTACAAGTGTGCCGAAAATTGCCTTGAAGTTTGAGATACGTCCGGTCTTGACACAGAAAAACAAGTCATCAAGCGGGCCCATCTGATGAATACAGTGTTTTATTTCATTCAGATACTCTGCGGTTTCTTCAATAGTCGCACCGCTGTCACGCTTTTCGCACGCTTTTGTTACAAGCAAAGCTTCTGCAGACGCATACCTTAATGAGTCAACGCATATAATTTTTCGCTCAGGATATTTTTCCATAAGCTCATTTGCAACAGAAACAAAACCCTGGTATGTTCCGGAAATTGCCGATGAGAGCGAAATGCTCAGAATATCTTTTCCCTCTTTTAAGAAAGATTCATACACATTCATTGTTTCTCCGACAGGCGGAGTAGCTGTTTTGTATAAAATATTCCGCCCTTTCATAGAAGCGTAATATTCGTCCGGAGTAAAGTCTTCCCAGTCAGAGTTTGCTAAATGCTGAGACCCGTCCGGATAATACAAAGTGCCTCGCACAATAGCAGGAATACCGAACCGTTCTCTCAGTTCTGAAGTCATATCAGCAGAGGAATCCGGAATAATAACGAAATCTGCCAAATACATCACCATCCTATAATCATATAATAAAATTATAGCATAGCAGACAATTATTTTCAAGAGAAATTTACAAAAAAGTAGTGCAATTTGGGGAAATGTGTGATATAATGTTTTAAAAGGATAAAATAGGAGGGATTTTGTATGCCGATATGGCTATACATATTATTTGGGATTATTATACTTGCCGTTTTAGGCGGTTTGGGCGCGATGCTTTATATTACAGTACCTATTGCCAAACGTGTATATTTTGAGCAGTTGGTCAAGACTTCGGATGAAAAATGGGGACATGTCTGCTCAGCTCCGGATAACGAAGAACAGCTTGCAATGTGGAATGCAGGAATAGAATGGGCAAAACCTCATAAGTCAGCCATGAAAGAGGTACAAATTGAAAATGATGGGCTTAAGCTCTACGGTGAATACTATGATTTTGGCAGTGATAAATGTGCTATCATTTTGCCGGGCAGATGCGAATGTCTGATGTATTCATATTACTTTGCAGAGCCGTATTACAGAGCAGGAATGAACGTATTGGTTATAGATTCACGCTGTCACGGAAAGAGTGACGGAAAATATTCGACAATCGGTCTTGGCGAATCCGAAGATTTAAAAGTATGGATACGCTATATGGAAAGTGAGTTTAGCATCAAGTCTTTCTGGTTGCACGGAATCTGTATAGGAAGCGGGGGAGCGTTGCTTGCAGCAAAATCAGAAGACGTTGCAGATAAGATAGGCGGAATTGTGCTTGAGGGCTGTTTTGTTGATTTCCGTGAATCGTTCAAACAGCATATGATAACCGACAACCGTCCGATATTCCCGGTTCTTGATTTGGTTATGCATAATATTAAGCGTTATGCCGGCGTTGATGTAATGAAGATAGCACCGATAAAAGTAGTGAAAAATATACATTGTCCGATTCTGTTCCTGTTTGGCAGACTCGACAAGTTCTCAATACCTCCGAAGAGTGTAAAGCTTTTCGCTGCGTGTGCGTCAAAAGACAAAAAGCTTGTATGGTTTGACAAAGGATGTCACTCACATTTGAGAATAAACAATACCGAACAATATGATAATTCAATAGTAGAGTTTGTGAAAGAGTATGAAAAGTAAAAGACAAAAATATGCGTGTTTTTCAATAGATGTCGAGCGATTTATTGATACAGAGTGCGTGCGCAACGCCAATGAGCCGATTGAGCAGACAATGCTTGACGGGCTTGACCGATATATGGAAATATTGGACAAGCATAATATAAAAGCCACGATGTTTGTACTCAGTGATTTTGCAGAGGATATATACGAGCAGTTAAAAAAGCATCTGGCAAACGGACACAGGCTTGCACTTCACGGCAAAGAGCATATAGCACCCCGCAAACATTCAAACGAAAAATTCAGAGCACAGATTAAGAGTGCAAAGACCAAGCTTGAAAAAATGTTTGAAACGGAGATTACGGGTTACCGTGCACCTCATTTTAGTATCGACCGTGAAAAGCTCGGCATATTGGATGAACTGGGTTTCAGATATGATTCAAGCCGTATGGATTTCCCGACAGCAAGATATACTACATATGTGGATATGGATGGCTTTGAGAATCCGACAGGGGAAATATACAAAAAAGAAGATTTTTATGAGTTCGGTGTACCGACACAGAGTATTTTCGGTAAAAAATATCCGATTTCGGGTGGCGCTTATGTGCGTATGTCGAACTGGTTTTTCATAAATACACTCATAAAACTGTATGCGAAAAAGAACGATTATTATATGTTCTATCTGCATCCGTTTGAGCTTTCGACCGAAAAACTGCCAAAGCTCAGGAAACTGAAGTTTTACGACAGAATGTACCTTAAAAAGGGCAATATGATGTACAGATACAAGATAGAAAACATCATAAAAATATTAAAAAAATCAGGTTATAAATTCACTACATTTGAAAAACTTGCAAACGTATAAAAAAATCCACACCTGTGGATTTTTTTATTTTATATTAAGTTTTTTGCGTATGTCAGACCGAACATCGTCAAGGAATGACCGCTTCTCGCCGAACATACAGTCGTAAGCAAAATGTTCGCAGTTATTGTTAAGGATGTTATATCCCTTTTCACCGACACGTGAAAGTGCAAGTTCAACCGTTTTCTCTGGCGAACGCCGTTTGCGTTTTTCGGAAAAATCGAGCTTGGATGTTTCTACAAACTCGCCCTCTGAAAACTCATCTATATTTGTGATGAGCACTTCAATTTCGTCCGGCGGAGTATTGCTGTTATTGCGTCTGCCGAACTGAATAATTGTTTCGGGGTCCTTATAAATACCATAATGATAATAAAAACTCATTTTTACCCGAACCATATCGCCAAATTCAGGTGTGTTCTGTGTCCATTGCATAAGTTATCCCTGCTCTTCAATCTTTTTGATTACATCAGCTACTGTATTCATATTTTCAAAATCTGAATTAGTGAACTTCACTCCGTATTTTTCTTCAAGCACCATTGCCATATAAAGAAGAGAAATAGAGTTCATGCCGACATCTTTACGCAGGTCGGATGTTTCATTAAATGCTGATAAGTCCATTTCGTTACTGAAAACCGTGTGGAATACATCCTTCAATTCTTCAACTGTTACCATTTTTCATTCCTCCGTATTTCTTCAAATAATGTTTGACATTCTCCCATTTTTTCGAGAACAAGTTCTGTATAAGTACCGATATCTGCCATATTTGACATCATACCACCCTTAAGCGGTGCAATAGGCTCGCCGATTACGATGCAGTTGCGTTCTTTTCGCTTCGTTTTACGATAAATATATACAGGCACAATCGGCACATTTGCCTGCATAGCCATAAGTACGATTCCTGATTTTATTGCCGAAACATCTTCATCACGGTCTATTCCGCCCTGCGGAAAAACCGAAAGCAGATGCCCTTCTTTAAGAACAGAAACCGCTTTTCTTATAGCGTCCATATCGCATATGTTGCGGTCAATTTCGATACAGCCCATTCCTTTAAGCAGTCCGCTTACGGACTTGTGCTGCATAACAACCTCTGCGGTAAGAAAGAACATTCGCCGATACCAGAAACAACAGCCCAGCATAAGAGGGTCATAAAAACTCGTATGGTTTGCGGCGATAAGTGCACCGTTACGGATTTTTTCCCTTGCTGTATCGGACACATATAGTTTTCGTAATCTGAACCATAACGGCATACCACTGCAAACGATTCTGCCCAAATCCATGGGGAAGTGTCGTATATCAAATAATTTTGCCTTATTCTGTCCGGATTTATTTTTTTCCATTCGTTTTGTTCATCCTTTTTTCAAGTTCTGCTTTAAGCTCATAGTTCTTTTCTTCAAGCATTTTTGTGAGCTTGTTAAGCTCCTCATCCGAAACGTTTTCCGAAGAAACAAAATCACGAAGATAAATCTTTTCGCCAATCATAATATGTGCTCGCTTAAAAACCCCGTAATTACCGTCGGTATAAACAGGGACAATAGGTGCATCGGTGCGTAGTGCAACAAGCACGATTCCGGGCTTATACGGAAACGGTTTACCGTCAATGGGAAGTCGTCCCTGCGGAAAAATTCCAACAATACCGTTTTTATCAAGCACATCAAGGCTATCGTCTATAAACGAGAAGTTGCAGGCATCTCTGTCAACAAAAATACCGCCAATCTTATATAAAAACCATGCAAAAGCTTTTCCTTTTTTAAACAGCACTTCTGCCATAAGGAAATGTATTGTGCGGAACGGAAAAACAACCAGATAAAGCACAAAATCCAAAAGTGAGGTGTGGTTTGACATAAGAATTGCACTTTTTGGCAGACGCCGTTTACAGGTATCGTTCATACAATATACTTTTGGTTTAAAAAGAAGAAGCGCAGGAATGATTCCGGTAAGCTTTACGAATCCCAGAACAAGTCGGTTGGTTTTTGTTTTCCTCATAAATTACAGGTGCCTTTCTATATATTCACAAATTTCACGGACAGTATAGCGCAGATTTTCTTTTTCTGACGCCTGTAGAGAAAACTCATCGGCAAGTGCAGATAACATTGAAAAATACTGCATACTGTCAGCGCCCAGATCCAGCATAATATGTGCGTCTGGACTAACTTTATCAACTGTTATATCAAGCGATTTTGCTACTATTTCCGTAACGGCTGTAAGGATTTCTTCATTAAGAGCAGTATGTGAAATTTCGCTACCGGTCACTTTTGAAAAATCAGAAAGAGTTACATTGCCGTTCTCTATTTCACGCAACAGATACTTTCTGCTCACCTTTACTGCCGATTCTGACTTAATCGGGTCTTTGGTGAAGTAGAAATTTTGCACACGTGATGTTGTGGGCAGGCTATCATTTGTTTTATATGCACGGTCAATAAGAGCATTTCTTTTTGACGCAGAAAAATATTTTCCTGTTTCTATAACCATAGAAACGGTTTTTCTCCCGTCATGCTCAAGCCCCAGCACGCAGAAATTTTCAGCTTCGGGGAATGAGAACGCCTGCTCGATTATATCAGGGTTGATGTTTTCACCACTGTCGCCGATAATCATATCGCCTGCGCGGCCGTTTATATAGTAACCATTGTTTTTAAATTCGGCATTATCATCGGTAGAGAACCAGCCACTAACATCAAGAGGTTCACCGTCAATCCACACACTGCTGCATATGGAATCGCCCTTAACGTACAGAACACCGTCTTCGATTTTATACTGTACAGACGAAAACGGTAGCCCGATTGAATTGAGATTTTTGTGTTTGGGACGCATACGCAGTTCAACGGATGTAATTCCTACCTCGCTCATACCGTAGCCGTTATGAAGATTATAGCCTATTCCGTTAAGCATCTCAAGCGCAGACTGCCTGATGTAGCTTCCGCCGTTTATACAAAAACGTATGCTTTGTCCGAACAACTCATCCGTAACCTCACGCATGATTTTCTGCGACAGTGTCATGCCAAGATGGGGCATAAGATTTTGCAGGCGTGTACAGAATTTAAGTCCCTTATTGAACTTTTTCGCTTTCTTTTCGCCCTTTTCATTGACTTTTTTAAGTACGGACTTCTCTATTGTATGCCATAGCATCGGTACTGCGAAAACGTGAGTAACCTCATGTTTTTTGCAGGTTTTAAGGATTGTGTCCGCTGAGTAATTTTTTAAGAATACCACGGTCTGTCCAAAGAAAGTGAACCAGAAATATACAGCGATTAAACCGAACACGTGGTAGAACGGCAAGAATGCAAGATTTTTAATTCTGCCTTTGTATTGTTCTGCAATTTCGGGATATTTACCGATAAAAGTTTTTACATTGAGAATCTGTGCACATAGTTCTTTTCCGGTGTAGAAGCAGATACCTTCCTTTAAAGACGTAGCAGAAGTTGAAAGTGCAAACTCATTTTCAAATTCGCCGTCGAAGCGGTTTGAGGTTCTGAGCGTGTCTATATCTATATATTCTGCATCAAGTCTTCCGATATTGTCACCGATTGCATATTTGATGTTAAGCCGTTTAAGTGCCCCATTAGCCAGCTTTTGCGGGTGTCTGCAGTTAACAAGATACGGTTTGTTACCGCTTCTTAAAATTGCCCAGAATACAACAATCCAGTCGATTGAGTTTTCCATATCAAGAGCAACAAAACCGTGCGTTGCACCGATTTTATCGTACAATGCACATGAAACTTCTTCTATTCTTTCACGGGTCTGGGCATAGCTGTAAGTTCGGATTCTGAACCCGTCGTTATCCTCTGCAAGAATTGCATCCTGATTAAACATAATAGAATACAGTGCACAAAAATCACGGTCTGAGTTTTCAAGCGATGCACTGTTTTCGTTTAATATCTTTTTAAATTCCTTATTCATATCAATACCGCCGTATAATTTTTATCAATATAAATCGCCTTATTATAACATATATTTGCGAAAAAATCAAGATTCGCCTCCAAAAAAACACAGCCTCTTTTAAAGAGACTGTGTTAGATTACTGTTATGCGTAGATTCCGGCTGCCATCAGTGCTATGAAAAATGAAATAGCAGAAAGAATTATAGTAACAATTCCCAATGCCTTGCCGGCACCTGCCATACCTGATCTTGAACCTCGGTTTCTTGCCATGCTACCTAATATGACTGCCACAATTCCGATAATCAGTTGAATAATAGCTAAAACGACCGTAAAACCCAATAAGAATTCAAACTCATTAGAATACGAGTATGAATATGAATAATAATAGTCGTACGTATAAGCTTCGCCTGCGGCTATTGTAATAAAAGCGTAAATTAAAGCAGCAATAGCCCCGCAAATGCCTTCTATGCCCATTATCATACTTACTATAGCCTGTCCCAGACCTGCCTTTGAAGAAGTCGGAGCAGGACTGTAGTATGAATATGACGGTGTAGGAGCACCTTCGGGCTCTACCATAGAGCTTCCGCAGGTGGTACAAAAATTAGTATATTCAGCGAATCTTTGTCCGCAGTTCTTGCATATGTACATAGTGATTCTCCTTTATGCCAAAGCGATTAATGAGAAGAAAAATGTTACACCACAGACAATAACAGAAACCAAACCTAAAGTTTTACCTACTGTTGCCATGCTTCCTGTAAAGCCTTTATTCTTTGACATTGAGCCAAGTACCATTCCGGCGATACCGAACAGAACAAAGAAAAGAGCATAGAACATAGCCAAACTTGCCGGACCTTCCGGATAATATGCACCAAGCGCTGCACATGACATAAAGAATGCGATAGCTGCAAAAATGATACCTGTGATACCACAAACCATGCTTATAATTCCCAGAATCTTACCTGCCGGTGAAGACGGTGCAGGCGTTACAGGTGTACTGTATGTAGTACCGTATGTGCCATAAACCGGCTCTGATGAATACGATGCAGTCTCAGGTTCTATCATAGAACTTCCGCACTTGTTACAGAACTTTACCGGAGCATCAAATTTTTCCCCACAACTTTTACAAACAAACATAATAAATACCTCCTATAAATTGTTTGTTATTTTGTCAAAAAGTGACATATGATAAGTAAATTGTACCATATTTTTTCTTGATATGCAATAGGTTTATGGAAAAAAGTAAAAAATTTAGAGGAAGTGTAAGAATAAGCAAAAATGTCTATATTTTCAGCAAAAAAGTGACAACTTACAGATAAACTCTTTACAACAACTGAAAAAAATGGTAATATGAAAGAAAAAAGGAGGTATGGTTATGCCAAATACACCATTAAGCAAAAAAAGGTATACGAACTATGAGGACTATACCATTATATTTGATTCAGAAACGTATGAATTTGAATGCTATTATAAAAAGGAAAAATTTGCAGATTGTAAGATTGAGGGATTTTACAAAGACGGCAAAAAGGAAATTGATTTTTCGGATTTTGCATTTTGCCATGTAAAGCAGGGATACAAGAAAACAAACAATTCGCAAATCTCGCTTGATTTTTATGACCACGTTCCCAATATAGATATGTGGTATTATGCAGACGCAGAGCCTGTATATACAATACTTTTAAAACCGTCTAATTACAATGTAGCGGTAGAAATACAGAAGGGCGAAGGTCTTGAGGTAAAGGTATCAGGCGTTATTTGCCATGCACCTGAAGATAAGGACGATGTTTTTGCAGTATCGGTTGACCGAGATGTTAAAGACGTACGTTCAGGTATCGGTGCGGCAATATCTACCATTGATAATGCAATCTATAACAGAAAGCTTGATAAAGCAGTAGTTGCAGGTAAGATAAAAAAGACAAAGCTCAGCTATAACAAAGAAACAGATGAATATAGCTTCACCGGTTGGGCAACAGAGGAAGAGCAGTATGAAATCGGCGTTAAGGAGAACATACTTGCAGACAAGTATCATATCAAGTTTAACCCCATAAACAAGAATGCCACATTCAGCAAGCCTCCGGTAGGCTGGATGACATGGTATGCCGTGAAGTTTGATGCAAGCGAGGAAACTGTGCTTGAGAATGCAAAGTTCCAGTCAGAGGTTCTTAAAGACTTTGGTGCAAACACAATCTGGGTTGACTGGGAATGGTATCATAAGGCTATTCCGGCTGAACGCACAGACGGTGTCAATTCACTTATGTGCGACCCGGTAATGTACCCCAACGGTATGAAATATGTGGCAGACGAAATCCGTAAGCTCGGACTTGTTCCGTCAATCTGGATTGGTTTCGTACACGAGCCGGGCCCGAATAAATACACAGAAAAGTATCCTGATATAGTTCTTGCAGAATACCATACATGGTGCGGATACTATTTCTATGACTACACAAACCCGCATTATCTTAACGAGTATCTTCCCGAAGCGCTTAATCAGGTACACGAGTGGGGATATGAGGCGGTTAAGTTTGATGTTTTGCCGAGCTCAACGCTGGTTAATGATATGTTCCATGACAGAATGTATGATCCGACACAGACAACTTATGAGGCATACCGCAATATGCTTAAAAAGACACGTGAGGTTCTCGGTAAGGATATGTATATGCTCTCATGCTCGGGTGCATATCAGCCGTCAGTATTGTGGGCGTCAGATATTTTTGATGCGGCAAGAATCGGCGATGACATATTCACATGGAAAGAGAATATCACAAACCTGGGAAGAATCCAGGAATTCTATCCGCTTCATAATATTCAGCTCCACGTTGATGCAGATAACGTAGTTATCCGTGAAGAGTTCAACAATATCGAGCAGGCAAAATCACGTGCAGTTTCAATCTCACTCCTCGGTCTTCCGTTCACATTCGGAGACGACTTCAAGGTGCTTGACGAGGAGAGAGTTGATATCTTAAAGCGTGCGTTACCGATAATCGATATGCACCCGATGGACCTTACTCCTGCAATATTCAACAGAGAGGATATGCTCA
Organism: Candidatus Ornithomonoglobus sp.; assembly: GCA_045649185.1. Lineage (GTDB taxonomy): Bacteria > Bacillota > Clostridia > UBA1381 > UBA1381 > Ornithomonoglobus. The sequence continues at coordinate 46,148 of JAZRPM010000013.1, read as the reverse complement.
TTAACCTTAACATCGTAAAGGATTACGAAGAATATCAGGTTTCGGGCGTATTCAATATGAAAGAAACTGCAGACAAGCGTGTGGTTAAGTTTGATGAGGACTTACACCTTGAAGACGGCAAGTATCTTGTTTATGACTACTTCCGCAACGAGTTCCTTGGTATATTCGATAAGGAAATTGAGCTTGACTTTGTTCCGTATGAGGTTCGTGTTCTTGCGCTTCGTCCGTTTAAGGGTGTACCGCAGGTTGTTTCAACATCAAGACATATCACACAGGGTGCGGCAGAAATCAAGGATATGAGCTTTGACGGTAACACAATTAAACTCACATCAGACCTTGTTGCAAATGACGAATACACTGTAAGTGTATATGTTCCCGACGGTTACAGCGTTCTAAATCAGGCAGGATTTACTAACGTAACAAGAAGCGGTAATATAGCACGTTTCACATTTGTTCCGTCAGAAACAACAGAATACAGCTTTGAAATAAGCTTTGAAAAGTAATCAAATAACCACATAAAAACAAAAATATGAAACATATTTGACAAAAATATGAGAAGAATTTCCGCCTTGGTTCGTATATAATTAGGATATATACAGACCAAGGCGGTGATGATTTATGGAAATTATTGAAGAAAATCATGACTTTGAGTTGAGTTCACGTGTATGGCGTACTACTAACGAACGGCAGTTTTCGCATTGGCATAAAAATGTAGAAATATTGCATGTGCTGGAGAACGGATGCCGTATCCTTGTTGGCGGTAATGTTTATGAAGCAAATGAAGGGGATATAATTGTTATAAAGGAGCAGATTACACATAGAAACTTTTTCAAAGAAGAACCGCTCAATTTTCGTGTGATTCATTTCAATAACAAGATAATGATTAACCATAACATGCTCCCCGGCGAAATACAGGAGCATATTAAGGCAGAGGAAATCAGAAAAATACCGCATCTTGAAGAGTCGTTGAAAAGTATTTTTACGATGACAGACAGAGAGGGAAGAACGACTGATGCAAAGGCAAATCTTTTCTTTCAATCCCTTGTAATGTCAGTATATTTTCTCCTGTTACGCCATTTCCCTGCCCGGGAAAAAGAAAATGTTAACGCGGGCGAGGTAGAAGATTTTTATAAGATAGTGGACTATATAAACGATAACTATAAAGAGGATATAAGCATTCAGTCGATTGCAGGGGCGTTGTTTCTTTCGCGCAGCCGCATAACGAGGCTGTTTATGAAATATTCAGGAATGAGAATAGGCGAATATGTAACGGATTTGCGTATCAAAAAAGCCAATCAGGCGCTCTTAACGGGACATACGGTAACCGAGGCGGCGCTCGAAAGCGGATTCCAAAGCGTGAGAACATTTAACAGTGTTTATAAATCGCATATGGGAATAACTCCGACAGAATATCAAAAGAGTATAAAATAAACGGTGCAGGTTTAACCTTGCACCGTTTTGATTATGCTTTTTTATTGAACTCATTCCTGCGCTCTGTGGAAATCCGCATCATACTGCGCATTTCTTCTGCGTCATTGTTTTTAACGCACTCATACAGTCTGTCAAAGGTGCGTTTGTATTTCTCCATTTCCTTTAACAGTGCATCACGGTTAGAAAGGAAAAGCTCACTCCACATTTCGTCGTTTATGCGTGCAATACGTGTAAGGTCACGGAACGAATCGCCTGTATAAAGCACAAGCCCCGGATTATCGTTTGCACACATCAGAGATACAGCGATACAGTGAGTAAGCTGTGACAAAAATGCAATCATTTCATCGTGCTTTTCCGGGTTAAGCACAGAAATACGTGCAAAACCAAGTATTTCACCGAGCTCCTTGCAGGTTTCTATTGCACCGAACGTGTTTTTATCCGTCGGCACAACGATATAGTTAGCATCTTTAAATATTGAATCGTCAGAGTTTTTTACACCGCTCACTTCACGTCCTGCCATCGGGTGTGCAGAAATGAACTCTACACCGGGCTTTAATAGCGACTGTATTTCATAAACGATGCATCCTTTTACGCCTGTTACATCTGTAATAACAGTCCCTTCCTTTATGAGATTTCCGTAATCCTTTATCCACTGAACAAAAGTGTGCGGATAAAGTGCGAAAACAATAATATCTGCCTCGGCGATAAGCTCCTCGCTAACCTCTGTACTGCCCTTGTCAATCAGATTTTCGGAGAGTGCATAGTCAATGTCACTTTGCTCCTTTGTTATTGCCGTAACATAAAAGCCTTTTTTCTTAAGCGCCATTGCATAACTTCCGCCAAGAAGACCAAGTCCGACAATAAGAAATTTCTTATCTTTATCTATTTTCATTTTTATCAGTCCTTTATTTTTATTCCCAGCTCCGAAATTCGTTCAAAGAAATCCGGATAGCTTTTTGCTACTGCTTCTGCGCCGTCAATTTCACCGCCGGTTACAGAGCATAAAAGCGACAGTGCCATAACAATTCTGTGGTCGTTATGAGAGTAAAGCACACAGTCGGGTTTTTGGAGAGTTCCGTTGTGAACGGTAACGGAGTTTTCGCCAACCGTAACCTTTATTCCAAACTTTGAAAGCTCCTCTGCCATTGCTGATGCACGGTCGCTTTCTTTAATCTTAAGCCGTGCCGTGCCGGTAAATGTTGCACCGCCCATATATGCCGCCATAGCAAACATAACAGGTGCAAGGTCGGGACAATCCGATAAATCAAAGCTTTTCTCTCCGTTTGAGAGTCCCTTGAACATATCAGAATAAACTCTGTCGCCCTGCAGGCTGTCATTTTTCAGACCGGATACCGAAACGATTCCGTCTAAAAGATTAAACGCATCAAGAAATGCCGCGTTTGAATAATCGCCCTCAACACATACAGTTCTGTTTTGGTATTTCTGATTACCTTTTATATAAAAAACATTATTTTTGCGAACAATGTCAACACCAAAGCAACTGATAGCATCAAGTGTGAGGTCAACATACGACGCACTTTGAAAATCGCCTGTAACCGTCAGTGTACTCTCGCCGTTAAGCAGTGGCAGAACGAACAATAATCCCGTAATAAACTGGCTTGAAATATTACCTGCAACAGTAAAATCACCTGCTTTAAGCTTACCGCAAACGGTCACGGAATTTGCATTTTTTTCAAATTCAATACCCTGTTCTCTGCAAATTTCTTCATAGGCAGAAAGTGGTCTTTCAAAAAGCCGTGCACTGCCTGTTAATGTGATTTTTTCATCTGACATCATACAAAGCGGAAGCAGAAACCGCAGTGTGCTGCCACTTTCGTTACAAAAAAGCTCAGCTTTGCCGTTTATGCTTTGGGGTATCATACCGCCGATTTTTACAGTATCACCGTCAAACTCAACCTTTGCACCCATATTATTCAGGCACTCAACCGTTGCAGTTATATCCTTTGATTCGGACAGATTCAAAATAACGGAGTTTTCCGATAAAGCACCGCAGATGAGCAGTCGGTGTGCCATACTTTTAGACGGCGGAGCAGAAACCTTGCCCGATGCTGTTGATTTTTCTATAGTAACTTTCATAGATTATTCTCCGAGCCAGTCTGTGCCGTATCTGCCTGCAAGAATATCGCATAATGCAAGTGCGGTTACGCAGTCAACAACTATCCGTGCTCTGTGAACTATGCATGGGTCGTGCCGTCCTTTTGACTGTAAAACAACATTTTCGCCTGTTTCTATATTCACTGTATCCTGCTCAGTTCCCAATGTCGGGGTAGGACGGACAGCGCATCTGAAAATAACGGGCATACCGTTTGTGATACCGCCGTTAATTCCGCCTGCATTGTTGGTGGTAGTGCATATTTTGCCGTTGTCGTTACAGAAAGCATCATTTGCCTCTTTGCCCATCATATCGGCAATCGCAAATCCTGCACCAAATTCAACGCCCTTAATAGCGGGTATTGAGAACAGTGCGTGGGAAAGCACGCTTTCAATTGAATCAAACATCGGCTCGCCAAGTCCGGCATCAAGTCCTGTTATGGCAGTTTCCAAAACACCGCCGACGCTGTTGCCGTCTTTTTTTGCAGTCAGTATAGCCTCTGTCATCTTTTCTTTAACCGTATCGTCAAGCACGGCAAAATCTTTATCGTAAAGACTGTCAATTTCGCTTTCCATTGCATCGGAAAAATCAATATCTGATATTCCTGCACATTTCTTTATATGTGTTCCGATTCTGATGCCTTTTTTATTAAGTGTCGGCATAACAATACCGCCTGCGGCAACGAGTGCGGCAGTAATTCGTCCGCTGAAATGTCCGCCACCACGAAAGTCCTCGAATCCGTGATATTTGCAGTTAGCGGTAAAGTCTGCGTGTGACGGTCTTGCAAGCATACGAGTCTCGGAATAATCCTTTGATTTTGTATCGTTATTGGGGATAAGTATGCACAATGGCGTTCCTGTTGTCTTTCCCTCAAAAACACCGCTTTCTATAACGAATTCGTCTTGCTCCTGCCTTGATGTGGATATTGCTCCCGACGGTCGTCTGAGCGAAAGAAGCTTATTTATATAATCCGTATCAACAGTAAGTCCCGGTGCAAGCCCGTCAATGACAATGCCTATAGCGGGCCCGTGGCTTTCACCGAAAATCGTAATACTCACGTTGTTTCCAAAAACATTTTTCATTTGTCAAGTACCTCCCTGACCATTTTTTCAAATTCAGTAAACGGCATTTTCCGTAGCTCAAAGCTTCCGGTTTCGGGGACATATACAACCGTTATATCGTCACCCGATGCTTTTTTATCGTGACGGCATATATCCAAAAGCTCATCTGCATTGTATTCACATTCTGTCGGCAAGCCAAGCTTTTTTAAAACCGGAACAAGCCTTTTTTGCACACTCTGATCACACATCGGCAACATTCCGATAGCCACACATTCGCCGTGATAGTATTTTTCAAGGTCGTTTACCGATTCAACTGCGTGAGCTAAAGTGTGTCCGAAATTCAGAATTTTCCGAAGCCCCGATTCTTTTTCGTCTTCCTCAACCACATATTTCTTTATATAGAGTGAGCGTTCAATAATAGTGTCAATATTTTCGTAAATGTCACCATTTTCAAAAATGTCAAACAGTTTAGCGTCGCTTGTGAGTGCCATTTTCACCGACTCTGCAAATCCGTTTGAAATCTGACGTTGGGGCAATGTTTCAAGCGTGTCTGCATCAATTATAACAGCCTTTGGCGGATAGAATGCACCAACAATATTTTTTATACCTGAAAAATCAATTGCGGTCTTTCCGCCGATTGATGAATCCACCTGTGAAAGGACGGTGGTGGGGATATTATAAAAATCAACACCACGCATATAGCAGGAGGCAACAAACCCCGAAAGGTCGCCGATAACACCTCCGCCCACGGCAACCACGCAGTCGGTTCTGGTGAAATTGTTCTTTACCATACACTCAAGAAGATATTTGAATGTATCAATATTTTTTGACCTCTCGCCCTCGTCTACGGTTATTATAACTGCATCCTTGCATTTATCGGCAACCGTTTGGGCATATTCTTTCGGAACGCCCGTGTCGGTGACAATCAAAACCTTTCTGTCAAGGTCAATATATTCACCGGCATTTTTCAGTGCACCTCTTTTAAGGTATATGTTATATGTACCGTTCTGTGTTTTTACAGGAATAATCATTTTTCTTTTCCCTCATCAGATATGAATTTCTTTTTCGTAAGAACCCACGATTTTTAAGTGAGCACAGCATTTTTCGAGTTCTTTAAGCATAGCCTTGCCGTAGGGGCTGTTTATGTCGCCCTCACCCTCGGCATAGAAGAAATAATCCCATACAAGCTCTTTTGTAGGACGGCTTTTGAGTGCACGGAGGTTGAATCCGTGCTGTCCAATTACGGAAATTGCAGTACCCAAAGAGCCTGCCGCGTTCTTAACCGTAAAGAGCATAATAAATCTTTCGTCTGTGGGTGCAGGGGATTTGGCTGAACGTGAGAACACGGCAAAGCGTGTGGTATTTGCATTGCTTTCGTTTATATGCGATGCAAGCACCGAAAGTCCGAACTTTTCTGCCGCCTCAACACTGCCTATTGCCGCCACCGTCTTATCTTCTGATAGTGCAACCGATTTTGCCGCAACTGCCGTGTTTACGGCATCCTCTGTAATAAAGTCGTGCTTTTCTATAAATTCAGCACACTGTCCCAGTGCCTGCGGATGGCTGATAACTTTTTTTACATCTTCAACCGATGCACCCTTAACACCGAGAAGATTTTGTATGATTTCTGCCTCATACACACCGTTTATATAAAGCGAGCCGAAAAATGCAAGGTCAAGAACGTTACCTACATCGCCGTTATAGCTGTTTTCAATCGGCAGAACAACACAGTCGCACTCGCCGTCTTCGCACGCTTTATAGGCGGTTTTAAAATCCTGATAAGGCACGCACTGTGCATCGGGGAAAATCTTTTCTGCTACGATGTTGGCAAATGCACCTGTAACACCGCTGTATCCGACCTTCATTCCCTCAAGCATTTTATGTTGCATATCCTTTGAAAGCTTGATGTTGTTTTTGAGGAAGTTTACATAATATGCTCTATATTCGTCGTTTTTGATGAGCTCGGAATTCTTTTTGATAATTTCAACCTCTCTGCCGAAATCGTCTACGGGGATACCGTTCTCTTTTTTATACTGTGTAACAAGCTTTACCGCATCCATTCTCTCCACGAAAAGGCTCGCCATTTCACGGTCAACTCTGTTTATTATCTCTCTTGCTTTTTGAAGTTCGTTCATCTGTGTTCCTCCAATTACAGTATGAGTTCCATACCGATTTTCTGCGGCACAAGACCGCACGATTCGTAAAATTTAAGTGCTGATTTGTTACAGCTCCAGACGTTTAAAGTCAGGTTATAGCATCCGTTTTGCTTTGCAAATTCTACGGCAGCGTTATAAAGTTCTTTTCCTATATGCTTGCCACGTAAATTTTCGTCAACGCATAAATCGTCAATGTAAAGCGTTTTTATGTCCGTAAGCACCGAATTATCGGTATGCTGTTGGAAAACACAGAAGCAATATCCCATAACCGCATCATTTTCATCCGTTGCGACAAGAATCGGTCTGTTACTGTCTTTTAAAAGGATTTTCAGCTCGTCATCGGAATATTTTCTTCCGATTTTAAATATATCGGGTCTGCCGAGATGATGGACCATATCAACCTGTGAAAGCAGGTCACCGATTTTTGGAATATCCTTTTCCTGTGCGAATCGTATCATTATTAACACCTCAATTATAGCTTATCAGCTATATCAAAAATAAGTTCTTCTGTCTTTTCCCAGCCAAGGCACGGGTCAGTGATAGACTTTCCGAAAACGTGCTCGCCAACGCTCTGTGCACCGTCCTCGATATAGCTTTCAATCATCAGACCTTTAACAAGGTCCTTTATGTCAGCATTCTGGTTACGGCTGTGGACAATGTCTTTAGCTATACGAATCTGTTCAAGATACTGCTTGCCCGAGTTATTATGGTTTGTGTCAACAATAACTGACGGGTTAACGAGATTTGATTTATCGTAAAGCTCTTTTACTCTCACAAGGTCTTCGTAGTGGTAGTTTGAAACATTTCTGCCTGCATAGTCGATGTAACCACGGAGTATTGCGTGAGCATAGGGGTTACCCTCGCTTGTAACCTCCCAGCCACGGTAGAGGAAGGTGTGGCTTCCCTGTGCGGCAACGATTGAGTTCATCATAACGCCGAGATCACCGCCCGTCGGGTTTTTCATTCCGACAGGAGCTTCAAGACCGCTTGCTGTTAAGCGGTGCTGTTGGTTTTCAACAGAACGTGCGCCTACTGCTACATATGAGAGCAGGTCTGAAAGATAACGGTAGTTTTCAGGATAAAGCATTTCGTCTGCACAAGTAAAATCATAATCACGCAGTGCCGATAAGTGAAGCTCACGTATAGCAACAATTCCTTTGTACATATCAGGCTTCTGGTCGGGGTCGGGTTGATGTAACATTCCTTTATAGCCCTGTCCTGTTGTTCTCGGTTTATTTGTATAAATTCTCGGAATGATTATGATTTTATCCGAAACCTGCTCCTCAACCTTGCGAAGCCTTGAGATGTATTCAAGAACGGGCTCGCTGTGGTCAGCAGAGCACGGACCTATAATAAGCAAAAACTTATCAAGCTTTCCCTCAAAAACAGCTTTGATATTTTCGTCACGTTCGGCTTTTATCTGCTCCATACGCTCCGTAAGAGCAAATTCTTTTTTTACCTCCTGCGGAATAGGGAGCTTTCTGTGGAAGTTCATCTGCATTTTATTTTACCTCATCTTTCTTCATTTTGCAAATTATTTTTCATAATAAATAAAAAATCCACATTTCATTGTAAAAAGCACAACGAATGCGGACTGTCCGTTTTTTTGATTTGTGGTATACAAAAATTATACCGCTGAATTCACAAAAGTCGGGCAGTCCTTAACAAAATAATAAAAGTAATAAAAGTACTTCTTAAACATCATGACTACGCCTCCTTCGTGATTTATTGTAATACATTCTACACCCATTTATTCCGTTTGTCAATAGTTTTTTAAAAAATTTTAGAAAATAAAAGAAGATGCCGCTATTTGCGACATCTTCAAGGGTTTATTTGTTCTTTTCTGCGTACCACTCTTCGTACATCTTAACGTTCTGCGTAATCTGGTCGTTATCTCTCTGGAATACGCCCATTGCAGCGATGTCGTTCGGCTTAAGTGCTGAGAATACTTCCTCATAAACGCCCTTAAGCAGTCCGTTAACCTCTTCTTCGGCCTTGCCTGTGAACATCTGTCCACCTGCAAAAATCTTGAACGCGATAATCGGCTTTTCAACCTTTTTAAGTGTTTCGAGCATTATCGGACGGTCTTCGGGATAGAATCTGATATGAGCCTTTGTTTTACCTGTGATAAAACCGCTCTGCTCACCACGTCTGCCACGGCGTGCGTTCTGCATACAAGCCATATAGAAATCTGCACCCCAGTCCTCTTCCTCGGCACGCTCAATAACTTCAGGAAGATGAGTTCCGATACCTACAGGAATACCAAACTCTTTCAAAGCTTTGATATTGTCCTTTATTATATCGTACTCTTCTCTTTCATAGTGGTAGTCTGTTGTTGTACCCTGATGGTATGTAGCGATAGTATTAAGTGATTTTGGAAGGTCTCTAATACTGTCAGTCATTTTATCAGTATTGACCCACGGCTGCCAGATGAACTGCATTTCGCCGCCATCATACTGAAACTCCTCAAAAACACGAGTCATGTACGGGTGTGCAAGGGGAACCATTGTGTTAATTCCGCTTGCCTGAATCTTTTTGAGTGCAGCCTTGATGTTTTCTGCTGTGTAATACTTCTTCATATCAGCACCGGGTGCGATATCCTCTATATATGAATGACCTGTCATTGAGTTATCGCCCACGATAAGCTTTGACACCTTATGTCCAAAAAAATCTACTGTATTCATAAAATTGCCTCCTTAAATGTTGATTTCGGGATTCCTCCCTATAATAAGAATAACAGTTTTAACTGCGTTACACAAGAAAAAATGTTATGAAATCCGGCAAATATGACATATTTTTTCAAAAACTATTTACGATAAGCCCAAAATACGTTATTATAAAAGTGAAAAATGATTGACAACAGTGTTGTAATTTTATATAATTATAGTAGTAAAAGTTTACAGGAAGGGGGCACGGGCATATGGAAATAAAAAGAGAACACGTAGATTATGAAATGGTTTCAAAGTTAACGTATAAAGACCCGACAGATTCGGATTTTCATTGGCACGAAAACATGGAGATTGTTCAGCTTGTTGATGAACCCGGCAGATTTCTTGTAGACGGTAAAATAATTGATGCGGACCCCGGTGATATTATTGTAATAAAAGACCAGTCCGTGCATCGTTTTATGCTTGAAAAGTTTACTTGGGTACGCATAATTCAGTTCCGCATAAAAATTCTGCTTAACCGTGAAATTGCAATCAAAGCAATAAGGTCGCATATTAAGGCAGAAGAGATAGACGCAATTCCGGGACTGCGTGAAAAGCTTAACAAGCTTTTTGAGCTTATGGACAAAGAAGGCAATGCAATAAATGCGTCGGATAATATGTTTTTCCAGTATCTTACGGTAGCGATGTACATTCTTCTTATGAAGCATTTTGCAGAAGATGAAACGTACACCTCATCAAAACGTGACCGTAAAGAGTTCTATCGTATAACAGAATATGTAAATGAGCATTTCAAAGAAGAAATAAACGCAACCATAATCGGACAGAAGCTTTTTATTTCAAGAAGCTATGCAACAATGCTGTTTTTAAAGTTTTCGGGAATCGGACTTAATGAATATATCCGTTCATTGCGTGTTAAGTACGCAAATCAGCTTATAATGGACGGTGTAAGTGTCACACAGGCGGCACTCGAGAGCGGATTCCAGTGTGTCAGAACATTTAATAACGCTTATAAAGCTGAAATGGGAACAACTCCTACGGAGTATATGAAGATAATAAACAAGCAGAAAAAAGGAGACAGATAAAATGATTATAAGCCATTTAAGTCCTGCGGTACGATATACCGGCAGATGGGTAAAAAGAGAGGATTCTGCAATAACAACTGCACCGGGTGCATATTTTGAACTTGCATTCAATGGTACATGGTGTGATTTAAGATTTGATATGGAGCGTTATTCAGAGCCGTTTCCGCATCTTTACATACAGGTAGACGGCGGTGCGAAGATTGACGCAAGAATAGCACACTATATGCGTATAGAAACTCCCGATGCGGGCAACCACGTTGTAACGGTGTATTTCAAGAACACAATGGAGGATTTACAGCGCTGGTATGAACCGCTTGTGGCAAGAGTTCAGTTTATCGGTGCAGAAGCCGAGGCAGAAGGCGTTTTGCCCGAGGATAACCGCAAGATAATACAGTTCTTGGGCGACTCGATTACCGAGGGAACATGGACAGATATCGAAAGAACAGCATACGGTGCAACGAACGGTGATGACGACCCCGGCAACCACCGTAATATGGAATATGAAAACGATGCGACTGCGACATATGCATACCGTACAGCAAAAGCACTTAATATGCGTCCGTACATAATGGGCTACGGCTGTCTGGGACTTGTACGGCCTGCAAACGGCGGTGTACCGCCGGCATCAAAATCATATCCGTACTATTTCAATGGCTATCCGATAGAAAAGGATATACCCGATATAATCGTGATAAATTATGGCGCAAACGATGCAAGGTACACAATGGAGGAGTATATAAAGGCATACTCGGAGTTTTTGCCATTGGTGCGTGAGCTGAATCCGTCGGCAAAGATTGTTGTGATGAGTGCATTTATGGGCGTTCACCCGAAAGAAGTGGGCGAAATGGTAGAGGAGTATAACAAAAAGAGCGGTGATGATGTGCTTTTTGTTGACAGTACAGGCTGGATACCCAGAGACCCCGTGCATCCGCCAAGAGAAGGTCATCGTGTGGTTTCAGAGCATTTATCAGAGATACTTAAGGAAAAATTAGGACTATAAAAAAATTCCCTTGCGGGAATTTTTTTATTCAAATATTACAGGCTTTCCTGTTTTTGCAGATTCGTACAATGCGTCAACAATCTGCATAAGAATGGTTGCCTCATCGGGTTTGCAGATACATTCCGAACCGTTTTTAATACAGTCAATAAAGTGATTTATCATTTTGGTAAACGGACTGACGCTTGTGAGAGCCGGAGTTTGTTTGACCAAAACAGTGTCGTCAAGCTCAATGAGCTTGAAAACCATCTTGTAGTTTTCATCAAACGTAATTTTTGCACCAAGCTTTTCGCCGCAAACCTCAATAGTTCTTGACTCATCTACAGTATTTAAAACTGATGCGGCTTTTACGTGCATGCCAACACCGTTGTCAAGTACAACATATCCGTCTATAACGCTCTCGACATCTCTTTTGCAGTCAATTTTATGGTATGTCTGCCACGACTGATGCTGTAGTTTTTCGGCAACTTCGCTGTTGGCAAAGCTTTCTGTTGCAACAACGGTTTTCGGCTTTGGATAACCCATAAACCACAAGGTCGAATCAATCTCGTGTATACATTCATCCCGTAACGTGCCGCCGCCTTTTTCGCGGTTTGAAAGCCAACCCATTGCCGAACTCAGCTGTGAAACCCTTGTACATTCAGCATTTACAAAGCTTCCCATCCTTCCCTCATCAATAAGCTTTTTAAGATATTCACTTTGTGTTCTGAAACGACAGACAAGCCCATACATAAGAAGTTTGCCGGTTTTTTTGGCTGCATCGTTACATTCCTGCACCTCGCGGGCGTTTAATGCAGGGGGCTTTTCGCATAAAACGTTTTTACCCGCACAGAGGGCGTCAATAACAATAGCCTTGTGTGTAAAAGTTGGTGTCGCAATGCTTACAGCGTCAATGCTTTCATCTTTTAAAAGTTCTTTATAATCGGTGTAAATATCGCATATGCCGTACTTTTCAGCTCTTTCATTGGCAAGGTCTTCGTTAAGATCTGAAATTGCCTTAACCTTGCAGCCGTCAATGCTGTTATAGGCTTCTATGTGCTGCGTTGAAATATGTCCTGCTCCTATTATTCCGATGTTTAACATACAATATCAATCCCTTTCATTTTTTCTAATAATATCACTGCTTGGGGGTAAAAGCAAGCAAAAAAGATACTGTTTGTGGAAAAAATGTGTGTTTTTTCAGCATTTCTTCGAAAAAACACCAAAATTTCCGAAAGAGGTGCTTTATTTTCTTGTCTTATTAAAGTCAATAAAGTATAATGTAATTAAAAAAGGGGGAATAAAAATGATTATTTACCAGTTAGAAGACGGAGTTACCGCCAATTATGCAACAGACGAGCTGAAGAAGTACATAAAAGAAATGTGTGGTGTTGAAGCTGTTGTAAAATATGAAAATCCTGCAGAGGACGGCATTGTTCTTGCAACTTTTGATACACTCGGAATAAACGCCGATGATATTGAAAACAAAAAATTCGACGATGCTTTCGAGATTAACGTAAAAGGCCTCAAGGGCTATATTGCAGGAAGCAATATAAGAAGTATCCTGTATGGTATCTATGACTATCTTTATGCGGCAGGATGTCGTTTCCTTCGTCCCGGCAAAGACGGCGAATTCATACCGAAAAAGGATATGACTGCATTTGATTACAGTTGCAGAAAAAAGGCAGATTGTCGTTACCGTGGTGACTGTATTGAGGGTTCATTGAGCTATGAAATGATCGACGAGCGCTTGAAGTGGTTGCCTAAAGCCGGCTATAACGGATATATGATTCAGGGACTGACCCCCACATTTATGCTTGAGAGATGGTATAATCATATCGGAAACAAGTATATGGAGCCGAAACCGCTTACATGGGAAGAGGAAGAAGGCCTTACCCGTATCGTTGAGAAAAACATTAAAAAGTACGGACTTTTATTCCACGATTACGGACATGGATATATGTTCCCGCCATATGGCATCTATCGTGATGATGATATCAGAAAGATAGAAGAACCGCTAAAGAGCCATATTGCACTTGTAAACGGAAAGCGTGAGATTACATCTAAACTCAAATATGTAAATCTGTGCTATTCAAACCCGGAGGTACGTGAAAAAATCGCAAACTATATGGCTGATTATCTGACAGAAAAGCCTGATATTGATTTTTTGCATATGTATCTTGCAGATATGACAGAGAACCTGTGCCAGTGTGAAAACTGTAAAAAACAAAGTATCACAGACCTTTATGTAATGCTCTTAAATGACGTTGACAGAGTATTGACCGAAAGAAATATTGATACAAAAATCGTATTCTGTCTGTATAACGACACACTAATCCCGCCGGAGACAGAAACCTTTAATAATCCGGACAGATTTGTTATGGAGACCGCAGTATTCAGAACAGTCGAGGATACGCAGGCGGGCGGATATGCGACTAAAGTCACAGAATCGGACAACTTAATGATGGTTGAAGAATTTGCTCCGATTATGAGATGTCAGAATGCATGGAGAAAGATGTTCAAGGGTGATATTCTCTTCTATGACTATCATCTGTATTCAGAGCATTTTGATGATATGGGTCACGACCTCATAACAAACAGAATCGTAAACGACGTTAAGAATATTGCTGTCAATAACTCAAAGGGTCTAATGAACTGTGCAACATCAAGAATCTATATGCCCACAGGTCTTCCTACATATGCCTGCGGAATGGCTTTGTTTGACAAGAGCATTGACCTTGAAGCACTAAAGGACGATTATTTTATGGCGGCATTCGGTGCTGACGGTATGAAGGTAAAGGCGTATTTGAAAACTCTGTCAGATTTATTCCAGCCTGATTTATTATCAGATATCGGAGTATCTGCGGCGGCACAGGAATATACTGACATCAAATTAAAGGCACATCTCAAATGGATGAATAACCCTGAGGCAAACGCAAGCTTCAGAAAAATCGAGGGTGTTTTAGCAGAGTTCAAGCCATTGCTTGAGAAAAACCTTAAAGAGACAGACGGTTGTCAGAGAAAATCATGGGAGCTTTTAGATATCCATTTTGACCACTGTAAGATGCTCGCAGAGGCACTCGTATTAGGCTCTGCCGGCGATATAGCAACGGCTCAGGACAAAGCAAAGGAAATAATTGATTATCTTGCAAGACGTGAGCATGAGTATGCACTCTACTTTGAGTACTTCCTGTACTTAAAGAGAATCAGATTTATGTTCGGACTTGCAGAACACATCTGGGCGGCACTTGATTCGGACGCTCCGGTAACCAGTGTCGGTGCAATCGGATAAAAAGTTCCGGAACGCAACAAAAATTGACTTGGAAATTTCCAAGTCAATTTTTTATGGCTTTTATGAATCAGTCAGCCTTTTCTGCCATCCACTCATTGTAGATTTCAACGTTTTGGGCAATTTCGTCCTTGTCTCTCTGGAAATAACCCATTGCAGCGATGTCATTCGGCTTAAGAGCTGAGAATACTTCCTCATATATATCCTTTATAGCTACTCTGATTTGTGCTTCGTCCATACCTGTGAAATACTGTCCGCCTGCAAAAATCTTGAACGCTATTACCGGCTTATCTAGCTGTCTGATTGTATTGAGCATAATCGGACGGTCTGCCGGATGGAATTTCAATCCCTGTTTTGTTTTGCCTGTTATAAATCCGCTCTGCTCTCCCTCTCTGCCACGACGTGCATTGTGAAGACAAGCCATATAGAAGTCTGCGCCCCAGTCCTCTTCCTCGGCACGCTCAATCATATCGGGATAGTGAGTTCCAAGACCTACAGGCACGCCAAGTTCTTTCATTTTCTTGATGTTTTCCTTTATTGTCTCATAATCGCCCGTTTCACGGAGAAAGTCAGTAGTTGTACCCTGATGATATGTAGCGATAGTTTTAAGATCCTTCGGAATCCATGCAACGCCCTCATACATACCAAGCGGTGTCCACGGCTGCCATATGCACTGCATACCATTACCTGTTTCTTCCTGATACTCCTGCAAAAGACGTACAACATACGGATCAGAAAGCGGGCACATTGTGTTTATGCCAAGCTCGTAAAGTCTTTTAAATGATTTTTTTACGTTTTCTGCCGTGTAATATTTTTTCATATCCTTACCGGTAACTTTATCTTCTATATATGAATGACCTGTGATGGGGTTATCGCCGCCGATAAGTCTTGATACTTCATGACCTAAAAAGTTAACTTTGTTTACCATAATTAACACTCCTTTATTTTATGGATTGATATCTCTATCTATAGTAAGAATATCACGTTAATACCGTTAATTCAAGCAAAAAAATAACGATTTGTGGCAAAAAAACATCAAATTCAAAAATCTATTTACAAAAGGTGAAAAAAGTGATATCATATAAACAAATGAGAAAGGAGGGTTTTTTAATGGATATAATTAAGGAAATAAGTAAAGTCGAATTGAGTGTAAGTATTTCACACAACAAAGCACACGAGTCGTCGTTTCACTGGCATGAAAAAGTAGAAATATGTCAGCCGATAAACAAACCCTCACGTTTTCTTGTTGACGGTAAAATGGTAGAAGCAGGCCCGGGCGACATTATAGTTATAAAAGAGCAGGCAGTACACGTTTTTATGGTTGACCACGACGATACCGACATACGGATTCTGCAGTTCCCGTTTAAAATACTTATGCATCTTGATACGCCCATAAAACCACTTAAGACTCATATAACGGTTGCTGAAATGGAAAAAATCCCCGGTCTTAATAAAGCTGTAAACAATTTGCTTGAACTTATTACCGAAGAACAACGTGCAGAAAAAGCATCCCAGAACCCGTATATGCAGTTTCTGACGGTGACTTTGTATATGCTTCTGATGCGTCATTTCGCAGACGAAGCTGACTATGCATCTTCAAAAAAAGACCGTAAGGACTTCTATAAAATAACCGGGTATGTAAACGAGCATTTCAGAGAGGGAATAAACATAAAAATAATAGCATCACAGCTTTATATACCCAAAACACGCATAACAAAAGTATTTGAAAAATATACCGGTATGGGACTCAATGAGTACATAAACGGTATACGCATCAAGAACGCCAACCGCCTTATGGTTGAGGGACAGAGTATAACCGAGGCGGCACTCGACAGCGGTTTCCAGAGCGTGCGAACATTCAACTATGCGTATAAGGAGCAGATGGGAATGACACCGACAGAGTATATAAAGAAGACAATGAACCAGAAACGGTCCAAAACATAAAACTGTAGTATATCAGCATAGGGCGGAGTCAGATACTCCGTCTTTTTTTGTTTCGATTTTGGCAATTGATTTTTTGCTCGTTCAGTGGTATAATACTAATATAGACGTATGATTCTTTAAAATGCGGTAAATATCCTTGTGCATATGCGGTATCATATGTGCAAGGGATATGGACTGCAAATAAAAAGAAAAGGAGAACAAAAAAATGAAAAAAGTATTTAGCTTACTTATCACATTGGCGATGCTCATTTCAACAGTGGTTGTTCCGATGAATGTATCAGCTGATGCATCAGTATGGGACGGAACAGCTGACACAGTGTGGGACGGTGAGGGTACACAGGCGAAACCGTACCTAATCACATCAGCTGCAGAGCTTGCAGGTTTGGCAAAGACAGTGTATAATGCTGATTCAACAACCGCCGGTGCAGTTGAAGTAGGAACAAAAGGTGTTCATGAACTGTACACAGGCAAGTACTTCAAGCTTACAACCGATATTGACCTTGGCGGTAAGGAATGGTTGCCGATTGGCCGTGTTGGTATGAGGTTTGACGGTAACTTTGAAGGTGATGGTCATATTGTTAAGAATCTTAAGACAACTGCTAATTATTATGGCTTGGGTTTGTTTGGTGGAACAGGAACAAACGTTTCAATATCGAATATTGGTATTGAGAAAGCAAATTTCACATTTAATGGCGGTCTTGTTGTTGCAGATTATCCGGCAGAGGGAAAGGATGAATCATATTTTGAGATAACATATCTTTCGGATAAAAACACCGATGGCGTTCAAGAAACAATAACGAATGACCGTATCTTTGGTGTAGGAGCATTGGTAGGTGTTTTTGGTGGCGGAAGCATCACAGGGTGTTATGCGAAGGATATAACTATAAAGAACACAGGAAGCGCAGCAAGGAATGCAGGCGGACTTCTTGGTGGTCCATATAGTGCTATATCAAGCGGTCTCGCAACAACACCGATGACAATGACTAACTGCTATGTTAACGGTGCTACTATCAGCGGTAATTGCGGAAGAACAGGTGTAGTTTACGGTTCTTCAAAAATGGGTTCAAGTGGTTTTGATCATGGTGTGGCATTAGTATCCACCAATTGCTATGCCACAAACGCAGCCGGCGATTTTAGTTGGGGTTTTGCCGACAGTGATTCCAATGCTTATGACAAGTGGAATAACTGCTTTACAACTAAAGCTTTTTATACAAACACAGCCAGTCAGAACAGATACAAAAAGGACCATGATTTAGTAAGAACTGCGACAGAAATAGCTGAATATTTCACAACAGTTGATGGCTGGAGTGTAGATAATGAAAAAGCTCCCATAAACAACGGTTATCCGGTTCTTGTATGGGAGAACACATGGGAAAGCACATGGGGCGGACCTACAGATGTTGACACAGTGTGGGACGGTGAGGGTACTCCAGAAAAGCCGTACCTTATCACATCAGCTGCAGAACTTGCAGGTCTTGCAAGTAAAGTGTATGGCGCAAGAGTGAGCGATATAACTGCTGAGAATCCCGCAGTTCCGGTGGCAGCTTCGCTTAAGACCGGCGTATATTTTGCGTACACAAACAAATATTTCAAGCTTATGACGGATATTAATCTTGCCGGAAATGAGTGGTTACCTATCGGAAGATTTGGTATGAGATTTGACGGTAACTTTGACGGTAATAATCACGTTGTAAAGGGTATTTATATAACAAAACAGTATACAACCGTAGGTCTTTTCGGCGGTACAGGAAGAAATGCACGAATAAGTGACATTGGTGTTGAGGATGTTAATATTCAGGTCACAGTTCAATCTAATACAGCATTAGATTATGATGCAGAAGGAGATGCATCTCAGACCGTACAGGCACGTTGTCGTGGCTTGGGTTCTCTTGTGGGTGCATCAATGCCCGGAGGAACAGCAGAAAAGCCGATGTTTGAAAACTGCTATGCGAGAAATGTAACAATCAAACAGCCTCTTGGTAATAACATGAATTCTTATGGTATGGGTGGACTTATAGGACAGTCATATTATGTAACCAGAAGTGCGGATACAACCAACCCGAATAATAATTTGTATATTAAGAATTGTTACGTTGAGGATGTTGACCTTCAGGGATATACGGCAGTAAGTTCCTTCATTGGTTCGTTGTTTGTAAACGACGGTAATAGCGGAAGAACACGAGTTAATCCGTGCTTCACAAATTGCTATTCTGCTGATGTTACTTTGGCTAGTTGTGCAACTGATGGTAACACAGAAGAAGTTCATGATTTCTTTTATGCGAACGATAATATATCAGCCGATGAAGGAGCGTTCGTTACAAACTGTTATACAACAGCAACTGACTGGAAAGATGTTGTTGCTACAACCGTGGCTCCGACTTACGGTGCTACAGTAAATGATATTGCAAAAGCACTCATAACAGGTGACAACACATGGAACCTTGACAGAGTTGAGAATCCGACTAACGGCGGATATCCTGTTCTTGGCTGGGAGAAGTGGTGGACAACAGAAAGTGACCCGCTCTCATCATTTAAGGGTGCAGGTGTAACAGTTGCAGACGGATTTGTAACAGATGCTACAGTTGTTCAGAACGACAGTGCAGTTTCAGGTACAGTTGTAGTTGCAGTTTACGGTTCAGGTAACCGTTTCAAGAGTGCAGTAACTGCAACGGCAGTAAATGGCGTAATTGACATAGACGATATGGCAGTTGTAACAGGTGACACAGTGAAGGTGTTCGTATGGAACTCACTTGACGGTGTTTCGCCGCTCGCACTTGTTTACAGCACAACAGTACAGTAATAAAAACAACTATAAAATACGGCGGAATTTTCCGCCGTATTTTTGTGCTTTAAAACGTCTTAAAACGTGAAGAAAAAGGAAAAGTGTTTAGAATTTGGCAATTGCATTTTCGGCATTTTTATGGTATAATGAAATAAATTGGAAAGTGTTCGTTAAAGTGCATAAACGAAAGGGGGAAATCCTGTGACAAAGGACAGTAAAAGCTTTGTTTTAACAATAAAAGACTACATTGATAAAAACTACAGTGACTGGACTGTTTCTATGAATCTTTTTACAGGCCTCGTAGGATTTTCCGCTGTGTATATAAACAGGGCATTTAAAGAAGTTTATGGCATAAACCCGATTGAGTATCTGCAAAAGGTACGGCTTGAAAAGGCGAAAGAACTGATAGAGCTCGGAGTTCCGCTTGGTAAGGTGGCGTACGAATGCGGATATTCAATGCGTACATTCTACCGCGTTTTTGAAAAGGACACGGGAATGTCGCCGGGTAAGTATAAACAACGTTCGGAAAGAACATATGAACAGTTTAAGGAAATTGTAAAACGACACGATTTAAGGCCATTGGATTATGCGAGAAAAGCGTGTGATTCGATTATGTTTGATCATGACCCGACACGGCTTCCGCCGGTTGCTGATATGGAATGGGTAACGCGGTATTCATATAGTCAGGGAATATTCCTTCTTGGGATGTATAAGGTATATAAATTATGTCAGAAGAAAAAGTATTTCAACTACATAAATGAATGGCTTGACTTTGTTGATGCAGGAAATGGTGAAATAAGGAAATACAAAAAGCATCCGTCAACTGGTATTCCCAGGTCGCTTGATGGATATCAGCCGTTACGGATTTTTATGGCAATGTATGAAGAGACCGGAACGGAAAGCTATAAAAAAATAGTTGAAAAAAATATGAAACATTTCGGCGAATGGGAAACGGCTTGTGACGGTATATACCTTCATGATTTGTATCATTTAAATCATGGAATATGCCTTAACAGTGTATATATGCTTTGTCCTACGGCGTGTATGTGGGGCAGAACTGCCGGCAGAGATTCGGAATGGTATGAGTGCATAACCCATCAGCCGATTGCAATGTATGAAAAAATGCTCAACCCCGAAACAGGGCTTTTGTATCACGCATGGGATGATCGTGCAGAATGGGCAGACCCGCTAACCGGTCTGTCGGGCGAGCACTGGGGCAGAGGAATTGGCTATTACATAATGGGCATGCTTGATATGCTTGATTATCTGCCTGAAAATCATAAGGACTATGGCAGACTTTGTGATATTGCAAAAAAGACACTTGATGCAATTGCAAAATATCAGGACGAAAGCGGAAGATGGTATCAGATTGTGGATAAGGGCGATATAAAAGAAAACTGGCTTGAAAATTCTTGCTCGGGTATGTTTGTCTATTCATATGCAAAGGCAATCAATATGGGAATTATTGATAAGGAATATGCAACAGTCGCAATGCGTGGCTACAGCGGAATTATAGATACCATTGAATACGGCGAAAATGAAGAAATAATTCTTAAAGATATATGTGAAGGTGTTCTTGCCGTAGGAGATTATATCGAAAAGAAATCGACAATGAAAAATGACCTTCACGGAATAAGTCCATTCGTACTTATGTGTACGGAAATCGAAAAACTGCTTAACAATATGTAACACAGGGAGGAAAAGATTATGAGAAAATTTATCAGTTTACTTCTTAGTATGGCAATAGCTGTATCGGTAATGCCGGTAAGCATTTTTGCTGCAGGAGAGGAGGATACCGTAAGCAAATGGGACGGAACTACACTTGACACTGTGTGGGCAGGTACAGGTACTGAAGCTGACCCGTATCAGATAACATCAGCTGCCGAGCTTGCAGGTCTTGCAAAGACAATTTTTGATGCTGACGAAACAAGCACAGCTTTTGTTTCAGCATCATTAAATGAAAGAATGTACTTTGCTTATACGGGCAAGTATTTCAAGCTTACAACTGACATTGACCTTGATAACAAGGAATGGACACCTATCGGTCGTTTCAACTTAAGATTCGACGGTATCTTTGACGGTGGTGAGCATGTTGTTAAGAACGTCTATATGAGAAGACAGTACAGTGCAATGGGTCTTTTCGGCGGTACAGGAAGAAATGCACGAATTTTCGACCTTGGCGTTGACGGTATAGATGTAGTAACCGCTGTTGGCGGAACTGTTGCTGATTATGTAGCAGATTCACTGACAAGAAGAGAGGACCGAGTTCAGTCACTTGGCGGATTTATCGGTGCAATGTGTCCGGGTGGTACAGCAGAAGTGCCGATGGTAGAGAACTGTTTTGTCAGAAACGTAAAAATGGCAACAACAACAAACAATATGAGCCATAGAGCAATGGGTGCATTTTACGGTACGGCAGGCTATCTTGCAATAAATGCTGACACTACCAATAAAGGAAACCGTGTATATCTCAAGAACTGTTATACAATGAACGTTGACCTTACGGGTTATGCCAATGTCGGTGCATTTTTAGGCGGTGGCTGGGGAGTTTTTGCGTGGGATCACAGAAGCATACCATGCCTCACAAACTGCTATGCCGGCGGTGACGTTGTATTGAAGAATGTTAACGGCAGTACCAGCATTGATGCATTATTTAATATAGGTTCAATTTACGGTAGTGACTATTCATTCTCGAATGTTTATACAACAGCAAATGCATACACTGCAAAAGACGGAGCAGAAGAATATGCAGACAAGGCAACAATCGTATCAAAGCTTTCAAAACTTGACGGCTGGAGCACAGATAGCATTTGGAACCCGGTAAACAACGGATATCCTGTTCTTGCGTGGGAGAATACATGGGGCGTTGAGCCGACACCGACTCCCGGACCGACGGCGGCTCCGGATGAGCCGTGGGACGGTGCAATAGATACAAGCTTTGCCGGTTCAGGTACAAAGAGCGACCCGTATCTCATTACATCACCGCAGGAGTTTGCAGGTCTTGCAAAAGTCCTTTCAGATGCAGTTTCAACAACTACGACCATTCCGGTTGCAGTTTCGGAGATTTCTACGATTTATCACGCGTATACAAATAAGCATTTCAAGCTTATTACAGATATTGACCTTAATGAGAAGGAATGGACACCTATCGGAAGATGGGGTATGAGATTTGACGGTACATTTGACGGTAACAACCACATTATTGAAAATGTCAAGAGCACAACAGAACGCAGTGCAACCGGACTTTTCGGCGGTATCGGTGCAAATGCAACGATTAAAAATCTTGGCGTAAACAAAGTTGACATACAGACAACTGTGGGCAGTGCTATTGATTACGATGCAAACGAGCCGTCAAAATCAGCAGAGTCAAGATGCCGTGCATATGGCGGTCTTGTCGGCGTAATGAGCCCGGGTGCAACAATTGACGGATGTTTTGCAACAGATGTTACACTTAAGACAAAGACAAACCAGATGAACCACTATGGTATGGGTGGTCTTGTTGGTACAGTTATGTATGAAACCTATAGCAATGCCGACAACTATAACAAATTCTATATAAAGAACAGTTATGTACGAAATGTCACATTACACGGCTACACCGGCGTAGGTGCGTTTTTCGGTAACTGTTATGTGTATTCGGATAACAGATGCAACCCGAACCTTACAAACTGTTATGTTGCAGGCGATATAAATTTGACGCACAACAAGAACGAGACAGCCCTTTATGCGTTCGGTAAAGCAGCACGCTTTGACCGTTCACAGTGTGTATTCTCAGATGTATATACAACAGCCGATGAATATAGGCTTTATGAAGAAGATCCGGGTTATCAGTTTGTAACCGTTGCATATAAAGCTACAATCAAAACGGCATTTGAATCGGACATTGCATGGTGTGCAGATAACACAGAAACGCCCATAAACGACGGATACCCCGTACTTTTATGGCAGAGAACATGGACACCTGTAGCGACAGCAACGCCGGTTGCAACGGTAACGCCGACAGCTACTCCGACAGCAAAACCAACAGCAACACCGACAGCAACACCGACAGCGAAGCCGACGGCTACATCGACTCCGGATCCTACTCCGATACCGAGCCAGAACCCGGGCGAGGCGTGGAATGGCGGTGTTGATACCGAATGGGCAGGAGCAGGTACAAGTACAGACCCGTACCTGATATCAACTCCGGCAGAGCTTGCAGGTCTTGCAAAGACAATTTTTGATGCTGTATCAACAACTGCATCAACAGAGAAAATGCCAATTGCAAAGAGTCTGAGAAGACAGAACGATATGTATTTTGCATACACAGGCAAATACTTCAAGCTTACATCAGACATTGACCTCAACAAAAAAGAATGGATGCCTATCGGTAGAATGTATATGCGTTTTGACGGTATATTCGACGGTAACGGACACACCATTAAAAATGTAAAGATAACAAAAGAATACAGTGCAGTAGGTCTATTCGGTGCAACCGGAAGAAATGCAACTGTTAAAAATCTTGGCGTTGACGGTATTGACATTGCAACAACGGTAGGCGGTACTGTTACAGACTATGAAGCAACGGGCGATATAACACGCTCAGTTAACCGTGCAAGAGCATACGGCGGTCTTGTCGCATCACTTGCAACGGGTGGTTCAGAGTCAAATCCGCTTCTTGAAAACTGTTTTGTCAGAAATGTAAAAATCGAAGCAACAACAAAGAATATGAACCACGGATGTATGGGCGGTCTCTTCGGTACAGCAGAGTATATGACAGCTTCTTCCACAAACGGAACTAAAGACCAGGACCCGACAAATACAGCAAACAAGTTCTATGTAAAGAACTGTTATGTTGTTAATGTTGACCTTAAGGGTTATACATCAGTTGGTGCGTTCTATGGCGGAAACTACGGTTTCTTTGCTTATGACTACAGAACAACACCGCAGTTAACAAACTGTTACGTTGCAGGTGATATAAATATTGCGTACAACAGTGGAGAGCAGGCGGGATTTGGTTTCAACTTCGGTAGCCTTCACAATGCCGGTGCTGTAGTTTACACAAACAGCTATACATCTGCAAACAGCTATACTGCAGAAACACAGGACGTATATGCAGATAAGGCAGGTATCGTTTCGGCGTTTAACAATGTGTGGGGATGGAGCAATGACCATGCAACAACTCCCATAAACAACGGCTATCCGATTCTTTCATGGCAGAACACATGGGAACCGCAGCCGACACCGACACCCACACCTGCTCCGACTCCGATACCTACTCCCGTGCCGACACCGACACCGGTTCCGACTCCCGCTCCGACAGTTGCGCCGGACTTTGACTGGGAGGGTGATGGTACAGAAGAAAATCCGTACCTCATAACAAGCAAAGAAGAGCTTGCAGGTCTTGCACAGAAAATAACAACGGCAGTTTCAACATCAACCGATGTTCCGGTTGCGTTGGAAAACAATTCAGCTATATATAATGCATACACAGGTATTTGTTTCAAGCTCACAACCGATATCGACCTCGGTAATATGGAATGGACACCTATAGGCCGTTTCGGTATGCGCTTTAACGGTAATTTTGACGGTGATGGCCATATCGTAAAGAACGTAAAGATAACAACGCAGTATTACGGTATAGGTTTGTTTGGTGCGACAGGCACAAAATCGTCAATTTCAAACCTCGGTGTTGAAAATGTTGAAATTTCATACAAGGCAAATAATGACGATCCGTTGGATTATAAGGAAATAGGCACAGATCCGTCATACAGCGCTGTGACATATAAAAACGATGCCGGAACTCAGGTTACCGATAATCGTGTATGGGGAACAGCTGCTTTGATTGGTATTTTCGGCGGCGGAAGGGTTGATAAGTGTTTTGCAAGAAACGTATCAATCACAAACACAGGTAATAACGCACGAAATGCCGGTGGCTTACTCGGTGTTGGATACAGTGCGGTTGCAGCAAACCCTGCAACAACTCCTATGACAGTTACAGACTGTTACGTGAACGGTTTCACTCTTTCGGGTTCATTCACAAGAACCGGTGTTCTTTACGGCTCGTCAAAGTGGGGTTCATCAGGTTATGACCACGGTGTGGCGGCAAACTTTACAAGATGTTATGCATCAGGCGGTGAGGGTTCAATATACTCAGCGTTCGGTGATGGCAGAAGTAACGGAAACGACAAATGGACCGACTGTTATGCGACAAAATCGTTCAGCCACCAGGGTACGGCAATGCCTGCAGGTAAAGACCTTATTATATCAGGCCTTGTATATGACGGCAGTGCGTTTACACTTGACGGTACAAACTTCGGTAAAAACGGCGGTATGCCCATACATACATGGGAAGCAAAATGGACTGTTGGTGCTGATACAGATTTAGTATCAACAAAGCTTATGAATATGATAACCGGCGGTCAGTCACCGTTCCATATCTTTGGTGATATGAACTTTATGCAAACTGCCCAAATCGACGGTGTCAGCTATGAGATTGACTATCTCTCGCAGTTTACAGACCTCATCTCAAACAGAGGTGTTGTTACACGTAACAAGGACATAAAGAAGAACGATGTAACAGTATTCTTAAAAGATACTGTAAACGGTATATATAAGCAGGAAACAGTAGACTTTACTGTTATGCCGAGGGGTATTGAGATATTCACAGAAAGCTTTGACGGTGACATCTCGGTATGGACAGCAACAGGCAATACCACACAGGAAAACTCAAAAACGGGTTATCTCACAGATAAGATGCTCACTGTTGAGAACGGCTCAATCCAACGTACATTTACAGCATTTACAGATAGCGCCGTAAACGCAGTATTAAGCGTATATAACGGTACAGACTTTGACGGTGTAACTATCACAATGGGTGGTGCAGAAGTTAAGGTTTCAAAAACAGCAGTAACAGTAAACGGTACAGAGAATGCAGTTGTAATACCCGAAGGTTGGTTTGACGTGTTCGTTACAGCAAACATCGACAGTGACGAAGTAATGGTTAAAATCGGCGAGAACGTTGTTACAGCAGGCTTTGACTTTACAACTGTTGACAGCATCGCAATCGGTGCAACATATGCTGAAATTGATAACTTGCTTGTTTACGAATCAGTTCCGGGAGAGCTTGATGCACTTACGGAAGAAATCGTGCTTAACGGAAATGCAAGCAAGTTCGATGTAAAAACTGCGTTGAATCTTCCTAACAAGATTGATTTCCACAGAGGTGAAGTGGATATTATCTGGGAAACATCAAATGCAGATGTAGTTAAGCTCGACGGAACACTCGGTGCAGTTGAGCTTACCACGAAGGTGAAACTTACTGCAAAGGCATACGATATGGATGCACTCGGCGACGGTGAAACACCGACAGAAGAGGACATCTTACAGACAAAGGAATTTGAAGTACACGTTGTTCCGGTAGGAAGCAGACTCATTTTCGCAGACGACTTTGAAGCGGCGGAGAAAGAAGGACAACAGCTTGCAGACTACGGCGACTGGACAGTAAACTCATCAGGAAAGTGGGTTAAATACTCAATCGAGCGTGACCCGAACGGTAATCCGCTTGACGACTTTAGTGATGCAAATAAGGTACTGCTTGAGAATCAGCATGTAGCAGGAAGCTCAGCAGCAGACGTTGAAAGTCCGACTTGTCTGTTCCCGACAACAGATGCTGATGCCTATGAGTTCAGCTATGATATATATACAACAGCACTTAATCATCAGATGTTGTTCAGAATCGTTGACAGCAACAATAGCCTGATGACAGAGGTGTATATGGCCCACTCTAACGGTTGGCTTTCAAGCACAGTTGAGGGTGGTGCAAAGAGAATACCGTTCGGTTACAAGCCCGGAAACTGGCAGAACCATAAATATGTGGTAAACACTGTTGATAAGACAATATCAGTCTACGTCGACGGCGTGTTCAAACAAACATTACGTTATAACGATACATACGACGGTGTTATGGGTATAAGATTCGGTACACAGCGTCACGGAAACCCGGTGGGCAAGGTATATATTGACAACGTAACAGTACGTACAATAATGCCTTCGGATGCAATTGCAGTTGAGACTGTTAAGGACGAATTGACAATCCCAGCAACGGCAGAAACTGACTTGGAGCTTCCGGTAACAGGCAAGTATGCAACAGACATCGTTTGGTCATCAACAGACACCGATGTAATTGATGTTAACGGTACTGTTACAAGACAATCAGCTGAAAAAACAGTTACACTTACTGCAAAGATTATCAAGGGTGATGTAACAGCTACAAAAGACTTCATCGTTACAGTTCCTGCAACTGCAGGCGGTATGGAAACCACTCAGGCGCGTCTTAACAGTGTTGCAAAGAGTTTCCTCTGGAGCGAAATTTCAGACGAATCGCAGTTTGCAGTAACACGTGACCTCAATATTATAAATTCATATAATAAGGGTATAGCAAAAGAGCTTGGCGGTGTGGATGTTACATGGACATCATCCGACACAACCGTAATCAGCACAAACGGTGATGTAACAAGAACTGGCTCGGATAAGTATGTAAAATTTACAGCGACATTTGAAAAAGACAACATCACTGCACAGAAGGAATTCAAGGTATACGTTCCGCAGACAGGTGCAACAAGCACAATCACGGAAGCCTTTGAGGATTATGCAGTTGGTGCTGATGTTGATGCACAGTCCGCAAAATGGTCAGATGTTGCCAACAACGGAGCAGGTAATGCACGGGTAATGTATGACGGTCAGGATGTTGACAACAATATGCTTATGGTTAAGCGTAAGACATCAGTTGACAGTCCTGATATGAACTTTAAGTATGATGTTGCAGTAGAGAGCAGTGATATCCTTGTAAGTATGATGTTTAAGCTGAAGAGTCAGTACGATATCATAAAGGTTGATCTCGGCGGTGTAAATCACAGAATCATTATAACACCGACAAGTGTGAAGATAGGCGATGCAGTGCTTGAAAGAGCGTTGAACTACGATGAGTGGTATCAGATAATGCTTTATTATAACACTGCAAGCGGTACATTTGACGCATATCTTGACTCGGAGAGATTTACAGAGGTTTCGCTCAAGTATGAGGGCGGTACGGCAATCGACGGAATCACAATCAATGATTTTTCGGCAGACCGCACTGCAACCGGCTGGGCAATAGATAATATTACGGTTCGTGACATCTCAATTTCAGATGACAGAGCGGCTATAAATGCAGCACTTAGTGAAATCGAGCTTGACACAACAACCATCGAATGGAATATCGAAGGCTTGCCGTTAGCAGGCAGATACGGTGTCGCAATCGAATGGGTATCAGAAAAACCGGAAATTCTTTCAAATGACGGTATTGTAAACAGAAAAGTGGGCGAGAGCTACACATTCCAGTTTACTGCACGTGCATCACGAAACGGTGTGGTAATCGACAAGCCGTTCACTGTAACAGTACCCGAAATCCCCGAGGGATTTGTTCCGACACAGGAGATTTTTGATAAGCATATGTCAGAAATTCCGTTTAGTCACTACACTGACCAGAGTGTTGACGAGATAACAAACGATATAAAGCTTGTTACTGAATATAACGAGGGTAACGCCGCATTCTACAGCGGTGCAACAATCGAATGGTCATCGAACAAGCCGAACGTAATCGACAACAACGGTAAAGTGACACGTCCGTACTTTGACGAGTGCGTAACACTTACTGCAAAGTACACTTCAAAGGCAGATCCGACAATCTCAACAACGGTTGATTATAAGGTAACTGTATGGGCAGAGGGCGTGGAGATATTCCGTGAAAACTTTGAAGATGTTGCGGCAGAAAACGAGGGTGCAGAAATAGTTGATGTTGACAGCCGTTTCACACAGGAGGTTCGTCCGCAGGAACAGGACCAGTTCGTAAGATACCGCAAGGATTTAGCCGATGTTTCAAAACCGTGGGACGAGGCAAACAAGGTAATGGCAATCGAGCGTGAGCGTGGATATATCTATAGCCCTGAGCGTGTTGACTTCTACTTTGACACCCCGATAACAGACCTTGATTCTGTTGCAGTAAGCTTTGACTATATGGTGGAAGATATAACTGTTAACGGAACAGTAGGATTTGAGGAGAGCATTTTCTATCCGACCATTTATCCGGACAGAAATGTATTTATAAACAAATCAATGCTCGGCGAAAAAATGCAGGCAAAGAAATGGTACACATTCACATATGTAATGCTTAAGTCTGCAGGAATGGTAATAGTACTTCGTGACGGCGAAAGAGTGACAAGTGACTATTTGTATCAGCAAAAGGGATCGGCAATAAAGAATCTGCGATTCGACATATTCAGAACGAACCCACCGGGTAAGTTCTACGTGGATAACATCGTAGTACGTGACCTTTCATCATCGGATGAGGCGGCAGTTAATGAAGCGATGAATTCACTTGCGATTGATGATGGTGCTGTATATGAGGATCTGATACTCAATAACACAGGTATCAACAGAACATTTATCGGCTACACTTCATCAGACACAGAAGTGCTCTCACACGACGGTAAGGTAACACGTCCTACAGATAGGGACAGAGATGTAACACTTACAGCAACCGTAAGCCGTGGCGGATACAGTGTAAATAAGGTATATAACCTCACTGTTAAGAAAACTGATGCATATACAACACCGTTTGTTATAAACAGCATAAACGGAAGCGGTAAAAAGTTCTCATCGGTATCTGTTACTAACCAGACAGCATACTCAGGCGATGCAAAGCTTGTAGTTGTTGCATACGATAAGAGCGACATTGTCGCATCGCGGGTTGTTCCGCTTAGTGCGGTACTGGGAACCGGCACGGCAACATTTGCCGAAATTGATATGTCAGATATTGAGTATTACAGTGTCGAGGCATACATTGTTGACGGTAACAAAACAGTAAGTAATAAGAAAACAATCAAGTATTAAGGAACGGAGGGAAATGTTATGAAATTGAATAGAATTATAAGCAGTGTCCTTGCGTTCGCAATGGCAATATCCATCGTCCCTGTCGCATCGTTTGCGGCAGAGACGG
The DNA here is from genome assembly GCA_045649185.1 of Candidatus Ornithomonoglobus sp. GTDB lineage: Bacteria > Bacillota > Clostridia > UBA1381 > UBA1381 > Ornithomonoglobus. The sequence goes on along the minus strand of JAZRPM010000013.1, from coordinate 15,628 downwards.
TGCATAGCACAATTTATTCGGACGACTTTGAAAGCTATGATGTATCGGCATATCCCAAGCCGAAGCCGGACGGTTTAACAATAACCGGCGACTCGGATTGTGTATATGTAGACACTGTCGGCACATCAAAGCGTCTGTGGCTCAAAAATGACGGTTTCGTTAAAGCTCTTGAGGTTGGCAAATCATTCAGGGCTATTTCAGGTAAAACGGTAACATTTGAGCTTGATTTCTTACAGCTTTACAATAAGAGTGAGGGCGACACCGTTCTGGGAATTTATTCCGGCACTGCTCCCGCGCTTCTTATAAAAACAAGCGGTGAGAATATAGTATATTCTTCGCAGGCATCGGGTGTGGCACATACAAATGATGTTGTCATAGTCAATAACTATACCGCAAACAAGGAATATACATTTAAGGTAGTAGTTGACCTTTTTAATAATGAAGCACAGATATATGTAGAGGATGAATTTGTATATACCGGTATGCTGTTAAACACAACCGGTACAATCGACAATTTCAAGATTGCATCAAAACAGCTTCCGGGCTTCTGTGTAGATGATATAAATATCTACATGGAGGAGGGTATAGACACTGTTTTAATAACAGGTGATACAAACCTTGTAATCCCTGCATATGACTCAACAGAATATCAGTTCACAGCGGCAGTATATGATGCAAACGGATCAGTTACCAACGATGTTGAGCTTGAATGGACACTTCAGGGTGCACCGAGTGGTGTATCAATTGTAAACCCTGTCGGCAAAACGATAAAATTATCGGTTGATAAGACTGCAGGTACAGGCTTCTTTACATTAAAAGCAAAGGTAAAGGATTCAGAGATTTCTGGAACATTAAATGTTTCTACCGAGCCATTGCAGGCAACAAGTGTTGAGGTTGTCGGATGGGAGGACAAAGTAGAAATTCTGGATAAGAAAGGTAATAAATCGTATATTACATATCCTTCTTACAGAATAACTGCCGAGGACAGAGAGGCAAAAACGTATAAGTTCACAGCAAAGGTTCTTGACCAGTTCGGTAACGAGGTTGAAAACTATGGCGATTTCAGCTGGGAAATAGTCGGTGAGTGTCCTGATTATGTTTCGGTAAACGAAAACACAGGCGTCATAACGGTTAAGAAAAACCCGACCGCCGAGCAGTTTATAGAGCTTAAGGCAATACCAAAAGACAACCCAAACATACGATGTGAACCGGCTAAAGTTTCAGTTCTTGATTTTGACACATATGCAATGGACAAAATCAGATTTGACTCGGTAATCGAGCATATTGAAACATCACTTGAAGCAGCGTCGCTTGAAGGAACACCGCTTTTGTCGGATATATTCTTAAGAGGCGACGAAAAACCGGTACGTATCCCCGAGAGCTTGAAGGACGCAATCGAATCAAACGTAATGTCACAGTCAAACCTTATGCGTTCGATGTATAATCTCTCGGAAATCACGGGTAATGACAAGTACAAAAACCGTGTCGATGAGATTTATAAGCTCATGATGAGAGACGGATTAATGAGTAACGGTGTTATGATGAGCTGGGGCGGCCATATGACAATGGATATGGAGGTAAACAAGCCGTTCGGTACATACAACAGTGGTACTCACGAAATCAAGGGCATATCACCGTTCGTTGCACCGATGTTCTCGCAAACTGCAAATGGTGAATACGACGATGCTTACAACAACGGCTACGGCCTTGCCGGATTCCTGTTCCGTGCAATGATTTCAGGTCACGCAATGGGTAACTATGAAACACTTGAATTTGAACGTCACTGGAACGGCGGACACGCAACAGCGTTTGAGCCTGTATGGCAGACGCCTGAGGTGTTTGACGAAGAGCGTCGCGGTCCGGCACAGCGTTCGGGCGGTGCTCCGTTTAACTCATGTGCGGCAAACATCATAGATATCCTTGTTACATATTATAACACAACAGGCGACGAGTACGGTCTTTCATGGGCGGCAAACTTTATGGATACCATCTTGAATTCAGCGTTTACATATTATGTGTATAAGGATTCGGAGGGCAATTATATCTGGCCGTCAGATACGACCAATATGAAATACTATTCAACTGAAGCGGGTGCGTTCGGTGAAGAGCCCAAGCGAAAGTTTTTGGATAAGGACAGTAACCTTCGTTATGTATCTGTAAAATCAGACATTCAGCCGATGACCGATTCAACTGCGACTGCAAGCTATATCTACGAGCACCGTGACGTTGCAGAGCTTGACGCAGAAGGCAACATCACAAACACTGTAAAGGTTATTGATGTTGCAACGGGCGAGGAAAAAGAATTGACGCTTGTTCTTCAGAACTGTAATCTGTGTAACGGTTGTGCAGACGGTGACGATAATACAGCGTGTGAAAACCCACAGGACGGCTGGAACAATGGCTCATGGGGCGAAATGGCTACAATGATAGGTGACCATTATAAGCTTGATGCAGTTTCTGAAAACCTTGGCTATATCTGGTATCTGCATTCGGGATACAAGGAAACATACGGCGGTACAGGCTATGGTGACAGATTGTATAACCAGATTGTAACAGGTACTCTTGATCCGGCAGATAAGGATACATGGGTAGAGCAGGGAAGAATCTCAGAAGAAGAAGCATCTCTTATGCTAGACCCGTATTCAAGAATGCGTGGTATCCAGACCAATGCTGAAATACTCTATGCAATGTGTGAAACCATTGAAGCATTAAGTGAAGCCGGAAGAGAAGACGAAGCTATCGAGTATCTTGAAAAGTGTTCAAAGGGTGCATATAACGACCTTAAGCAGACATATTCGTTCTCAACCGATACATACTGGGCATATATGACATGGATAAGACCTGAATATATGCGCTCAAATGAAATTGCTTCATATAAAGACAGTTATGCAAAGGTGATGGAAACGGCCGGTTCAGAGGAAAGAGCCTTCTGGGAAAAATACGGTGAGCTTCCGTGGAATGTTGAAATTCCTAGCGGTAGCCTCAATGACCATGATAAATCCCTGAAAAATCAGATGTATTTCAGAGGTGAAAAAGCTCTTGCAAGAACTGTTCACCGTGGTTACTACGGTGACCCTGGCGAGGTAACGTTCGGTGAAAAACGAGTTGAACCGGTACATATGGGTTCATATATAGTTCTTTGCGGTACATTGAGAGATGCGATTGAAAAACTTGAAAGAACTCCTGCAACTGACCCGAACTATACATCCAATATGGCAAAGGCAGAGCTTTTCAGAAACAGAGTTAAGTATATCTGGAAAGTTTTGAGAGATATGTTCTCTGAAAAAGCTCCGATAGGCGATATAGGTGAAGATTTCTTCAATCTTGATCCAAATCTTGACTTTGCAACATCATCAAACAACTACGAAATGGTTGAAATGATGATTTCGGCATACAAAGCGACAGGACATAAGGATTTCCTTAAGTTTGCACGTGCAATTGCAAATAACTGGATGCGTTCAAACTATGCATCGCACGAGCAGATGTTTACAAACGGAAGCAACTACTTTGGCACAGTATCAAACGATATGCTCCAGATTTTAATCGAGCTTGATGCGTTGTTGCTTGACAGATTTGATGAAAATATACCTTATACATCTCTTGTAAGAGGAAATGAGTTCTATGATACATACGTTTATCATAATGACGGAAGATATTCGCAGGAAACAAGCTTTGTTGATACTCCGTCAATCCTGTATCCCAACGACTCTGTAAAGGTGCAAGAGGTAAATATTCTCCACGATACAATTGAGCTTAAAGTCGGTCAGTCGATAAAGATTCAGTACGAGGTAATCCCGTGGGATGCAGGCTCAAAGGCTGTATTGTGGGATATATATGACCAACGAGTTGCAATGATGGACACAGACACAGCAACGTTATACGGCTTAAAGAAGGGTAAAACGAAAATCCGCTGTGTAGCATCATCACGAACCGGCATAGAATCAAAAGAAGTCGAAGTCATAGTTAAATGAGGAGGACGAGAGAGATGAAAAAGAGAATAATATCAATAATAACAGTACTTACACTGATGCTTCCATGCATCAGCGTAAGTGCATCACCCAAGCTTACAGATATTGAAAATGTAAGCGGTAAAAACGAAATCGAACTTCTCTATAACCTTGGCATAGTAGAGGGTAACGATGAGGGTGAATTTTTACCCGAGGCATCGGTAAAGAGAATCGAATTCGCAGTAATGATTTTAAGAATGCTCAAGATGGACGAATTTGCAATGGAAGGCGAGTTTGCAGATATCCCGCAAAGTCACTGGGCATACAAATATGCCGGAACATTGAAATCAATGGGCATAGTAGAAGGTATCGGCGATAATATGTTTGGTATAGATATGGACGTAACATATGACCAGGCATTAAAGATGCTCGTATCTGCATTAGGCTATAGTAATATAGCAGAACAGCAGGGCGGATTCCCAGAGGGTTATAACGCTATGGCAACAACATTGGGAATAACCGACGATGTACCGATAACACGTGGTGCAGTAAACAGACTATCAGCAGCACTTTTAATCGAGAACTGTCTTGAAGCAGATATGTTAAAGCCGGGACAGGAAGATACAACCAATCCCGATAACATATTAGAGGACACACTCCGTTATACAAAGATGCGTGGCACAGTAGATGCAACATTTGATGCATACGGCAGTGAGAATCTTAAGTATAACGAAATAATAATAAGCGGTGTAAGATACAAGCTTGATGTAGAAAACTGTATCATAGACACAACAAATATCTTCGGCAGAGAAGTAGAGTATTATGTAACAGAAAGAGATTATGAAAAGGTAATCTCACACATAAGACCTGTTGGGCAGAAGGTAGAGTCAATAACAGCAGATGCAGGAGATATAGCATCAACTACGACAAAGACACAGTTTAACTACTACAAGAACGAAAAGCTTGAAAGTGAAACAATCGAAACACCGACAAATGTGTACTATAACGGCAGACAGGTACCGACATCAAAGGTAACAAACGCTCTTATGAAGCCGGCAGACGGTTATGTAACAATCATAGACCTTGACAACAACGGAAGCTATGAAACAGTACAGATAAAAGAGTATAAGACAAAGCTTGTAACAAGAGCAACAGATACAATGATATATGCAAGCTATGGCGGAAACCTTGACCTTGAGAAGTATGAGCATGTAGAAATCTACTATAAGGGTAACGAGGTAACAATGTCAGACATCGAGCCGGGAGACGTATTATCTGTAAGTACAGATATGAACGGCGAGAATGCAAGTATCATAATATCAAGAACGGCAGTAGACGGAAAAATCACAAGAACAAGAACAAACTCACGTGGTGTACAGATATGCAATATTGAAAACGGAAGCACAGTAGCAGAACATTCAATAGATAAGGCATATAAGTCAGCAGCAGACTCAAACACATACGGAATACAGAAGATAGACATCGGCACAGAGGGCAGATTCTATTTAACAGCGTATGGCAAGATAGCAGGCTACGATAGAGTAGCAATATCAGATAGCGGAGAGGAAGTAACAGGCGAGCTATATCCGAGAAAGAACGATATGCTCTACGGTTACCTCTGGTCAAGCCAGCTTGCATTTGACGGTGAAGATATGCTTGTGATGAAAGTTCTTACAGAGGAAAACAAGTACGAGAACATCGTAGTAAACGGCGAAGCGAGATTCGGACGCAGAGTAGCAGGAGCATATAGCTATGCGAAAGAAAAGGCTGCGAAGATATATGAGATAGTAGGCGGCACAAAGCAGATGATAGCCTATAAGCTCGGTGATGACGGCTATGTTGAGGGACTTTGCCTTGCAGATACAGCACAGAATGATGATTTCTTCTGTCTCTCAGTTCCCGAGGGTGAAGCTTTGCAGTTCTCAAACAAGATGTTTGGCAAGAAGTACTACGTTGACCAGGACACTGTTGTATTCTCAACGCCGCACGCAAGTACATACTATTCATATAATATAGCAGGAAAATACAACGATGTATTCACAAGCGGTTCATACGTAGTAAAGCTTTACGATGTAGCTGATGACGGAAGAATCGGTGCAATCCATTACGACAGAGGAACAATAACAAAATATACATCATCAAGTGGTGGTAACGAGATATACATTGACCCGACAAACTCTGCGGTTATGTATGTAACAGAAATAGCTACGGGTGTTGATGACGGTGAAGAAGTAACGGTTATAAAGGGTATCGAAAACGGCAAGAGTGTTTCAAAGGTACTTTCAAAGACACTCCTTGCAACATCAGATAATCCCAATGTCATAATGGCAGGTGCAGTTATTCAGTACGAGACAAACAAAATCAAGCTACAGCGTGCTGAAACCTCAGAACTCCGTGAGGAAATCGTACTGTTCAGACACATTATCAACTTTAACGACAATAATCCGTATAAGACAACATTCGGTTATGAGGATTCAATCATAAGCCGTATCGGTGAGGCGACTACGCTTACAGATACAGGTCTTACAATCAGTTATGCACAGATTGTAGGTGTTACACCTAATGCAATCAACATTAAGTCAAACAGAGACATAACTGTTATGAAGAATATGAACATAATTGTAATGCATTACGACAGATCATCAAATCTGTACACACGCAAGTCTCTTGACGATTTGCAGGCAGGTATGGATGTGTATGTTCGCCAGAGAAACAATAACACTATCGAGATAGTTTATTTCGATTGATTTTCGGAACAAACTACAGAAAGGAGTAATGGCGAAAGATGAAAAGAAAACTAATTTCAATTCTTGTTGCTGTAATGACATTTATGCAGTGCATATCGGTTATGGCATATACCGAGACCGAAGCAATAAATATGCTCGATTTTTCGACAGTAAGCTTTGAAGCGGAAAATGCGGTAACACTTGATCTTGCGTTACCGTCACTCTTCAAAGGCCACGATGTAACATGGGAGTCTAAAAATACCGATGTTGTGTCAAACGCAGGTAAGGTAACACGTCCCGGAGTGGGAGCAGATCCTGTTTCGTTAGATCTTGTTGCCACAATCGGCTCAAAAACAAAAACATTTAACATAACCGTCCTGCCCTTTGCAAACGCAGACGAGGTAATGACACTTGCAAAGAGCAAGTTGACGTTCAACAAGCTCTCAACAGAGAAAATAGACGGCGTAACAACAGCGCTTGTATTGCCGGCAACTGATGAATACGGCACAATTATACGCTGGGAAAGCTCGGATACACGTGTTTTGCGAATAGTAGAGGACGGCGAGAACTTTAAAGGCGAAATATCAAGAGCAAGCTATTCAGACGGTAACTTCTCGGTATTCTTGACCGCAACTATGTTCTATGGCGATGCACACGCCGAGACAAGGTTTTATATAACCATCTCGGAGCTTGATGTAAGCTATAAGTATTCAACTACCATGGTGAGCATTATAGACACATATAATACTGCGTTCACAATGGCAAACAATATCCATGCGATAAGAAATGACCTTGTACTTCCGACCGTGTCGGGTGCAAAGGTGACATATACATCATCTGACCCCAATGTAATTTCGGTTGACGGTAAGGTTACAAGACCTGTAGAAAGCGATAAAACTGTATATTTTACAGCAACAATCGAGAATGGATACGAGAATACGCATATCACATATTCGCTTATAGTAAAGCCGATAGGCGAGGCGGAAACAATCCTTCGTCTTGAGGAAGACCTCGAGTGGGTAATAGCGCAGATTTCATCAACAAACCTGGGTGCGGTAACGGCAAGTCTTTCATTCCCGACAAAAGCACCGAACGGCTCAAATATTGAGTATGCATCATCAAACACTTCAGTGCTTAATGCAAACGGTACAGTAACAAGACCGGCAACGGATACAGATGTAGCACTCAACGTAAGAGTGTATTTCGCAGATGAGTCAAGAAATGAAACAATAACAATCCGTGTCAAGGGTGCAACACAGCAGGGTGGTGCAGTAATACCCCCGTCAGGGCCGACATCACCTGCAGGCCCGTCAGCAGGCGGTCCGGTAACACCGGTGCCGGAGGTGACACCTGTTGCACCGAAATATACCTATAGTGACGTAACACCTTCACATTGGGCATATACGGCAATCGAGGACCTTACAAAGCGTGGAATCGTTGACGGTAACGATGACGGAACATTCGGACCGAACGACAATATCACAAGAGAAGCGTTTGTAAAGATGCTTGTAACTGCAATGGACAGTGAGGTGATGTGGTACGAAACACCGTTTAAGGACGTATCGGAGAATGCGTGGTACTATAACTTCGTAGCAACCGCAGTAAATGCAGGAGTGGTAAACGGTATCGAGGACGATTTCTTCGGCGTAGGCTACAACATCACACGTCAGGATATATGCGTGCTTATCCACAGAGCATTCTTTGCAGGAGATACTGCACAGAATGCAGACTGTAACGATTTTAGAGATGTTTCTGACTATGCAAAAACAGCAGTATCTGTGATGTACGATAAGGGCATACTTAACGGTGATGATGACGGAAACTTCAACCCGAAAAAATCAGCATCACGTGCAGAGGTATCGGCAATATTCTCAAGACTATTGAGCAAATAAAACAAAATCAAGCAGTGAAAACTGCTTGATTTTTTTATACATTGTGGTATAATAATGTAAGAGAGGTAATTGATATGGAATATTTACTTTGGTTACAAAATATACGCAGTGGTCTGCTTAACGAAGTTTTAATGGTAGTTACTGATTTTATAACGAGCCCTGTGATGTATCTTGCAATGGCGATATTGTACTGGTGCTTTAATAAAAAAGCGGGGTACTATATAGCAATGAACATAGGCTTGGGCAGTATGGTAAATCAGGCGCTAAAGAATACTTTTTGCGTTTACCGCCCATGGATAAAAAACCCCGATATAAAACCCGTGCCCAAAGCATTTGAGAGTGCGACGGGATATTCGTTCCCCAGCGGACATACGCAGATAGCATCATCGGAGTTTTTAAGCGTTGCCGTATGGCAGAAAAAACGCAAGTGGCTTGTCGGAGTATGCGTGTTTATGACGCTTCTGGTCATGTTTACACGTAATTATCTGGGTGTACATACATTATCAGATGTTGTTGCAAGCCTTGCCGTTTCGGTCATTGTGATTTTTCTTACAAAAAAGCTCCTTGAGTGGGTAGACGGCAGAAAAAACCGTGACATGATTGTATTTTTTGCAGGTATGTCGGTATGTACTGCGTTTTTGGTCTATGCAACACTAAAACCGTATCCGATGGATTTCGCACCTGACGGCAGTTTGCTTGTTGACCCGAAAGAAATGATAACCGATTGCTATGCGGCGGCTGGCTGTGTTTATGGATTCTTAATCGGCTGGATTTGCGAGCGTCGGTTTGTGGATTTTAAAACCGATGTTTCGGGAAAGACAAAAACTATACGTGCCATTGTTGGCTCGGTGATATTGCTGGTTATCGCAACAGTAGTAAAGGATGCCCTTGAAGGTTTGCATATGTGGTGGGGCGAGCTTGCATTTTTTGCAATCGCATTTGTTTATATATTGTTTTTATTCCCTTCGATATTTAAAAAATGGGAAAAATAAAAAATTCGGAACTTTATGTTCCGAATTTTTTATTTTATCAATCCTCAATACCGTTCTTTTTCTTCATCATTGAACGAACCTTGAGCGGTAAGCCGAAGAGGTTTATGAAGCCCTCTGCATCCCTGTGGCTGTAAAGCTCTTTACTGTCGCCGAATGATGCGATTTCCTCGCTGTAGAGTGAGTACGGTGACTTCGCACCTGCAGGTGTGCATGAACCCTTGTAAAGCTTCACACGAACCTCACCTGTAACAGTCTTGTCCATCTCGTCAAACATAGCTGACATTGACTCACGGAGCGGTGTGAACCACTTACCGTCATAAACAAGCTCTGAGAACTTGATTGCACTCTGACGCTTGAACGCCTGAGTGTCACGGTCAAGACAGAGATACTCAAGCTCTGTTATAGCAGTGTAAAGGATTGTACCGCCCGGTGTTTCATATACACCACGTGATTTCATACCAACAAGTCTGTCCTCAACTATATCTGCGATACCAACGCCGTGCTTTCCGCCAAGCTCGTTAAGCTTTTCTACCAATGCACGGGGTGACATCTTTTCGCCGTCAACTGAAACAGGAACACCTGCCTCAAAACCGATTGTTACATATTCTGCCTCGTCGGGTGCCTGCTCGGGTGATACGCCAAGCTTTAACAGGCTGTCAAACTGCGGCTCGTTCCACGGGTCCTCAAGGTCAACGCCCTCGTGGCTGATGTGCCAGATGTTTCTGTCACGTGAATACAAATCTGCCTTTGTAACAGGACACTCAATACCGTTCTTTTCTGCATAGTCAACAGCATCCTCACGTGATTTGATGTCCCATATACGCCAGGGAGCGATAATCTTAAGTGACGGATCAAGTGCCTTTACAGAAAGCTCGAAACGTACCTGGTCATTACCCTTACCTGTAGCACCGTGACAAATTGCAACAGCACCTTCTTTGTGAGCAATGTCAACAAGTGCCTTTGCGATTATCGGACGTGCGTGTGATGTACCAAGAAGGTACTTGCCCTCATATACTGCGCCTGACTTCAATGTCGGGAATATGTAATCTGAAACGTACTCGTCACGCAAATCTGCGATGTAGCACTTTATAGCGCCTGTACGCAATGCACGCTCTTCAAGACCGTCTGTTTCCTTACCCTGACCAACGTCACCGCAAACGCATACTACATCGTAGTCATAATTCTCCTTTAACCAGTGGATGATGATTGAAGTATCAAGTCCACCTGAATATGCTAATACAACCTTGTCCTTAGCCATTATAAATTCATTCCTTTCATTCGCCGATTTAGCCTTGCAAATCAGCATGATTTATAGTATAATGGTATTATACTACATTTTTTCTAAATATTCAATAGTAAAAATAGAACAAATAAAAATGAATATTTATGAATTTATATGCAAGTTTTATGAATTTTTATGCAGAGGTATGTATTATGATAATAATTGGAGTGGACCCCGGCTATGCAATTGTGGGTATAGGTGTAGTCGAATATGTGGGCAATAAATTCAGAACTCTTGAATACGGTGCAATAACCACGCCTGCAGGTATGCCGACGGTTGACAGACTCAAAAAAATATACGATGAAATGAATATGTATCTTGAAAAATACAAGCCTGATGCCGTTGCAATAGAGGAGCTGTTTTTTAATTCAAATCAGAAAACCGCAATAAATGTTGCACAGGCAAGGGGCGTGCTTCTTGTAGCGGTACGCAATAAGAATATACCGATTTGTGAATATACACCGCTTCAGGTCAAGCAGAGCGTAACAGGCTACGGCAGAGCGGAAAAAAAGCAAATACAGCAGATGGTAAAAATGCTTTTGGGACTTAACGTAATCCCCAAGCCCGACGATGCCGCCGATGCATTGGCACTCGCCATATGCCATGCGCACTCAAACAAGATGAATTCGATGCTTAATCTCAATGGGGTAAGATAATCAGTTATCTTCCATATATTTTCGTGGTGGTACACCCATTATCTCTTTGAATCTTCTTGAAAAATACACATAATCGGTGTATCCGCATTTTTCGGCAATCTCGGACAGAGAGAACACATTTTTATATGTATCCATCATAAAACAGGCTTGTTTTATTCTGGTTTCGGTCAAAAACGCTGTCGGGGTTTTGCCTGTTGTTTTTTTGAATTCCGAGCGGATATAATCTTCGGCATATCCGCTTTTTTTCAGAATCATATTGAGGTTTATGTTACTGTTATGAAAATCGTTGCTTATATTATCAACGATTTTTTTTATTGCCAGGAATATATCGCTTTCTATTTTAATTTCGCCGAGCAAAAAATGAACAAAAGCGTTAACAAGTGTTATAGTATATTCAGAATTTGAATGTCGGTTTGCATAAAGTATTTTTGCAAGTGCAAGACCGTCGCTTGAAGCATTATCCGTAACCACCGCCGGAGAAGTAAGGAATAAGATGTGGTTCAGCTCTCCGTTGATATATATCCGCTCGCAAGGACAGCCCGATGCTGTTGTGCCATGCTCTGTGCCGGGTGGGACAATAACTATCTTACCCGGAGAAATATCTATCTTTTTTCCTGCTACGACCGACACGCCACAGCCTTTTGTATAAACAATAATCTCATAATTTTTATGTTTATGTAAAGGACTGTCGTCTTTTATAATATCGATTAAAAAGTTCATATCATCACCCATAACAGCATACCATAAATCTATGTTTTGTGCAAGTAATTTTATAAATAAACGTATTCTTTTTTTGTATATACTGCTATAATGGGTTAGAATTATGTATTTAAAAAGCAGGAGTCTGTAATGAAAAAAAGTAATGTGGATATGATTTCGGGATCAATAACAAAAGGTCTGCTTTCAATGACAATCCCGATTATGATAATGAACGTCACACAATCGCTGTTTAATCTTCTGGATATGACTATTTTAAAAATCTATTCAGATGACAGGGCGGTCGGTGCAGTCGGTGCATGCACAATGCTTATAACCCTGGCAACAAGTCTTCTCATAGGAATATCTGTGGGTGCAAATGTTATTGTAGCCAGAAGAATTGGCTCGGGAAAAAGGGCACGTGCGCAAAGATCGGCTATGACTGCGATTTTGTTCTCAATAATCGGCGGAATTGTGATGATGCTTATCGGTGTGGTGTTCGCAGAGATGTTCCTCAAAATGACTAACTGCCCGGACAGCTTGCTGCCTCAGGCGGTGGTTTATTTCAAAATTTATTTTTACGGTATCCCCGCCTTCATGTTCTATAACTTCTGTGCCGCTATACTGCGTTCAATCGGCGACACGAAAAAGCCTATGTACTTTTTGATTTTGGGCGGAATTATTAAAGTCTTGCTCACATTGTTTTTTGTTACGGCTTTTGATATGGATGTTGAGGGCGTTGGTATTGCGACAGGTATTTCAAACATAATAGTGAGTGCCCTGACTTTTTTTGTACTTTTAAAAGGGCAGAATGTTGTTCCCATCAATTTCAGAAAAATCTGCTTCGATTTCAAAGAACTAAAAGATATGCTCTTTATCGGTGTTCCGACAGGTTTGCAGAGTGCATTATATTCACTTGCGAATGTGGTAATTACAAGCACGGTTAACCGTTACGGTGCCGATGCTACTACGGGAATTTCTATTGCAAACCAGTTTGACGGAATATTATATCAGATTTCCTATGCCCCATCATTGGCGGTTACTCCGTACATAGCTCAGAATGTGGGTGCAGGAAACATCAAACGTGTAAAACAAACGCTTGTGCGGGCGGTGCTGATTACAACCGCTTTTGGAGCAAGCTTCGGTTCGCTTTCAGCAATATTTTCAAGACAGCTATCGTCAATTATGTCCTCTTCCCCTGCTGTTATCGGTTTTTCCATGCAAAAAATGGTTATCATATCAAGTACATATTTTATATGTGGCATAAATGATGTGTTGGGTGGAGCTTTGCGTGGCGTTAATAAACCGATTGTTCCGACAGTTTCGGCTCTGCTGTTTATGTGTTTGTTGCGATTTGTCTGGGTATATGCGATTTACCCGTTTTATCCGAATTTCACATTTTTATATATGGTATGGCCTGTCGGATGGACATTATCGATAATTATGTTACTTATAGTCTGGTTCCCGACAATATCAAAAATGCAAAGAAAAATTATTTGATTGTTCTTAGGCTAAGCCCCGAACTCACGGGGCTTTCTTTTTTTGCATAATATACTATATATAAATATAGGAAAAGAGGTGAAAAACATGCTTGTAACAATCGGTTCAATAACAACAGCATCACGTGCGGCAAAGATTATACGTCGTGTTCTGGGCATAAATGTACAGGTTATCCACACGCCGTCACAGCTCAACCGTGGCGGATGCTCATATTCAATAAGATTTAACGACAACTATCATATGTCGGTAAAACGTGTCATTTCAGAATATAATATTCCCGTAAAACGCTGGTACGGCGAATCGGGCGAGGGTGTGTACAATGATTTATCTTGATAACGCTGCTACCACACGTAAAAAACCGTATTCGGTATATGCGGCGATGCTGCACTACTCGCTTTTTATGGGCGGTAATGCAGGCAGGGGAGTAAACGGTCTGTCGCTTGGCGGAATAAATACTATCCTTTCGGCGCAGGAATCGGCGGCAAAGCTTTTCGGGATGCGTGACGAAAGTAATATCATTTTTACGCTTAATGCCACTTACGCACTAAATATGGCGATTTTGGGCACACTCACGCACGATGACCATATTGTAGTAACTGCAATGGACCATAACAGCGTTCTGCGGCCTGCGGCACTGCACGGAAACTATTCCGTTGCCAAAGCCGACAAAACGGGGTTCGTTTCACCGCTTTCGGTGCGTAAATGCATAAAACCCAATACGAAGCTTGTTGTTTGCACTCACGTATCAAACGTGTGCGGAACACGGCAGAATGTCGCAGAAATAGCTCGCACAGCACACGAAAACGGTTCTTTGTTTTTACTTGATGCATCGCAGAGTGCAGGAACAACAGAGGTTACTATGGAAAAAACGGGTGCAGATATAATTGCATGCCCGGGCCATAAAGGACTTATGGGTCCAATGGGAACAGGTATACTTTGCATAAAAGAGCCTGAACGTGTTAAAGCGATAATTGTCGGCGGAACCGGCAGTGAATCTGAGTCTATTTTACAGCCCGATTCTATGCCTGAAAAATTCCACAGCGGAACAGTTAATACTCCTGCTGTTGCAGGGCTTAAAAAGGGTATTGACTTTGTGCTGAAAACCGGTGTTGATGCAATAGGCAGACACGAGCATAGGCTAAATACAATGTTCCGTGACAATTTGCGTGAGATGGACACAGTTAAGATATACGGTAGAAACGATAGCGGAATAACGGCATTTAATATAGGAAATATCCCGAGCGACGATGTTGGCACGATGCTCGGCAATAACTTTATAATACGTGCAGGTTATCATTGTGCACCGCTTGCCCATAAGGCATTGGGCACAGATAACGGTGGTGCTGTGCGTGTATCGTTCGGGTACTACAACACCGTAAAGGATGTAGAAAAAATAACCGATGCTGTATATAAAATTTCAAAGCGGGCAATATAAATTTAACGGATAGAGCACCTGTGTGTTCTGTCCGATACATAAAATGGGATAAAAAAGCGGAAAATACTTGAAAAATTTAAAAAAAAGTCTTGACAAAAGCGTCAAGTTGTGCTAAAATAATCAAGGTCAAGCAGTTGGCTTGTCCGAAAAACAGAATATGCGGGTGTAGTTCAATGGTAGAATCCCAGCCTTCCAAGCTGGTCGTGTGGGTTCGATTCCCATCACCCGCTCCATTATTTTTTATGCGACTGTAGCTCAGTTGGATAGAGCAATTGCCTTCTAAGCAATGGGCCAGGGGTTCGAATCCCTTCAGTCGCGCCAAGCCCTTGTGGCCTATAAAATATGGTGGGTATAGTTCAGTTGGTTAGAGCGTCAGTTTGTGGCACTGAATGTCGTGGGTTCGAATCCCACTATCCACCCCATTTTTATTTAGGGATATCGCCAAGCGGTAAGGCACCAGATTTTGATTCTGGCATTTCGTAGGTTCGAATCCTGCTATCCC
>JAZRPM010000012.1:0-182165 GCA_045649185.1 Candidatus Ornithomonoglobus sp. | reverse complement strand
AATTTTTCTACAGCTTCTTCAGGGATTGTAGTCATTGGCGAGCGGTTACAATCCGGTATTTTATCTAATTTTTCACGTGCAGATTTATAGTCACATAATGCAACATCAATTTGAGCCCCGTGATACCACGCTTCAACAAACATCGGAGATTTTTCCAAAACTGCATCAGAAATCTCTTTTGCTTTTTGGTATTCACCTTTGTTGTAATAGCAAATAAGCAAATTATCGCATATGTCACGGTCATCGTCTGCATATTCGTATGCTTCAGTACAGAATTCAAAAGTTTCATCAGAAAGCGGTGCTTTTAAAATTTTGAAGTATCCCAAAAGACCGTATAACATAATACTGCGGTAACCGTCATCATACATTTCTTGTGCATCTTTATAAGCATCTTCAAGATTTCCTGTTTTATAATAACACATACATCTCTGGATGATTGCAAGATAACGATTTTTAGACTCCATTTTATATGATAACAGCTTGTTCATAACATTCAGAGCTTCTTCAAAATCGCCGGTACGCAAAATGATGTATACATACTCCATTTGTGTTTTAAAATTATATTTAGAACACTTTAACGCTTTTTGATAATACCGTTTGGCATCAACAAAATCTCCGTTTGCAAGAGCTTTGCGGCTTCTATATTTGTAACTGAACGGTATGATTGCTGATATTAAATATATTGCCAGCGCCGCTAAAAATACATATAAAAACATATATAATTCCTCTGATTTAGAATTCAGCAGTTCCTACAGTTCTCGGGAACGGCAATACGTCACGGATATTCTGCATACCTGTTATATACATTACTGCACGTTCAAATCCAAGACCAAAGCCTGCATGCTTGTTTGTACCGTATTTACGCAAATCAAGATACCAGTCATAATCCTTCGGGTCAAGTCCCATTTCGTTCATTCTGTTCACAAGAACGTCGTAGTTTTCTTCTCTCTGGCTACCACCGATAATTTCGCCAATGCCGGGAACTAATACGTCCATTGCCGCAACTGTCTTTTTATCGTCGTTAAGCTTCATATAGAAAGCCTTAATTTCTTTCGGATAGTCAGTTACCATAACAGGACGCTTATAAACTGTTTCCGTGAGATATCTCTCGTGTTCTGTCTGAAGGTCACAGCCCCACTCTACCTTGTATGCAAACTCATCATTATGCTTTTTAAGAATCTCAATTGCTTCTGTGTATGTTACGTGAGCAAAATCGTTTGATACAACGTTGTTAAGTCTTTCAAGCAAACCGTTGTCTATGAACTTATTAAAGAACTCCATTTCTTCCGGTGCGTTTTCGAGACAGTGGTTGATTATATACTTAAGCATATCCTCTGCAAGACGCATATCATCTTTAAGGTCTGCAAAAGCGATTTCCGGCTCTATCATCCAGAATTCAGCAGCGTGACGTGTTGTATTTGAGTTCTCGGCACGGAATGTAGGTCCGAATGTATAAACGTTTCTGAGTGCCATACAATATGTCTCAACATTAAGCTGACCGCTTACAGTAAGGTTTGTACTCTTGCCGAAGAAATCCTGCGAATAGTCAACTGTTCCGTCTTCGTTCTTCGGTAAGTTATCCATATCAAGAGTTGTTACACGGAACATCTCGCCCGCACCCTCACAGTCACTGCCGGTAACGATCGGTGTATGAACATACACGAATCCTCTCTCCTGGAAGAACTGATGAATTGCATATGCAATCATCGAACGCACTCTGAAAACAGCCGCAAACGTATTTGTTCTCGGTCTTAAGTGTGCAACAGTTCTTAAATATTCAAATGAGTGTCTCTTTTTCTGCAACGGATAATCGGGTGTTGAAGCACCTTCAATTACAACATCAGTTGCTTTGATTTCCATAGGCTGTTTTGCACCGGGTGTAAGCTCTAAAATACCTGTTACAGTAAGTGCAGCACCCACATTAAGCTTTGAAAGTTCAGCATAGTTTGCAAGCTTATCTGACTCGATAACTACCTGAATACTGCTGAAAAAGCTACCATCATTAAGTTCAATAAAACCAAATGCATTTGATGCACGGACTGTTCTTACCCAACCTGATATTGTAACTTCCTTACCGCCGAAGCTTTCCATTTCACGATAAAGTGATTTAATAACTGTTTCCATGTTCTTTTTCCTCTTTCAGTTAATATTTATAATAAGTTAATTCCGTTTTCACGGCATTTCTTAACCATTTCATCAGGCCATACAGACTGCTGAACCTCACCCACGTGAGCTTTATTAAGCATTGACATACAAAGTCTTGACTGACCAATTCCGCCGCCTATTGTGTAAGGCAGTTCTTTGTTTACTATCATTTTATGGAACTCAAGTTCGAGTCTGTCCATACAACCTGCTTCTTTAAGCTGTGCAACGAGTGAATCTTCGTCTACTCTTATGCCCATGCTTGAAAGCTCCAACGCACAGTCAAGAACAGGGTAATAAATAAGTATATCTGCATTCATTTCCCAGTCGTCATAGTCAGGTGCTCTGCCGTCGTGACGTTCACCGGATTTTAATGTTTTTCCTATTTGCATTATGCATGCCGCACCATTTTCACGCAAATACATATTTTCGCGTTCTTTTGCAGTAGCATCAGGATACATATCCTCAAGTTCCTGCGTGGTAACAAATTTAATTTCTTCAGGATAAACACTTTTTACTGACTCATACTCTGCACATACTTTTTTCTGTGTACGACGCATTGCAGTATATATTTTCTTAACTGTATCAATAAGCGTATCCAGAACTCTTTGTTCTTTTGTTATTACAGCTTCCCAGTCCCACTGATCAACATACATTGAATGAAGATTATCAACATCCTCGTCGCGTCTGATTGCGTTCATATCAGTATATATACCTTCACCCGGTCCGAAACCGTACTTACCGAGTGTAAGTCTCTTCCATTTTGCAAGAGAATGTACAATTTCAAGATTTGCACCGTTTATACACGGAGCATCAAATGTTACAGGTCTTTCAACGCCGTTTAGGTTATCGTTGAGTCCTGATTCAGGGCGAACGAACAACGGTGCTGATACACGTTGTAAATTCATCGCCGCAATAAGCTCACGCTGAAAAGTATCCTTTATAAATTTTATAGCAGTTTCTGTTGTTCTGCCGTCAAGAGCTGAGTTGTATCCTTCCGGAATATATAGACCCATTTCTTCTACCTCTTTTCTGTGTTAATCAACTATTTCAATATTGTCAAGCTGTGCTTTAAAACTTTTTCTTATAGCCTGAAGATATTCTTCACGCAATTCTTTCTGTTCTGCTTTTTCAGCATCGGTAAGCCCCGATTCTTTAGATTTTTTAGCAAGTTCGTTTATCCTTGCAATTTTATTTTTATCCATAATATCCTCGCAATGCCATAACAGACAAATAACGCCGCAACATTGCGACGGTATTCGCCATTTATTCATAATGCATTATTTTATCATATTTTACTGTATGTGTCAAGGGTTATCAGCCTATAAAAGCGAAATAACCTACGACAATTACCGCAAGTATGATTCTATACCAGCCAAAAGCTGAAAAACTATGTTTTCTAACGTAATTCATAAGGAATTTAATAGCAATCATCGAGACGATATATGATACTACCATTCCTGTTAGCAAAAGTCCCCAGTCGATAACACCGTCATATGTAAGAATTTTTAACACACTTACTCCGAACATAACCGGTATTGCAAGAAAGAACGAGAATTCAGCCGCAACCGAACGTGAAGTCCCTAATATCATACCACCCAATATTGTTGAGCCGGAGCGTGATGTTCCGGGTATAATTGAAAGCACCTGAAACATTCCGATAAGTATCGCTTTTTTATATGTCATTTCCGACATTTCGGTAACTATAATACGCTTGTTTAATTTCTCAATAATTATAAACGCAAAACCGTAAATAATCAATGTAGCGGATACAACCTGCCAGTTCTCAAAATTTTCCATAAAATCGTTAAGGAGAAGTCCGATCACTGCTGCGGGAATGCATGCCACAATAACCTTGAACCACATATCCCACGTTCCGCGTTTTTCTTCACTTGTTTTTTTAGGCGAAAAAGGGTTCAGTTTGTGGAAGAAATGCGTCACAACTGCCAAAATTGCACCAAGCTGGATTACGTAAATATATAAATCTGAAGCAAGGAATGAACCTTCGTTGTTAAGGAATTCATTAAAAAGTATCAGATGCCCTGTTGAGCTTACAGGAAGCCATTCGGTTATACCTTCAACAATACCCAGAAAAAAGGATTTTATATATTCAATCATTATTTACCAAGTCCCTTTATGAAGTTTACTATCATTTCAGCGCTTTCTTCAACACCGATTTTACCGGAATTTATACAAATGTCATAGTTAGACATTTTTCCCCAGTCACGATTAGAATAGTAGCTATAATAAGTTTTACGTTGTTTATCACTCTTTAAAATCTTGTCTTTAGCCTGCTTTTCGTTTAAATCATATAAATCGGTAATTCTTTTTATGCGGTTTTCCAACGGTGAATATATAAATACATTTATAACCTGTATATCTTCAACATCATCAAGGACATAGTCAGCACAACGACCTACTATCACACTGTTTTCCTGTGCAGCAACGTTTTTAATAACATCTGACTGTGCTATGAAAAGCTTGTCATTAAGAGGCATTTCATAGTAAAGCGGTCCGTTCATGCCACGGATTGAGTAACTGCCACTAACTAATGAATACAGCAAACTTGATGTTGCTTTTTCGTCGATGTGCTTCACAGTTTCGTCTGAAATATTACTGTTTTTTGCAGCTATTTCGACCAGTTTTTTGTCATAGAAAGCATAGCCTAATTTTTCAGCAACGAGCTTTCCGATATCGTGACCGCCTGATCCGAACTGTCTTCCGATTGTGATTACTGTTTTCATATTATTCATCCTTTCTGTGTTCAGGCAAGATAACTGCCTGATTTTTATATATATCAATATATTGATTTACTTTTTTTACGTAGTGACGTGTTTCAGAAAACGGGATATAGTACAGTGTTTTTCCGTCACTGCTGTAATCGGGGTTTTCAAGCCAGCCGTCTACATTCCCAACTCCTGCATTATACGCTGCAAGTGCAGTGTCTACATTTTCGTATTTATCAATTAACGACGCCAATACAAAACAGCCTATTTTAATATTAGTTTCCGGATCCATATAGTTGTAATCTGTCATGTCGAGTTTTTTTGCATACTCATCAGCAGTAACCTCAGTAAGCTGCATAAGCCCTCCTGCATACTCAGACCTTGCATCTGCTATAAAATTACTTTCCTGTTTTATAAGCGCAATTACAAGATATGGATCAAGATTATTTTCGTTTGCATATTTAGTAATATATGCGCTGTATTTAACCGGATATTTGATTTCATTAATCTTTTCGCCGATTTTTTGACCACTTAAATTTCCTAAATACACAATTGCAACCATTAAAATTACCAGAAAAAGAGCAATTTTTGTTTTTTTGCGCCGTTGGCGTTGTTTTTGCCTACGTTGATGACTCTCCCGAAATATTCTTGATTTTGTTGTATATGTCTTCAACACATTCTTCCAATCTGACATTATTGTCATTATTTTTGATTATATAATCTGCAAAGCTTTCATACTGTGCATTGCTCATTTGCGAATTGATTCGGCTTAATGCCATTGATTTATCTATTCCGTCACGCTTTATTATGCGGTTAATGCGTGTCTCGGTATCTGCAGTAACGACCACCATTTTTCTGCATAGCTCCATAACGGAACTGCCAATAATTACTGCTCCGTCAATAGCTGTAATATGCGAATTTGATTCACTAATTTCTTTAATCAGATATTCCTTAATATATTTATGCGTAACTGAATTTAATAATCTCAGTTTATCGGTATTATTAAAAACAATTTCTGCAAGCTTTTTTCTGTCAAGTTCATTGTCTGCAGTTAATATGTCTTGTCCGAATACTACTGCAATTTCTTCAAGACAGCTTTCACCTTTTTGCATAACTGCTCTTGCCGCTTTATCAGCATCAGCAACATAAACTCCCAGACGACGGAAAACATCACTTACAGTAGATTTGCCTGCACCTGTCGGGCCTGTTATCCCAAATATAAACTTATCCATTTAAATATTCTCTATCTGCCAGTCAATAGCAGTCATACCTTCACGTTCCAAAATCTTATTAGCCATTTTAAAATGACCACAGCCAAAGAATCCACGTGATGCCGATAACGGGCTCGGATGTGCCGCTGTCAGGATAATATGATTCGGGTTAGTTATTATTTTCATTTTTTCTTTTGCGTTATTTCCCCAAAGCATAAATATTATCGGTTTTTCACGTTCGTTATAGATTTTAGCTACAGCATCTGTAAATATTTCCCAACCTTTGTTTCTGTGCGAATTCGCCTCTGATGCACGCACGGTAAGAGCATTATTTAAGAGCATAACACCCTGCTTTGCCCATTTTTCAAGATATCCGTTATTGGGAATATAGCAACCAAGCTCCGCATTTAGTTCTTTATACATATTCAGAAGCGATGGTGGAGTTTTAACGCCGTACTGTACCGAAAAAGCCAATCCGTGTGCCTGCTGCGGTTCATGATACGGGTCCTGTCCGAATATTACAACTTTTGTATCTTCGTATGAGGTTAGTTTAAACGCATTAAATATATCGTACATATCAGGATAGACCGTATGCATTTTATATTCCTGTGCAAGGAATTTACGCAAATTGTGATAATATTCTTTTTTAAACTCGCCTTCGAGGAGTTTATCCCAGTCATTACCAATATGTACCATATATGCCTCCAAAAAATACTTTATTAGATTATATCATAAATCAAGCAAAATATCAAGTAAAAATTATTTTATTCGTTTATTGCGCAAAAACATAATAACGGTTGCTAAGCATATAACAATATATCCGATGATGCTTAAAATATCAGGAACAGTCCCGAAAACTATAAGACTCATGAGCGTAGAAAAGATAATCTGCGTATAATCATACACAGATATTTCACGTGCAGGAGCATACGAATATGCGGCGGTTATGGAGAATTGCCCTAGTGCCGCACATATTCCGGCAAGTATGAGATATAGAGCCTGCAGAGCATTCATTGATGTATAATTAAACACAAGATATGGCAAAAGACAAATACAAGAAAAAGCCGAAAAAAAGAATACGATATACGTTTTTCTCTCTCCTATTCCCGTGAGTTTTCTGACCATAGTATATGCCGCACCTGCACCAAGTCCGCCTATAAATCCGACTATGCTTGCAGGGTTTAAAAGTTCAGGTGTGGGTTTTATAATAAATAAACTGCCCAAAAATGCAAGAATAACCATTGATATCTGAAAAAGATTTATTTTCTCTTTGAGGACAAAGCACGAAAGAACCACAGCAAAAAACGGCGATAACTTATTAAGCATCAGTGCATCAGATAAAATCATATGGTCAAGTGCATAGAAATTACATAAAACACCTACAGTCCCGAAAACAGCACGAAGAATCAAAGACAAAAGACAATCTTTTTGCCATTTGAATCCTCCGCCCTCTTTAATGAGTATCACAAGTGCAACAACTGCTGCAACAGCGTTTCTGAAAAAGCTTTTCTGTATCGAAGGTAAATCACCCGATAACTGAACGAAAAGACCCATCAATGCAAAGAAAAACGCAGAAAGTATAAGGCATAATGCACCTTTTGCAGTTTTGTTAATTTTTTGCATCTGTAATCTCCTTACTAATAATCGCCTCGGCAACTTTTATTCCATCAACTGCTGCTGTCATTATTCCGCCGGCATAACCCGCACCCTCTCCGCACGGATATATTCCGTAAATATCAGACATAAACGTATCTTTGTCACGCACTATACGTACAGGCGAAGATGAACGTGTTTCAGGTGCAGTAAGAATTGCGCCATTATCTGCGAAACCGTTAAGTTTTTTATTGAGCATTGGCATTGCCTCACGCATTGCATCAGTTACAAACCGTGGCAAAACATCGTCAAGTTTACACATTTTTACACCAGGTAAATATGTCGGTTTTACTTCTGCATCACAACCATTGTTATAAAGAAAATCACCAACAGTCTGACACGGTGCAAAATAACCGCCACATAATTTGTAAGCTTTTTCTTCTATCTCTCTTTGGAACTTACATCCCTCTAAAACATCTTCTCCGGGTAAATCCTCCGGTGTGACATTTACAAGCAAAGCACTGTTAGCATTTTCACCATCACGTGCAAAAACACTCATACCATTTGTCACAACACCGCCATCTTCTGACGCAGATGCTACAACCTCACCGCCGGGGCACATACAAAACGTATAGACATTTCTTCCTGTACTTGTTTTAACTGAAAGCTTATAATCAGCCGCAGGAAGAAGGTCTTTAGCATCTCCGTACTGTGCGAAGTTAATTTTATCCTGCAAATGCTCAATTCTTGCACCGATTGCAAATACTTTACGTTCCAATTTTGCATCTGCATTTTTCATCATTCGGAATATGTCTCTTGCACTGTGTCCGGTAGCAAGTATAAGTGTATCTGTTTTGATTTCGTATTCATTATTCACACAAACCGAAACAAGCTTGCCGTTTTCTATGATAATGTCGGTAAGCTTATGAGAAAAGCGCACTTCTCCACCCATTTTTATTATATCTTCACGAAACGATTTTACCATAGAACGCAGATTATCCGTTCCTATGTGCGGTTTCGCGCGGTATGTTATCTCATTTGGTGCACCGTGTTTTGCAAACTCATTTAATACATACCCTATTCTCTCATCATTAACACCGGTTGTGAGCTTTCCGTCGGAAAATGTTCCTGCACCACCCTCGCCAAACTGTATGTTTGATTCGGGGTTCAATATACCTTCACTTTTTAGTTTTTCAACTGATTTTACTCGCTCATCAACCGCTTCGCCACGTTCAAGAACAATTACTTTAAACCCGGATTTTGCAAGCGTATGGGCGCACATAAACCCGGCAGGACCAAAACCTGCTATAACCACAGTTTTTCCGTTAGCGTTACATTTAAGAGGTTTATAATACTTTGACGGTGCTTTTGCAAATGTTTTGTTCTTACGCAGAAGCTTGTCCTCATTCTGAACGCTCACATCAACAGTGTAGACATAATGAATGTCGTTCTTTTTGCGTGCATCTATTGACTGTTTAACTATTTTAAAATCACGAATATCCGAAAGCTTGTACTTTTTTGCCACAAATTCCGGTAAATTCGACTCGTCAAGTGTAAGCGGATAGCTTATATTTGATATTCTTATCATATCTTTCTCCTGAATAAAAATGCGACAAAGTCACATAACCGTGCTTTGTCGCTGTAGATTACATATCTGATGCATCAAATGCCTTTGAAATTGATTCACCCGGTGCAACCATTGGATACACCTTATCATCCTTGTCAATACGGCAATCAATAACAACAGGTTTATTTAGGGTTAGAGCCAGTTTTAAAGTATCCGAAAATTCTTCGGGTGTCTCTGCTCTCATACCGACACATCCAAGTGCTTCTGCAAGTTTTACAAAGTCAACGCCATCATCAAGCACGGTGTGTGAATAACGCTGTCCGTAAAACAGGTTCTGCCACTGTCTTACCATACCTAGAACCTTGTTATTTATTATTACTTCAATAACCGGTATATTATTTCTTGACGCTGTGGCAAGCTCGTTCATGTTCATTCTGAAACCACCGTCACCTGCTATGTTTATGACAGTTTTTTCGGGGAATGCAGATTTAGCACCGAGTGCGGCACCGAGACCGTAACCCATAGTGCCAAGTCCGCCCGAAGACAGAAACTGTCTGGGGGTTTTGTACTTGTAGAACTGCGCCGCCCACATCTGATGCTGTCCAACCTCTGTTGATATTATTGCATCACCATTTGTCTGACGATAAATTTCATATATTGCACCCGGACCTGTCAATGCATCCTTATCATACATAAGTGGGTACTTTTCTGACATTTCTTTGATTTCGTCACACCATTCTTTATGTGATGCTTCATTCACAAGCTCTGCAAGTTTACTTAAAATAACTTTCGCATCACCTATTACCGACTCATCAGCACGGACATTTTTGCCGATTTCTTTTTCGTCAATGTCTATATGTATTATTTTCGCATTCGGAGCAAAATTATTTGCATTACCGTAAACACGGTCAGAAAATCTCGCACCTACAGCAATCAGCAAATCACACTTGCTCACGCCGAAGTTTGATGTCTTTGTGCCGTGCATACCAAGCATTCCGGTATAACGCTCATCTGTACCGTCGAATGCGCCTTTGCCCATCAATGTGTCACATACAGGTGCATCTATTTTTTCAGCAAACACTTTCAATTCTTCTGATGCATCTGCAGCAACAACTCCGCCACCTGCAAAAATATATGGTCTTTTGGATGCATTGATAAGCTCTGCACATTTTTTTATTGCTTCACTGTCAATCGTATCAGTAACTTTAACAGGTTTTATCGGCGTTTTTGGAGTATATTCAGCTTTGTTTGCTGTTACATCTTTCGGAATATCTATAAGCACCGGACCTCGTCTGCCGTTCATAGCAGTGTAGAATGCGTTTCTGATAGTATCTGCAAGGTCATTTACATCAGTTACAATATGACTCTCCTTTGTTATCGGCTTTACAACCTCGGAAATTGTTACTTCCTGAAAACTGTCTTTACCCAAAAGCGATGTTCCCACATTGCAGGTTATTGCTACTACCGGAATGGAATCAATATTCGCAGTCGCAAGACCGGTTACGAGGTTTGTTGCACCAGGACCTGATGTAGCAAAGCATACACCTACCCTGCCTGTTGCTCTTGCATATCCGTCGGCTGCGTGTGACGCACCCTGCTCATGAGATACAAGTACGTGTTTTATTTCATTACTGTGCTTATAAAGCTCATCATAAACATTTAATATTGCACCACCGGGGTATCCGAAAATTGTATCAACCCCTTGTTCTTTCATACATTCTATTAGTATTTGCGCTCCTGTTAATTGCATTGTTGTCTCCTTTGTTTCTTATTCTGTATATAAATTACGTACCAGAAAATGCACACGGCGTACATTTACAGACGCAAGTTCTTCAATGGTGTTTTTTATAAGATGCTGTGCTTTACGGCATACTGTAGGCACATGACAACCGTATTTAACGGTTGCTGTAATGTCTATATGTGCACCATGGTTAGTCTTACGTACGTTTATATTGTTAATCTTATGAACTCCATCAACCTTCATCGCTTCATGAACAGCAAACTGTATTATAACCTCATCCGATATAACGAAGTCGCCCATATATGAAAATGTAGGTCTTACAATTGATTTATCAGCTTCGGCTGTTTTTTCTTCAATATCAAGGTTAGGCTGAAATCTGCGCAACGGATGAAGGAAATATCCCGAAAAATCCTTTTGAATTTCAAATGTCGGAACGGGTATTACATGCTTTCCGTCCTCTAACCGCATACGGTTGGCCATTGCGATTTCGTCTTTTGTTGCTACTTCTTCAATGTGTATAAACCTTTCAATAGGTCCTATCTCAAGACGTTTTGCAATCTTTTCCGCCATCCCCTCGGATGTGCCAAGAATCATAAGAATTTTAATATCAGATTTTTTAAGAGCCTGCCGCATCTCTGATGCATATTTCGGCGGTATAAAAAGTGCATGCTTAACTGATGCAATACGTGTGTCCTCTTTCTTTGCAGAAGTACCGGCAATGACCTTACCCTGCGAAATCAAAAGTCCGTCATCAATTATCCCGTCAGCATTATTCTCTTTTGCTATTATAAGCGAACGGTAACTTTTTCCTGTACCGCTCGGACCTACAAATGCAATAACCTTCATAGCGACTGTACTCCTATCGTAATCATACTTCAGTATATTTTATCACATTTTTCCTGTTTTGTACAGCCCTAATTTTGATTTTTACATAAATCCTTTCACAATATCGCCTATAATCTGCCCAATTCCTTTCTTTTTCACTTCGTTTTTCGAAACAATCTCAACTTTATCAATAACCTTACCGTCAGAAACGAACTCAACGCAACCAAGTACTTCCCCTTTCTTTATGGGTGCTTTTATATCTTCGTTAACAAAAACCCGTCTTTTGACATCCTTGTTATTACTCTTTTCCGAAAGCGAGGATTTGCTCTCTTTTGCTATTGCCTTTACACTGTCAACAGTACCGTTAATTATATCAGCATCACAAATTTCTTCATTCTCTTCCACCAAATGTTTGATTTTGTAATTTGCAAAACCGTAGTCAAGAAGTGCTTTTGCCGAAGAAAAACGCTTATCTGACGTAGGAGCACCCAAAATGACGGCTATAAGTTGCATATCGTTACGTTTTGCAGATGCACTAAGGCAACATAATGCCTGAGATGTTGATCCTGTTTTAAGTCCGTTTGCGCCCGTATAAAAACGAATAAGTTTATTGGTGTTTGCAAGTTGAAATTTTCCGTCACGAAGTTCATCTGTCCATATAGATGTATATTCAGTAATTTTCGGGTGATTCAGAAGCTCACGTGACATCAATGCGACATCACGCGCAGAAGAGAAATGTCCGTCCTCATCAAGTCCGTTTGTGTTTAAGAAATTCGTATTCTCCATTCCAAGCTCTTTTGCACGCTTGTTCATCATATCCACAAATGCACTCTCACTGCCCGTAAGATGCTCCGCCATTGCAACGCATCCGTCATTCGCCGACGCTACTGCTATACCTTTTAACATATCGTGCACAGGCAACTGTTCTCCTGCCTCTAAAAACATAGTAGAACCGCCGTAACTCATTGCATTTTCGCTTACCGTTACTAAATCATCAAATGATGTTTTTCCATCCTCTATCGCCTCCATTATAAGAAGCATTGTCATAATTTTTGTAACACTCGCTATCGGTAACTGTTCATCTGCATTATTCTCCGCCAACACTCTGCCGGTTGATTGTTCTATTAAAATATATGCCTTTGCATCAATTTCATCAGACTGTGTTTTTTCTGCAACTACCACCGTATTAAAAAGCATTACAAAACCTAAAATAAAAAAGCATATTCTTGCTCTCATAAATAAGCACTCCTCCCGTGATTATTATTCTAAAGCAATAATATGCAAAAAATCCCGTTTTTATGTCAAAAAACCAAAAGACCGCACTCCTTTTCGGGTACGGTTATTTGGCGTATGCACACACTATGAAACTATTTGAATCATACGTTGGTTTATAACTTTTTTTAATCTGTTTGCAAAGGTATAATCAAAGTTTTGGACATCTCCATTCCTGCGAAATCATCGTCGGGATCATCAATTGTGGCATGAAGGTTATTGATGTTATTGATATACTCCTCAGAAGCGGTTGCATATGCAAAGCACATCATAAATGGTTTTCTGTCCTTTATCATCATATTCGGTCTTTCAAGATGGAATGCAACCTCTTCCGTGCCATCGGTAAATTGCACGGTTCTTGAATATGATTTAATATCCTTGGCAGGTTCGAAATTCACGCCATCACTTGAGAGCATATGTATTCCACCCCATTTTTCACCGCAGATATCACCGTTCATATCCTTTGCGATAAGCTCAATGTTTTCGCCGTTCCACCATACGAACGTGTCCTCGACAGTTTTACCGGGTTCATCACCGAATATAGGTTTATCAGTGAGTCTTATAAACGGCGAATCAAGATTCTCTGCTCTTGCAACACCTATTCTAAGACCACCAAACGCATTTGAACGATAGTACAAAAGTATTTTTCCGTCAGGAAGAATACACGGTGACGGATTGGTTACAATTGATGAATCCCAGCTATCGGGGTTTATGTCAAATACTGGCGTGTCACGTCTTTCCCACGGGCCGAAAATTGATTTTGATGTTGCCATTCCTATTCTTATTGTAGAATAGCACGCGTCCGTTACAGATCTGTCACCACGCTCTAAAGATTCTGCTGAAGGTCGTTCACCCTTATATGTTGCACCTATATAGAATAGCACATATGTATCACCATACTTTAATATGTTCGGATTATGAGTCATTCGTCCGTCCCAGTACTCCTCACCACGGTCACCGAGCACAACCTCTTCAAATTCATACGGACCGTAAGGAGTATCTGATGACGCTCTTACTATCTCTGATGATACTATATATCCTTTAAAAAACGGAAGCTTCTTACTCCAGCGTGATGCAAACATATGGTATCTGCCGTCCTCACCAAGAATTGCAGAACCGCACCACACCCAGTAATCTTCCATTTCAAATCCTAACTGTCTGTTGGTAGGCATTATTTTATCATAAAGCGGATATTCTTTCAAATTTTTCACTCCTTACACAATTCTATACTGTAATTATACCATTCACTTTGCTAAATTACAATGTAAAATTGACACCTATTCCTTGACAAATACGACTTTTTCTGATAAAATATAAATGCTAAAAGGAGGCCGTTTCATGAATACTATAGCTTGTCTTAAACATTCTTCATATCTCACTACAACACTACATTCTCATTCAAACATGTATGAGGTCGAAATGTTTATCACCGGTTCGGAAACTGCAGTTATCGGTGGTATTAATTATACCTTCAGCGAAAAGGATATAGTAATCATTCCGCCCGGCGTTATGCATCAGGAATACCCAAGTGACCCGTTCCTTGCTATCGCACTTGTGGCAAAGGAATTACCATTTTCGGATGTGACCGTTGTACGTGACAATGACGGCAGTATATATACGCTATTTGAGCTTCTCCACAAAGTTATGGCAGAAAAGGATGAAACCTATGTTAATATATCAGACAGCCTCACAGATATGATTTGTCTTTTTATAAAAAAGAATATGAGTTATAAACATACTTTTACGGTAGATTTACAGAATAAATTATATGAAAATATTTCCAATCCCGACTTCAGTATATCAGACGAAATACTGTCAATGGGTTTTAACCTCGACTATTTCAGGCGTTGTTTTAAAGAGGATTTCAACATGACGCCCCACGACTATCTGACAAATATGCGAATTGATACAGCAAAGAAGACACTGCGTAATGATGCACTTTTGAGCATTGAAACAATTGCTTATATGTCAGGTTTTAACGACAGCTTTTATTTCTCGAAAATTTTCAAAAAGCATACGGGACTTACTCCCAGAGATTACAGAAAGAAACATATGAACACATAAAAATACAAGGTGCAAGCACCTTGTATTTTTTACGCGTCTGATAATTATTTAAAGTGTACATCAGGCCAGTTGCAAACAGGAACATAACTGTTTATATACTGTGCCAAATCTGCAAGTTCGGGATTTGCCTTGATTTCTTTTGCTATCATCTCTGCTACAAGCTCTGCTGAATATTCATTAAGATGTGTTGTGTCATTTAAGAGAATGCCGTCCCAGTTAGTTATATCAACGTAATCTGTCCATGTACCGGCACCGCTTCTGTCTATCTGCCATATGTTTTCATCATCAGTAGCTTTCCAGTAATCTGTCTCATCAAAGTTCGGATTGTTCGCATAACGTACATCGTCCTTTGCTACGATCAGATAATAGTTTTTAACCATTGCAACTGTATCAAGTCCCTGCAAGAATGTTCTCCATCTTGTGTTGACATCAAGAACCGGAACGTCAAGCTCCTCACCTAACTCATAGACTGCATCACGGTAAGGTGCATATACA
This sequence comes from Candidatus Ornithomonoglobus sp., assembly GCA_045649185.1. Classification (GTDB taxonomy): domain Bacteria; phylum Bacillota; class Clostridia; order UBA1381; family UBA1381; genus Ornithomonoglobus. The sequence continues at coordinate 166,529 of JAZRPM010000012.1, read as the reverse complement.
ACATCTTCTACCACTTCACCGGTACCGATGCTCATTCTGTCGATACCTGCAATAAGAACCGGAATACCGCCCTTTGCACGTGTCTGCTCAACATACTGCCTCAAATACCACTTATATGAATAGTGGCTTGTCTGGTAGGTAGCTGTATTTCCTGTGCTGACTATATTGTCATGAGTTTCATAATACTCCTGATCTGACGGAAGTGTCGGGTTAGTTGAGAATGACTGATTGAGTTCATCTCTGCCTGTCTTCCACCAGTCGTTGTGTCCTAACTGAACGAGAACATAATCGCCGGGCTTTATGTCTTCTTTGATTCTTGACCAATATGTGTTATAGAAGGCTTTTGAACTCTGCCCTGAAATAGCCTTGTTAGAAACTGTTATCCCCTCGCCAAAGAACTTATTAAGCACCTGACCTGCACCCGTACGCGGATAGCGGAATGTATCATCATAGTGATTGTATGACTGGAAGATTGAAGCCGCCACTACAAATACTTTTTTGTCATTTTCAGTGGTTACTGATGCTGTCGCTCCGCCTAACGTCATAAGCGGTTTCTGTGTTTTCTTATCCCATATAAATATCTTATGTGTGCCACCCTCAGGGATTGAGAGATTAACATTTATCTCCGCCTCGCCCGGAAGCATATTTGAAAGTATCTGCAAAGTTTTAACATCGCTCATTCTGCCGTCAGATTCATAAGATGCAGCATACAACGTTGCTGTCGGGCTTACAAATCCGTTCTTTTCGATTTTAACTGATTTTAATGTGTTGTTTTCAACTGTCTTTTCTGTTACAGCATAGATGTCCTTTGTCAGATCAACATTGTATTTCTCTTTTGATGAAGTAAGTGAAATATCATCATAGTACATACAAGCTGATGTTGCATTACTTGAAACAGCATTCAGCTTTGTTCGTGTCCATAGTTGAGTAAATCCTCTGAATTCTGTGTCAACGAAACTTCCGCCTGAAACATATCTTACAGCCATTTTTGCCATTTTATGGTTTTCAACAACCGGTTTTCCGTCAAAATAGAGGCTATATGTATTGTCACCGTTTGTGATCAATACAATCGTATGCCATTCTCCGGTGGTAATATCTTCAATCGCATGGTCTTCATAAAAAGCATTTATAAAAGTTCCCTTGTCGGTCTTTTTTACATCGAGAAGATATCCCTCATAACTACCGGAACCGAATGCACCGTTCGTATATGTTGTTCCATCTATTGTATATGGTGCAGTTTCAACGCCTTTGGCAGTTATACACGGATATGCCTTTCCGTCTGTAGCAAAAGAGAATGAAAGTATACTGCTACCGTCTGCGCCCGATATAAAACTATCCTTTGCTGCATCTTTTGCGATAAGCTGTATTACTCCCGAACTTCCGGTTGTTTCCCATTCGATTTTCTGGCTGGTATCACCTGTAGCCTTCCCATAAACACCTGTTGCAGCTGTCATAGTAGCATCATTTGATGACCAATAACTAAGCGTAGCAGTCGGAAGTCCTGTTCTGCCCCCTGTATAGCCGGTAAAATCCAATGTGAATGCAGGTCTTATGATTGTACCTGAATATACAGATATGTTGTCTATATAGTTTGTCTTGCTCTTGTTTTCAAACACAAGTCTATCAGCAACGCCGAGGAATTTATATCCATCTGTTGCAACAGCAGTAGTGTCTTTTGTAGAAGTTCCCGTTGGGAATGTCCAATATGACATATTTGAACCCGATCTCACAAGGGTACCGTCAACATATACACTGTAGCTGTCATAGCCGAGTATTAACTTGATATTATACCATTTTCTCGCTTCAAAAGCTATTTCACTTGAATATCCGGCATACTGACCTACCTTGTTTCGTATGTAGTCACCACAAATACTTATAAAATACTGACGATAGTATTCACTACCAACACTTCTCTTTACTGTTTCGCCATCTTTTTCAAACCAGAAGTCACCACCGACTCCCAAATACTCTGTTTTCGCACCGCTTACATCTTCAAGATTGAAATCGAACGAAATTATCGTTGTATCCTTTGCTGTTTTCGGTCTTTGTTCCGGAAAATCGAGTGTCAACCTTCCGCCTGCACTACTCATAGCCATTGCTTTATCGGCAGCACTTCTGTCAACTCTTGCTACAGATGATGTTGATTTTGCTACAAGTGAATCTTTTAATGTGCCTGTAGCACCATGTGCAATAGATTCAACATAGTTTTGTACAATACTGTTTTCTGTCTTGTTCATATCAAGAGTAAACAGCTCTGTCATTGCTGATGTATTCATATAATCAGCAGACACGTTCATCATCGGTAATGTACCGATAATCATTATTGCAGAAATCAATCCTGCAATACACTTTTTAAGGTTCTTTTTCATTTCCTTTATTCCCCCTTATTTAATATAATTTGACAAGCCAATCGGCATATTTTTGATGTCATCTGCAATGAATTTTGCACAAAGATCAGCTCCGAGCTCAGTGATGTGAACATTATCATAATAAAGGTCAGTTTCAGCATCATAATTGCCTGATGCAATATGATAATCGGGGCTGAATTTCGGGTCATTTGCATAGTCTGCGAAATTGAATATCATAAAGTGCTTTTTCACTTCTTCCAGACTCATCGACGCCATGGCATTGCTAAACTTCGAATTAACATTTGAAACCGGAACACAGAGCTCCTCACCAAGGTCAATCATTGCATTTACATGATTTATAGCATAGTTACTGCCGACATATTGACCGTCTCTTTCGCTGTACATCGGAAGAACAGTAACAAATACAGGTATCATACCCTTTGCCTTTGCTCCGTCAACATACTGCTTCAGATAATACTTATAACTTGCATCCTCGCTGTAGCCATCGGGGTTTGAATCAACAACATCCCAACCAAGTGTTGGATCTGTATATTCAAGCATACCTTTCTTTGATGCATCGTTTCCGCCGAACCATATAAAGAGATAATCGCCCGGCTGTCCGCTTGCAAGTATTTCATCAAGTCTGCCTTCCTGGATAAACGACTTTGAGCTTCTGCCGCCGACAGCTTTGTTGTTAACCGTTACCGAGTTTTCGTAGAAATACGGATCAATCATCTGTCCCCAACCTGCCTGCGGGTATCTTTCAGCCGGATAGTCCTGTGCAGTAGATGAGCCTGCAATCCATACTGTTATTTTCTTACCAATAAAGTAAGCATCTGCAAGAGGTGTAAGTTCATCTGACCATACGAACGCTTTTATGTATTCAGCACCATCACATAAAAGTCCTGATACTGTCTTTGTCTGTGACAGAGTAAAATCTGATTCTTCTAATTTCTGTACCGAACTGTCTATGTATCTGCCCTCTGCATCGTATGATACAACATACAACCATGCGTTTTCATTTTCATCAAGTGCCTTCCACTGCGTGATTTTAACACTTGAAACTGTGTTATTTGCATTAAGATTTGATGAACCGTCTGAGAAGTTAATGCCGTCTACCGTGAATTTCTGTACATTGTTTCTTGTGATTGGGTTTGTATAAACAGGAACAGTAATTGCACTGCTTATGTCTTTAAGCTCTGATTCGGTATAAAGAACTTCCTCGGTATATTCTGCTGAATACACTTCTATATCGTCAATGTAGTATTTTCCACCAAAAAGTTCGTCTAACTGGAATGACAGCTTACTGATTGTCGGGAAGCTTGCAAGTTGATATGTATCCTCTGTTGCTCCTGATACTATCTTTGCTGTAGCAGTATTGTCTGCATTCTTTGTAATTGTCAATGACAAATCAGTCCATGCTTTTGTTGCTATAGCAACATTGGTGCCGTTTGTTCTTGCGGCATTCTGCATTAAAGCTACTTTTGAGTTACCCGGCTTTAAATAAAGTGCAATACTGCTTGCTCCGTTATAGCTCAAATTACCCGTTGCAGTATCGCCGGTACCTGTCGCAAAACCTGCAAACAAGTGGTCACGGCTTATTGCCGAGGAGTATTTCTCATTATTTCCGGCATTCTTTGCATTGTAGTATTTAAAGCTCAATGTGATATTATCAATATTTGCTGTCTTGTCGGAAACATCATAGTACCACCATTCCTGACTCTTATTGTTTTTTTCGGTTGCGCTTGTATCAGCCTCGCCTGCATCAGTAAAACGGTATATATCTCCGGTATATTGATTGTAATCATATTGCAGGTCATTAAGCATTCCGATCTGACTTGTAGCACCTGCAGTGCCTGAAGCTACCGTAGTGAATGTCAGACCTGTATCGGCAGCAAGTCTTGACCCATGTGTAAAGTCCGTAACTGTTGCACCAACAGCTTCATCGTCAAAGTCTTGCTCGTAGATTATCGTTTTGTCTGCTTTTGCTGCAACCTTTACAGGATTCTGCTCCTTTACCGCAATGTCCTTGAAATAAACGACACCGCAATTTGTTTCTCTTACAATATCCAAATCCGTTTCGGTGCATTTTGTTGCCGGTGTCCCGCTTGAGTTCAAAAGCGAGATGGGCACATCAGATACTTTTTTATCATTCATATAGACATCTATTGTCTGTGCATCTATACTGATATTGAATTTCAAAGTAAACCAATCATCAAACGGTACTGTGAATCTGCCTATTTCAGGGACGCCGATGCTTGCAGTTCCGTTTGAACGTATCCATACAGTGGTCGGATTCGCACTGTTATCGGTTCTGAAGAACATTCTGAAGTTTGCCGGGTTATCCGTTACGCCGTCATCAAGCTTGGACGGAATATACATCTTCATTTCATATACAGAATTTGTTAATGTCATTCCTTTTACAAATCTGTTGGTTGAACCACTTGTTGCAGTTCTTGCAATTTTTACCGCATTTTCTGAGCTGTTTTTTGGGTCAGGCACAAGGTAGTAGCCGTTTGTGCTGTCAGAATCGCCACAGCTCCAACCGTCTATACGGCTTATCTTTGTAGTTGTGCTTGTTGTTCCTGAAAAATCACTGCTGTAGCTTGATTTAAGCTTGGCATCAGGAAGAAGCGGTACCGTAAAATCTGAAACAGAAATATTATTTATATACAAATCTCCGCCTGCGGTGAATTTGATTTTGCCAAGGCTCAATGACGTTGCTGAAATTACACCTTCGCCAATATATGTATCGCCAATATACGTTCTGTACATTTTTCCGTTCGGATATACAAGTATTTTGGCGGTATGCCACTTGGATGTCTCATATGCCCCGTCAGTAGTAAGCGTAAAACTTCCCATAACAGCAGTTCCGTCCGCTGCAAGTGCACTGATAGTTGTATTCTGCTTCTCTTCTGCATAGAAGTCAAAAGAAATCAACATATTACCGCCTATTGTTTCATCAAGCGATAATGTTGCCTCATCACCCGATGTGAGCTTGACTACATCATCAGAGGAATCTGTGGGGCTTGGTACGGTTACGCCATCACCCGTAAATCCGTTCCATCGGTTGATTTTAACGCCGTTTGCTGTTGTGTCTGCATTACTAACCGTTATACTGCTTAATAAAAGCATAACGCTTAACATCAAAGATACGATTTTTTTCATACGAAAATCTCCTTACTTGATTTTTTTTAAATTGAAATTTCCATTCTGCTACTATTCTATTATATAGATTACCACAGTTTTTCTTGTAAATGAATGTAATATTCGAAAAAAAATCTCGACAAATCCGACTTTCTTGGTAAAAAAAAATTCTTACTTTCAGAAAAAGCAAGAATTTGATTAATTATTTTATTGTTACGCTCTTGGATGTGTTTTTTCATAAACACGTTTAATATTATCGTCAAGAAAACAAGTATAAACCTGCGTTGAGGAAATATCGGAATGCCCCATCATAGATTTTAGCGACTGCAAATCTGCACCATTTTGTATAAGATGTGCCGCAAATGAGTGTCGCAGTGAATGAGGTGTTATTTCTGTATCAATGCCTGAAATTTCCTGATAATGCTTGATTATTTTCCAGAAACCCTGACGTGATATTCTTGCACCTAAACGATTAACAAAAAGAGCAGTTTCACCGGCATTCTTAATCATAGAATTACGTGCCTTTTCAAGATAAAGCATCAGTGCATCAACTGCTTTATTTCCAACCGGTATAAGACGTTCCCCTTTATTATTAGAACAACGAATATAACCCATTGATAGATTAACATCCGATACATCAAGACCTATAAGTTCGCTCACACGTATGCCTGTTGCATAAAGAAGCTCTAACATCGCTTTATCACGTATACCCTTATTATCGCTTAATTTCGGCTGTTCAAGCAATAGTGTAACTTCATTGCTCGTTAATGCCTGCGGCGGTTTCTTCTCAATGCGTGGTGATGTAAGCGTTGTTGTCGGGTCTGAATCAATCTGTCCGTTCCTTAACAGATACAAATAATACGAACGTATTGATGCTATCACACGTGAAACCGTAGATGTTGCTCTGCCCATCTTCTGCAGAAGCATTATATACGACAGTACATTCGTCTGTGTTGTTCTTTTAATATTTGAAATACCCAACTCACTCAGATATGTAATATACTGCGTAACATCACGCTTATACGACTCAACAGTGTTTGCTGATTTGTGACAGGTATTTCTCATAAAATCGGTATATTCTCCGATATATGCATTCATTAGTATCTTTCCTCTCAATGGTTTATATAAACAATTCAAGATTGTAACTTTCTTTTCAAAAACATTACAAGAATGTTGCTTATATATTATAACACATTTTTCTGATTTGTAAATACTTTTTTTGAAATTTTTTGTAAACTAAATCGGGTTTTATGTCACCTTAAATGCAAGCCATTTCATAAATGTAGTGGTTGTTATTCCTTCAAGCAAAGCACATCCACAAAATATTGTAAAAACTACCAGTAAAAATATTATGTAAATAATTTTATCTCTTTTTTCGAATATACGTCGATTTTTCGATACGAAAACAGATATTGCCGAAAAAAAGGCAAGCAAAGGGATAAAAACAAGTATCTCTGAGATAGAACCGCTTGCAAGAGTTAGCCCCTTAAAGCCATAAACATCTATCATTGCCGAGGTTGTAAAAGCACTTATAAAGCCTTTACGTACCAGAAAAAAAGCCGAAACTAAAAATCCGTGTTTAAAAAAAGATGCGATAGAAATTATCACGAACAGAATTGTGTTACTTTTCAGTGACTTTTTTATGATACCTGTAAAATTCATACCGTTTCTCAATGAATTTGTATATCCGTCAAGATAATTTTTGATATCTGCACTTTTAAGAAAATTATATGTATAATACAGCGAACCCACAATAACACCTGTAAAAATTAAAACTAATGCCGTAATATACCAACCTGTAATTGTTTTCTTGTTTTGTAAAAACATTTCCCCCACCTCTGAAACTTCAAGCCTGTAAAACTATTTTATGCACAAAGCATCAAAAAAAGACACCGTATCTTTTGATACAGTGTCTTAAAATTATTTACTTTCGAGTATCTTATCAATACTTGCAATCTTAACACAGATAACAAATATTTCTGATGCTTCTATGAGTTCATCCGCTTCCGGGAAAGACGGTGCGATTCTGATATTTGAATCCTTAGGATCTTTTCCGTAAGGATATGTAGCACCGGCACCTGTCATTACAACGCCTGCATCCTTACACATAGAAACAATTTTCTTTGCACAGCCTTCCATTGCATCAAAGCCAATAAAGTATCCGCCTAACGGCTTAGTCCATTCTGCTATTCCGAGACCTGCAAGCTCTTTATCAAGCATTTCGAGTACTGCCTCGAATTTCGGACGCATAATGTCTGCATGTTTTGCCATATGTGCTTCCACATCCGCTAAAGTCGGTAAGAACTTAACGTGTCTTAACTGATTCATCTTATCGTGACTGATTATCTGTGCATCCATCATTTCAAGGATTGATTTGATGTTTCTTTCAGATGCCGCGATTGCAGATATACCTGCACCCGGGAATGTTACCTTTGAAGTTGATGTAAACTCGTATATCATATCCGGATTTCCGGCTTTTGCGCACTCTTCAACAATATTCAAAAGCTTCTGCGGATTCTCAGGATACAAATGGTGTATAATATATGCATTATCCCAGTATATTCTGAAATCTTCTGCTGCAGGCTTAAGTGCTGCAAAGCGTTTAACAACCTCGTCACTGTAAACATAGCCTGACGGGTTTGAATATTTCGGAACACACCATATACCCTTGATTGACGCATCCTCCGATACAAGCTTTTCTACCATATCCATATCCGGACCGTTTTCATCCATCGGAACGTTTATCATTTCTATTCCGAAGAACTCACAAACTGTAAAATGTCTGTCATAACCCGGAACCGGACAAAGGAATTTCACTTTATCAAGTTTACTCCACGGTGTTGAGCCAAGAATACCTTTTATATATGCTCTTGAAATTGTATCATACATCAAAGTAAGTGATGCACTTCCGTAAATAATGATATTTTCCGGTTTCACTTCCAGTATATCAGCAAAAAATTTCTTTGCTTCCTTGGTTCCTGAAAGAACGCCGTAGTTTCTTACATCAAACTTATCCTCACCGACAAAGTTTGTGTTCTCGTCAAGAATATTAAGCATTGGCATAGAAAGTTCAAGCTGTGATTTTGACGGCTTTCCGCGCGCCATACTGAGGTTCAGTCCAAGCCCCTTCTTTTCCTCGTATGCCGACATAAGCTCTTCTCTGAGCTTTAAAAGCTCCGCCTTAGTCATCTCGTTATATAACATTCAAAATCCTCCTTGATGTTGATAAAATTACTGTATTATTATACAATAATTCTGTTTATGTTTCAAGACAATTTTTATACAAAATTCTACCCTGTTATGCTAAATTTTGAATATATTTATACAAATCTGTACTCTGTAACATGATAGTATTCGTCACCTTTTTTAAGGAAAGCACTCGGGAAATGGCTGAAGTTCACGCAATCCGGGAATACCTGTGTTTCAAGACAGAAACCATTATGCTTTCCGTTTTCGTAGTCGCCCTTGTTTGCACTCTCAAGCATATTTGATGTATAAATCTGTACACCCGGCTGATTTGTTATCATTTCCATTGTTATGCCTGACTTATCACCGGTTACCGAAAGAACCTTGCGTGTACCAAAACCGTCAAGAACAAAGTTATGGTCAAAGCCTCCGAACATCTTAACCTGCTCAAAGTCTGCGAGCATACCCTCGCCCATTGTCTTCTCTGTTGTAAAATCAAACGGTGTTCCCTTTACTGACAAAACTTCGCCTGTGGGCATACACTCGTCATTATTCGGTGTAAAGAAGCTTGAATCCATCTGTAGCTTGTGGCCGTATATAACACCGCTCTTATAACCGTTTACATTAAAATATGCGTGGTTTGTGAGGTTACATACTGTATCCTTATCAGAAACTGCCCAATACTCAATCTTAAGACCATTTTCTGCAGTTACAGAATATTTGATTTTAACATCCATATTGCCCGGGAAACCTTCCTCGCCGTCGGGTGATGTTATGCTCATTATAACAGCATTCTCATCTGCAACCTCTTCTACATCCCAGAGCTTCTTATCAAAACCTACAACACCACCGTGAAGGCTGTTGTTGCCGTCATTCTGACCTACAGTATATGTAACACCGTTAATATCGAACTTACAATTTTTAATTCTGTTCGCAAAACGTCCGATTGCAGCATTAACATAACCATCGTTAACAAGATATTCCTCAAGATTAGCACGACCCAAGATAACGTCTGTATCAACGCCGTCCTTATCCTTTGTTATAAGCTTTGTTATGATACCGCCGTAGTTAATAACCTGTGCAGTTACATTACCGTTTGATAGTATGTATTCGTACACATCTCTGCCATCCGGCATTGTTCCGTATTTGATTTTTGAAATTGACATAACAATCTCTCCTTTTACTTAATAATCCTATGCATATAATTATATAATATTTGTTACAAAATGTCAATTATTATATTTTGTTTATATCAGCTTCTCAAGAAAATCGCCAAGCACCTTTGCCATCGACCAGAAACCTGCATCATTGGGGTGACAACCATCAACTGTTCCTTCGTTTTCGACATATTTCATCAGTTCTTGCCCTGTTACAAGATATACATTCTTATCCCCTGCAGCTATTGCGTTATTGTACGTATTTCTAATGATTTGCAGACGCTCTTCTTCTGATTCTGTAAGAAACCATTTCGGTCTTGACATCATAATTATCGGCAAATCAGGTTGTGCCTCGCGGATTGCTTTAAACATCACTTCATGTGTGTTTCTCAGATGTTCAACTGACGGTGCGTTATGATCGTAATCATATACAAAAATTGACATATCAAGATTTTTTATATACTCAATCATAGCAGGTTCTGCCTTTGCATTGCCCGAAAAACCAAGATTAACGTGGTCATAGCTAAAACGTCTTGTTATGGCACTCTGATACGTGATTCCAGGTCTTGCACTGCATCCGCCCTGTGTTATTGAAGACCCGTAATATACAATCGGTTTTTCGTATTTATAAGCTTTCGGAGCTTCAATTTTTGCACCGTCTGCAAGTCCGATATATAGATTTTTAACATCACTGTAGGTAGGGAAATGAATAGTATATTCAAACATCCACTCTGCATCAAAATCAACAACACCCTCATAGCCGTCTTTTATATCAGTTGCCGTGTCCCATGCCGGAGGCACATACGTTCTTAAATACACATCGTCACGATAGATGTCAAATCCTGCAGTACCGGTTGCTGCACAGTGTGGAAATATACCCACATTCTCCATAACTGCATTTATTGCGACATACGGGCTATCTGTTTTAAATCTGACACGTCCTCCTGCAGTATTGGCATGCAGAGCAAGTACACCCTCACTTGTTGCTTTTGCAACACTTTCAGGCATTCTACGGAACTTTCCGTCCTCGTGATATATACCGTAAATCTTGAACGGTTCTTCTAATACATTATAAAAAACAATATCATCCTTTTCAATTTTTGTGTCTACTACAAGATTCTTATCTACTTTTGAAATATTACTCATTTTATATCTCCTCCAATTTCTTCAATAATGCTGAACAACCTTCGTTTATGTCTTTCCAGGTTTCTTCAAAATCGCCTGTATACCACGGGTCACGGACATCACCGGGACGGTCAGTGTGAGACATAAGAAGTGATACTTTATTGCCAGGGTCATCACCCACAAACTTCTTCATATTGCGAAGATTGTTTCTGTCCATCGCTACTATATAATCATAATGCAGATAATCTCCTTCTGTCATCTGTCGTGCGGTTTTTCCGTTACAGGAAATCGAATGTTCTGATAGTTTTCGCCTTGCAGGCGGATATACAGGATTTCCGATTTCTTCTGTGCTGGTAGCCGCAGATGCAATTTCAAATTTATCAGCACATCCTTTTTTTCTGATCATATCCTTCATAACAAATTCTGCCATAGGACTTCTGCAAATATTACCATGACACACAAAAAGTATTTTTATCATTCATCAAAGCACCCCTTATTATTTTTTAGATTATATCACAGATTTAAGCTGATTTCAAGAAAAAAAGAAAAGATTTCAAACAAAAACAATGCCACAATAATGTGACATTGCTTTTTACATATTATTTAATCTTCATGTTTTTCAATGAATTTTTGACGTTTTGTTGCATAAATTCAGTCAGAAATTGTATATTCAAACATTTCCTCGTGTATCCTTTTTCCGACATCTGTACCCTGTGGAAGCAGTGCCATTGCTATAAACACTTCGTTGCCGTTTTTAACGTCGGTTAAATATGCGTACTCGCCCTCAATCCTTGAAACTATATAATCTTTTGGTTCCATATTATCCCCTCCCTTTTCTATTCCGAAATTTTATCACAAATTTCATAAAAGGTCAATGTTTTCAATCAGTTCTTTTTCGGTTATTATTCCTGATATTTTATTATTCGCATCCATCACAATTGCTACGGTTGTGTATATCGGAGAAAGAGTTTTTAAGGCGTCTGCGTGTGTGTGGTCTTTATCAATTACTATAACATTTGCTCTGTTTGTGCGTTTTTTTCTGTCTGATACTGCACTTATAAAATCTGTATCATACATTTCCTTTGATGTCAGAATGTTGCCGATAAATAATATTGCTATCACAAAAAGAGATACATTTATATAACCGATATAAAGTCCGTAGCAAGCCATAATCAACATACATACACTCGTCACACCTGAAAACACGCTTAACGCCCTCTGCGCGTTTTTTCTACCCTTGTATAGTGATAACAGTCGTAATGCTATCATTCCGCCGTCTAAAGGCGAAATCGGCAGTATATTCATAATAAAAAGAACTGTGTTTAGTTTGTATAAATCAGGCATTTTGAGAAGCAGTGCAAGTAGTGCGAAAAGTGCGTTTACTAAAGGACCGGCTGAATAGAGTATAATTTCATCAGTTACTGAATTTATTATTTTACAGCGTAACCGCAAATGCACACCAAACGGCGAGAAAGTTACACTTTCAGGCTTAAGCCCGATACAAAGAGAGGCTATAAGGTGTGCTGTTTCGTGCAGTGCCATAACCGAATATGCCAACAGATACAATTTTAAATTTCCTGCTACTGTTGCAGCTATAAGCATTACCGGCGTAAGCGGATTTATTCGTATTTTCATTTCTTCATCACCTATACACTATATTCTTCTCCGAAAATTAAAAGAACCGGAGCAAATGCTCCGGTTCCGTAATATTGATATTTATACTAATCTATAACCGCCTACAGGTCTTATAGAAAGAATATGGCACATCCCCTCACCTAAAACAGCCTCGATTTTAGATTTAAATTCGTCTACCATATCGTTGGGCACAAACGCCTGAACAGTTCCGGCAAAGCCTCCACCATGCACTCGGAAAGAACCTCTGTCGCCCAAGAACTCGTCACAGAGTGCAAGAGTCAATGAAACAGCCTGCGCCGTCGGCATTGCTGATGAATAAACGTTCTGGAGATACATAAATGATGAACGTCCCGATTCACGGTTAATTCTGCAAAACTCTTTGAAATCACCTTTCTTAACGGCTTCTGTCTGTGCTACTGCACGGTCAGAATCATTGAAATAGTGTATGGCTCTTAATACTGCACGGTCATTGTTTACGACTTTGCGTATTTCTTTAAGATTTGCCATAAAATCCGCCTTATCTACTTCTCGTAAATAGTCCTTGCCGAAGAAGTTAGAAACAAGTCGCATTTCCTCTGTTACTGCTGCATATTCGTATGTAAGATCAGCGTGGTCAGCACCCGAATCGATTATGCAGAGTGAATGGTCATAATCTGCAAGGTTAAAATCAACCTTGTTAACTATCGGGTTTGAGTTGTCCTTAAAATCAACTGCAACAACTGCACCTACTGATGATGCCATCTGATCCAAAAGACCGCTCGGCTTGTTATAATAAACATTCTCTGCAAACTGTCCGATTTTTGCAATTTCAACCGGTGATATTTCACCGTTTGCAAAGAGGTTGTTTACAACTGTTCCGATAAGCACCTCAAATGCCGCTGATGAAGAAAGTCCGGAACCTTTCATTACATTGGATTCTGTATAGGCATTAAAACCTTTGATTCCGTAACCAAGGTCAGATACTTTCTTAATTACACCACGAATCAACGATATTGCTTTGTCATACTCTTCTGTATGTATTTCGAGGTCGTCAAGCGGAACCTCGTCCATTCTGTAGCCCTTTGACTTGATTCTTACAACGTTTTCGTTATTAAACGATACTGCCGCAATTATGTCAAGGTTTACACTACCGGCAATAATGCAACCGTGCTGATGATCGGTATGGTTTCCACCGATTTCAGTTCTGCCCGGTGCTGAAAACAGTGCAAGCTCGTCTGCTTTGCCGAACACTTCTTCGTATCCGTTAATTACAGACATATATCTGTCACGGTGCTTCTTAACATCATCGGTGACATAGAGATACTTTAATGAATCATCAAGTTCTCCGTCTGTGATTTTTTTAATTATATCTTCCTTTTTTAACATAAGCATTCCCCTTACTCAACTTTAAGAAAATCGCTTACTGAATTTGCCATTTCCTCTTTTTCAACAACAGTGTCAAATATAGGAGTACGGTCCTTAAGTTCCGCAAGTGACTGCGGAATCTTCATACCGCTCTTCTTTTCAAGTAAGTCAAGAAGCTCAAACTCATCTTTGCCTGCGACAAAGTTGTAGTCCTCAAGAGCAATAAGGACACTCTGGTTGAACTTGAACGGACTTGCAGTTGACGCAATAACAGTCTTTGTGTTATCATCTGTCTTTGCAACATACTTATCGTAAACACACTTACCAACAGCAGTATGTGTATCCATAACATAACCGCTCTCGTCAAATGTCTTTTTAATTGCAGACATTGTTTCCTTGTCATCACAGCAATCTGCATCAAAAAGCTCCTGCATCTTTGTTTTGATATCTGCAGGCACTTCATACTTGCCCTCTGTGTTAAGCTTTGTCATAAGCTCTGTAATCAACTCATCATTGTTGCCTGAAAGGTCATAGAGGAATCTTTCAAGGTTAGATGAGATAAGAATATCCATTGACGGTGATATTGTTGTATGGAACTGTCTTGTTTTATCATATACACCTGTCTTGATAAAGTCTGTAAGAACATTGTTCTCGTTCGATGCACAGATAAATTTCTTTATCGGTAATCCCATCTTCTTTGCGTAGTATGATGCAAGAATGTTACCAAAGTTACCTGTCGGTACAACAACATTTATCTCTTCGCCCAAAGCTATTTCGCCTGAAGCAAGCATATCAGCATATGCCGAGAAATAATATACAATCTGCGGAACAAGACGTCCCCAGTTGATTGAGTTTGCACTTGAAAGCTTGAATCCGTTTCTGTCAAGAAGTGCTTTGTACTCATTATCAGTAAATATCTTTTTAACACCGCTCTGTGCATCGTCAAAGTTACCCTTTACTGCTGCAACTGATACGTTGTTTCCACGCTGTGTAACCATCTGAAGCTTCTGGATTTCACTTACTCCGTTATCGGGATAGAAAACGATTATTCTTGTGCCGTTAACATCCTTAAATCCTTCAAGTGCCGCTTTACCTGTATCGCCTGATGTTGCAACAAGGATAATAATTTCTTTTTCCTCATTTGTCATTTTCATTGACGTTGTAAGGAAATGCGGAAGAATCTGAAGTGCCATATCTTTAAACGCACAAGTCGGTCCGTGCCAGAGTTCAAGGAAATACACTGAATTGTTCAGCTTATACACAGGCGCAATTGCGTCTGTGCCGAACTTTTCTTTTGTGTATGCACTTGAGATACAGTTCTTCAAATCCTCTGTTGAGAAGTCTGTGAGGAACTTGTTCAGAACAAAGTATGCACGCTCATTGTATGATTTTTTGCTTAAATCCGCAATTTCTGCAAGCTCTACTTTCGGGAAGGTTTCCGGTACAAAAAGACCGCCTTCTTCTGAAAGACCCTGCTTGATAGCCATAGCAGAGCTTACCTTTATATTGTTATTTCTCGTACTGTTATACTGCATATTAACCTCCATAAAACAGCTTAAAAGGGCGTATGCCCCAAGAGGCTGTCCGTTATCGCAACTGATGTGTTGGACTTCCGGCCCGAATGTCTCGCCCTTTTAGTTTGTTCAGTTTTAGTTTTATTTTTGCTCTTATTTACGCAAGATTCTTAACGTAATCAGGAGCATCGTTTGCATCTATGCTCAAAGTAAGCACAAATGAGATATCAAACTTAACGCTTATCTTTTCAAGTCTTGCAAGGAAGTTCTCAAGACCGTCAAGGTCGTCTCCGTTTACAATTTTGAAAAGGCCGTCAACAAATATATTGGTTATGTCATAGTTACCGCTGATGATACCGCAGATGAAGCCTTCAAATTCGCTGTAGTTAGCGATATCAAAATCAGTAGTATCTGTCATTCTTACACTCTTAGAAATGTCGAATATAGCACTTGATGTGTTATTCGAAATAAAAACAACATTACCCTTTGCAACAGATGACGCTGCATTTACCTGCTCTATAAGCGCCTTTGTCTTACCTGTTCCTTTTTTGCCGATCAATAGTTTAATCATAATATTGTCCTCCATTGTTTTATTTATTATTACTACGAAAGATAACACACTCCCGTAATAAGAATCATAGTTTAGTTGCCGAGTCTTGCCTCGAGCTCTGCCTGCATATCCTCATATCCCGGTTTTCCAAGCAATGCAAACATATTTTTCTTGTACGCTTCAACGTCCGGCTGGTCAAACGGGTTTACGCCAAGAATATAGCCTGAAATAGCACAAGCCATTTCAAAGAAATATACAAGCTTACCGAAGTTATATGCGTTAAGCTCCGGTACACGTACTGCAAGGTTAGGCACACCGCCGTCTGTATGAGCAAGTGCAGTTCCCTCAGCAGCCTTTAAATTTACAAAATCGACAGTTTTATCTGCAAGGAAGTTAAGTCCGTCAAGGTTATCGTCATTAGCCTTGATTACTAAATCCTTTCTCGGTGAGTCCACAAGAACTGCTGTTTCAAACAACATTCTCTGTCCGTCCTGGATATACTGTCCCATTGAGTGCAAGTCTGTTGAGAAATCAGCCGCTGCCGGGAATATACCCTTATTGTCCTTACCCTCACTCTCGCCGTAAAGCTGTTTCCACCATTCGCCGAAATAGTGAAGTGACGGTTCAAAGTTTATCATCATCTCAACTGTCTTGCCTTTTCTCAAAAGACAGTTTCTTACTGCTGCATACTGATAACATGGGTTTTCCGAGAGTTCCGGGTTTGTATAAAGCGTTCTTCCGTCTGCTGCACCCTGCATCATTGCGTCTATATCAATTCCTGCTACAGCTATCGGTAAAAGTCCTACTGCTGTAAGAACACTGAATCTGCCGCCTACATCGTCCGGCACTACAAATGTTTCATATCCTTCAGCATCTGAAAGAGTCTTAAGCGCGCCACGAGCTTTATCGGTTGTAGAATATATTCTTTCCTTTGCACCCTCTTTACCGTACTTCTTCTCAAGTATTTCCTTAAATACTCTGAATGCTATTGCCGGCTCAGTTGTTGTTCCCGACTTTGAAATAACATTTACCGAGAAATCAACATTCTCTACTGCTTCTATAAGCTCACAAAGATATGTAGAGCTTATGCTGTTGCCTGCATAGAAAATCTGCGGGCCCTTACGCATATCCTTTGATACTGAGTTATAGAATGAATGAGAAAGCATCTCAATCGCTGCTCTTGCACCAAGGTATGAACCGCCTATGCCTATAACTATAAGTACATCAGAATCCTTGCGTATCTTTTCTGCCGCTTTCTTAATGCGACTGAATTCTTCTTTATCGTAATCAACAGGCAAATCTACCCAACCCAGAAAATCGCTTCCTGCACCTGTTTTCTTCTGCACAGTGTCATGTGCAACCTTTACATACGGTGCAAGTGCTTCGATTTCATAATCAGATACAAAGCCTTTTGCTTTTTCATAATCGAATAAAATTTCGCTCATGTCTGCCTCCTAAAATTGCAAATATATTACTGTAATTATATTCTACACTATTTCAGCGAAGAAATCAAGATATTTTCAGAAAAAACTTTATATTTTTAAAAAAACTTTACAATCAATCCAAAATATGTTATACTATTTCAAGAATTATCTGAATTGAGGTATTGCTATGGCGGAAACTAAATCAAACATTAAGATTATTTCACAAAACAAAAAAGCAAGACATGAATACTTCATTCTTGAAACATACGAATGCGGAATCGAGCTTTTCGGTACAGAAGTTAAGTCAATCAGGGACGGTAAAGTTAATCTTACAGACGCCTATGCCGGAATAAACAAAGGCGAAGTGTGGCTCAAGGGTATGAATATATCACCTTTTGAAAAAGGTAATATTTTCAACCGTGACCCGTTGCGCGAGCGCAAGCTTCTTATGCATAAGCGTGAGCTACTGAAGCTTTCGCAACAGCTAAAAGAACAGGGACTTTCACTTGTCCCTCTTAAAGTTTATCTCAAAGGCTCGCTTGTTAAGGTTGAGATCGCACTTGTTAAAGGTAAAAAACTATACGATAAGCGTGAGGACATTGCAAAGCGTGACGCAAAACGCAACATTGACCGAGCAGTTAAGAATAACTCAAGATATTAAGAAAATGCCGTCACAAGACGGCATTTTTAGTACATAAAAAGATGCAATAAGAACTTTTATTGCATCTTTTTTATATTATTCTTCTGCACCAAACAACGCCTTCGCAAAGTCTTGTGGTACAAAGGTCTGTAAATCATCAATACCCTCGCCCACACCGATAAACTTAACCGGCAGGCTCTGTTCTTTTGCTATTGATATTACAATTCCACCCTTTGCTGTACCGTCAAGCTTTGTTAAAACTATGCCTGTAAGGTCTGACACTTCTGAGAATAGTTTTGCCTGACTTACTGCGTTCTGACCTGTTGTTGCATCGAGCACAAGCAGATTTTCACGTGATGCATCAGGTAACTCTCGTGAAATTACACGGTTTATCTTTTCAAGCTCAGCCATGAGGTTTTTCTTGTTATGCAAACGTCCTGCAGTGTCACAGATAAGAATATCTGCACCTCTCGCCTTTGCAGCGTTACAAGCATCAAACACCACTGCCGCCGGGTCAGAACCCTCGTTATGCTTTATAATGTCACAACCACTTCTCTGTGCCCATATATCAAGCTGGTCAATTGCCGCAGCACGGAATGTATCCGCCGCCGCAAGCATGACCTTTTTACCTTGTGACTTATAAAAGGATGCCATTTTACCGATGCTTGTGGTCTTTCCCACACCGTTTACACCGATAACAAGTATAACAGCCGGTGTGGTATCAAGTTTCATTGAATTGTCAACTTCGCATAGCGCATCGGTTATAACGCTGTAAAGTTCTTCCTTAACAAGATTACCATCGGTAATATGTTTTTTCTTTACCCTATCGCGCAATTCGTCTATAAGTTCCACCGATGTTTCCATGCCAAGATCAGCCATTATAAGCGCTTCTTCAAGGCTTTCAAACAGTTCCTCGTCAACTTTAACAAATACGCTGAATACGTTATTTACCTGCTCTGCAACTGCATCACGGGTTTTTGTAAGACCTTTTTTTAATTTATCAAAAAATCCCATATTATGTCTCCTGATTATTCAATAAGTTCTTCTGCAACATCATCTATCTTAAGCGAGAGTAGCTTTGATATACCTGACTCCTGCATTGTAACACCGTATAGAATTGATGCAGCTTCCATTGTACCACGTCGATGTGTGATTACAATAAACTGTGTACGGTCGATGTAGTTTTTGAGGTATGTTGCAAATCGTGATACGTTTACATCATCAAGTGCTGCATCTATCTCGTCAAGTATGCAGAACGGTGTCGGCTTAACCTTAAGTATCGCAAACAGCAATGCAATAGCAATAAATGACTTCTCGCCGCCTGAATAAAGGTTAATATTCTGCAAGCCTTTACCCGGAAGCTGTACTTCAATTTCAATACCACTTGTAAGAATGTTGTCAGGGTCAGAGAGATACAAACGACCGCTACCGCCGCCAAAGAGCTCTGTAAACACTTCTGAGAACGCCTTGTTTATTTCTGTAAACTGCTCACCGAAATGCTCCTTCATAAGCTCTTCCATTGAGTCGATAATCTTTTCAAGTGAAGACTTTGCTTTTTCAAGGTCGGCTTTCTGTGTTGTCATAAACTCATAACGCTCTTTTACGGACTTATATTCCTCAATAGCGTCCATATTAACATTTCCGAGCGCCTTAATCTTCTTCTTAAGCTCTGCAAGTGTTTCCCTTGCCTCAGAAAGATTTTCAACCTCCGTCTTGTTTTCGAGTGCGTCGTTATAGCTCATTTCATAATCGTCCCACAAACGGTTGATTATACTGTCACGGTCATTAAGAAGCTTCATGCGTTTGTTCTCAACACGTGAAAGCTCTTTCTGAAGCTCGATTATCTCATTGGTGATATCTTTATTGTCACCCTGATACTGCTTCATACGCTCGGTTATATCCGCTTTACGCTCATCAATTGTCTTTATAGATTCACGTATGCTTTCAGATAACTCTTCTGCACACTTAACCTCATTCTCTTTCTCAGCGATAAATTCACGAAGTTTTAACGAATGTGTCTTAAGTTCTTCTATTGCATCTTCACGCTGTTTTATTTCGGCATCCGAGCTTGCAATCTCGTTGCGTGCATTCTCTATTGCCTGACGGCAGAGTGCAATGTCCTGATTTATTTCAGAAATACGCTGTGCCGCATCGCCTGATGACTCGTTTACTTCTGTTTTCTGCTCTATTAACTCGTTACGTTCGTCAAATAGTTTCTGTATCTCTTCTTCAAGTCTTGCGTTCTTTGTCTTCATAGAAGATACATGAGCAATGAGTTTCGCAACTTCATCAGCAGAATCCTTTAACTGCTGTTCAATTTGTGTAAGTTCAGTTTCGTACGCTGAATCAGTAGAATTTGAAAGTGTGTCATTAAGCAGTTTCAGTGTATTCTCTGCTTTAAGTATCTCGTCTTCATATTCACGCACAAGCGGCATAAATGTGTTCAACTGACTTTCTGAAAGTTCAACATCTGACTTATAACCCTCGATTTCGTCTTCGAGCTTTTTAATCTCACGCATCAATGCTGAAATTTCGGTTGTAAGTGTCTTGATTTCAGATGCACGTGAAAGGAATCCGCTCTGTTTATTAACAGAACCACCCGAAATTGAACCGCCGGTATTGAGCATATCACCGTCAAGT
Source organism: Candidatus Ornithomonoglobus sp. (assembly GCA_045649185.1). Taxonomy (GTDB): domain Bacteria; phylum Bacillota; class Clostridia; order UBA1381; family UBA1381; genus Ornithomonoglobus. The sequence continues at coordinate 145,819 of JAZRPM010000012.1, read as the reverse complement.
GTTACTACCTTGAATTTATATCCGAACTTCTTGCTCATTGCGATTGCATTGTCGATATTATCAACAACTGCAACTCGACCAAGCAATGATTCAAATATTCCTGTATATTTCTTGTCATAGCTTGCAATATCTGATGCTACACCAATATATCCGTTACACTTTGAGATTTCGTTTATGTTATCAAACAGCTTGCCTTTTACACTTGAAACCGGCAGGAATGTAGCACGACCTGAATGTGATTTACGCAGGTATTCAATAGCCGCTTTTGCATCTTCCTCGGTATCAACTATAATGTTCTGCATAGCACCGCCAAGTGCTGCTTCTATTGCAAGTACGTATTTTTTATCAACATTTGTAAGTCCCGATACAGTACCGTAAACAGAATGTTTTTTGAGTTCCGGAGCTGTAAGTACAGCCTTTACACTCTTTGAGTAACCAGCATAGTCGTTTTCAAGACCCTCAAGGATACGTTTCTTCGATGTCTTTGAATCGTAGTCAACTCTTGCCTGATTAAGCGCAGTCTGCGCATCTTCAAGTTTTTTTGCATTTTCATTACGTGATGCAGTTAACCCCTCCACGGATTCTGAAAGCTCTGATAATTTTTCAGAACGTGTTTTTATTATTTCTTCTGTTTCTGCAATCTGGTTTTTTGTATTTTCAATACCGGTTTTATACGTGCTGATTTCTGCGTATACTGCTTCACGACGTTCAATAAAGCTGTTGCGAAGTGTTTCGATACCGTTTATACGCTCGTTTTCTGATGCAATTTCACTTTCATTAGCAAAATACTGGTTACGGAATTCTGAAATTTTGCTATCAGTTTTCGCAATTTCTTTATCTATTGCTTCAACCTGTGTATGTGTAGATTCAAGAGTTTTTGAAATCTCCTGAACTTCGTTTGTTTTTTCGGTTATTTCAGTTTCTTTTTCAGAAATCAATGCATTACGCTCATCATTTTTCAGACCAATTGCGTTAATTTCATCAAACAGACGTGCAATATTAGTATCATTGTTCTTTATATTGTTTTCGGTAAGGGTAATTTCACTCTTTGCCGCCGCAATATGTGACTCATTCTCGGTAAGACGCTCGTTTGTCGCGTTCTTATCCTCATCGGCCTTATGGCTTTCTTCGTAGAGATTATTCATAAGACGTTCGTTTTCTGTCTCACGTGAACGTACATCCTCAAGCTGTCCCTCAACATCATGGTAAAGCTTATCGGCTTCGTCTGATTCCACCTTGTTCTTATCAAGCGATATTACGCTTAGGTTTATATCAAGCTGTTTCATATCGCCATAAAGTCCGAGATATTTACGAGCCTTTTCAGACTGGCGCTCCAAAGGCGCAAGCTGACCTTCAAGCTCTGTTGAAATGTCACTTATACGCACAAGGTTTTCGTCAACCTTTACAAGCTTTCTTATAGCTTCTTCCTTTTTGTATTTGTACTTTGATACACCGGCAGCTTCTTCAAACAGATTACGTCTGTCCTCTGCCTTTGTTGATATTATCTGCGCCACATTACCCTGACCGATCATAGAATATCCGCCACGGCCAAGACCTGTGTCCATAAAAAGTTCATGCACGTCTTTAAGACGGCATACTGCATCGTTAATCTTATACACACTTTCACCGCTTCGAAAAAGTCGGCGTGTTACTTTTACTTCCTCGTATTCTACATTGAAATCCTTGTTTGAGTTGTCAAGAACAAGACTTACCTCTGCATAGTTAAGTCCTTTTCTTGTAGCCGTACCCGTAAAAATAACGTCCTGCATGTTAGAACCACGCAGTATTTTTGCACTGGTTTCGCCGATAACCCAACGTATAGCGTCAGAAATATTACTCTTACCGCTTCCGTTAGGACCTACAACCGCCGTTGCACCGTCCATAAAGTCAAGAACTGTTTTATCAGCAAAGGATTTAAAACCCTGTAGTTCAAGTCGTTTTAAAAGCATGTGTATCTCACCTCTCTTCTTTTGAGATTGTCATCTGTCGCAATCTTTATATTTATTCCTGTATTATTTTTAATTTTGATTATATTTTCACGTTTGTTTCCCGTTGCTTTTGAGACCTCTTTCGGATTTACATATATCGTGACATTTCCTGAAAGACCTTTAATTGCATCTTCTATTATATCATAATAAACTGCACTTTCAACCAGTTCACCAAATGAACTGTGGAATGGTCCTGCAACAACTGATGCATCTTCGTTGATTTCATCGGTCGGTTGTAATCCGATGCGTATAACACCAATTCCATTTTTTTCAAACATCAGGAGAAGCTCTTTTGCAAGCTCTACGGCTTCTATAAGTGTTTGAGGTTGGTATTCGCCTTTGTGATACATTTTTTCAAGATATGTATCCTTAATTGTCAGTGTCGGGTAAATGCGCACAAAATCAGGTTTTAGCCCTATAATTCGTTTCGCAGTTTCGATTGAACGCGACGGTGTATCAGCAGGCAATCCCGTCATCATCTGCAATCCGAGTGAAAATCCGTAATTACGAATAAGCTCAACCGCTTTACAGACATCTTGGGATGTGTGTCCCCTGTTGGATGATTTTAATACATCATCAACCATTGACTGAACACCTAGCTCGATTGTTGTTACGCCGTAGTTTTTGAGATTGTGAAGTATCTCATCAGTGATATAATCAGGTCTGGTAGAAAGACGAATACCATCAATCTCACCCGATTCTATATATGGCTTAGCACGCTCCATCAATGCACTTTGCTCATCTATCGGAATCCCTGTAAAGCTCCCGCCGAAAAACGCAACTTCTATTGTTCTGTCAACTGACGGCAAAGTCTTAAGATGTTCATCAATAATCCTTGTCACATCGTCAGGAGTAGTTTCCTTAAGGTTTCCCGTTATACGTTTCTGATTGCAGAACACGCAGTCGTACGGACAGCCCTTGTGCGGCACAAATACGGGTATATTAAACTTACGCATAATACTTCTCTATTGTCTTCTTTGCCGCCGCCTGTTCAGCTTCTTTTTTGCTGTGTCCCTCGGCAATACATTTTGCATCACCGTTAACAAAAGCCTGAACAACAAATACACGCTCGTGTTCTCTGCCTGATTCTTCAAGCGTTTTATAGCTCACAAAACTTCTGCCGTCACGCTGAACAATTTCCTGGAGTGCCGTTTTATAGTCACTGTAAAGCTTACCCATAATTGCCTGGTCAATCTTATCAGACATTATGGCCAACAGCCATTCGCGTGCAGTTTCGAGTCCGCTGTCTAAATATATAGCACCCAAAACCGCTTCAAAAGCATCCGAGACAATTGACGGTCTGCGTCTTCCGCCGTTTTTCTCTTCGCCTCTGCCCAGGAAAATCAATTCGCTTAAGTGTATCCTTTTTGCAATCTCTGCAAGTGACTGCTCGCATACAAGTGCTGCACGGAATCTTGAAAGATCGCCTTCATTCACTTTTTGCATTTTTTTAAAGATACATTCGCTTATTATAATACTTAATACCGAATCGCCCAAAAATTCAAGACGTTCGTTACTGCGTGTATGATTTTCATTGGCATAGGAACTGTGGGTTAAAGCTGTTTGTAAAAGTTTTTCATTTTCAAAATGATAACCTATTTTTTCCTCTGCATTAAGCATTTTTATACTCCTTTCTTAAAAACGGTAATGAGGGACTGTTACCAGTCCCTTGTTTTTAGTCTGTATATTTTTTAAACACAACCGTCGCATTATGTCCGCCGAATCCAAGTGAATTTGACATTGCATAAGTAACTTCTCGATTACGTCCAACGTTCGGAACGATGTCAAGGTCACATTCGGGGTCGGGTGTTTCATAGTTTATTGTGGCAGGAATATATCCGTCTCTTATAGAGTATGCGCATATAACAGCCTCTGCTGCACCTGCCGCACCAAGCATATGTCCTGTCATCGACTTTGTTGAGCTTACTGCAACATCATAAGCCGAATCACCGAATACTTTTTTAATTGCCTGTGTTTCAAACAAGTCATTGTACGGTGTTGATGTTCCATGTGCATTGATATATGTTATATCTTTAGGCTCTACACCTGCATCCTTGATTGCAAACTCCATAGCCTTTGCACCGCCCTCACCACCTGGTATCGGGCTTGTGATATGGTATGCATCATCAGTCGCACCGTAGCCGACCATTTCACAGATTATGTTCGCACCTCTTGCTTTTGCGTGTTCAAGCTCTTCAAGGATAAGAAATGCCGCACCCTCACTCAGAACGAAACCGTCACGGTTTGCATCAAATGGTTTGGATGCATGCTTGGGGTCATCGTTATTGGTTGACATGGCTTTCATATTACAAAAACCTGCAAATGCTATAGGTGAAACAGTGGCTTCACATCCGCCTGCAATGATTGCATCACAATCACCGTACTGAATATGTCTAAAAGCTGTGCCTAGTGCATTTGTACTTGATGCACATGCAGTAACTACGTTCTCATTTACTCCCTTGGCATTAAAACGTATTGCTACCTGACACGGTGCCATGTTACCTATCATCATAGGAATGAAAAACGGACTTACTCTGCCCGGACCTTTTTCTGCAAGCACCTTGCACTGCTCCTCAAATGTAAGAATACCACCTATTCCTGTACCGGTTATGCAACCTATACGCCACGGGTCTTCTTTTTCCATATCAAGTCCTGAATCCTTAACAGCCTCGTCAGCTGCGGCAAGCGCAAATTGAGTGAATTTATCCATTTTACGTGCTTCTTTACGGTCAACATACTGGCTTATGTCAAAATCTTTTACTTCACCGGCTATCTTTGTTTTATAGTCAGTTGTGTCAAAGGCTTGTACCAAATCAATACCGTTAACTCCGGCTTTGATATTATTCCAGAAAGTTTTGGCATCATTACCAATAGGTGTTACGGCACCTACACCGGTTACTACAACTCTTTTCATTGTAATCCCTAACCTTCCTCGCCACGCATTAAGCGGGCAATAGTATTTATATAATTTAATTATAATCGAAATTTAACGCAAGAGGAATCTCGGGGATTCCTCCCGCGTACAAGTCATTGCTTACGCATTTTCCTTGATATAGTTTACAGCGTCACCTACTGTACGAATCTTTTCAGCTTCCTCATCGGGTATTTCAAGGTCAAACTCTGTCTCAAGACCCATGATAAGCTCAACTATGTCCAATGAATCAGCACCAAGGTCGTCAACAAATGATGCCTCCGGTGTTACTGCGCTCTCGTCTGCACCAAGCTGGTCAACGATAACGGCCTTTACTCTCTCGAATTCCTCCATTGATTTGTGCACCTCCTTTCACATAGCATTGAATGCTTTTGCATTCGGCTTAGTTTACATTTTAATATATATTAACCCTTTCGGGTTATATAACAATTTTACATTAACAGACCGCCGTCTACACACAGCACCTGACCTGTTATGTACGATGACATATCCGACGCTAAAAACGCTACCGTGTCTGCAATATTCTCAACAGTACCGAATTTACCGAGCGGGATTGCATCAAAATACTTTTCCTTTACGTCTTCAGGCAGTTTGTCAGTCATTGCTGATTCTATAAATCCCGGCGCAACAGCGTTACAGCGTATTCCACGTGATGAGAATTCCTTTGCTGTTGTTTTTGTAAGACCGATAAGTCCTGCCTTTGATGCACTATAGTTTGCCTGGCCGGCATTACCCATAACTCCTACAACAGATGTGATATTGATTATAGAACCGCCCTTTGATTTCATCATCGGTCGTGCAACTGTCTTTATACAGTTAAATGCGCCCTTAAGGTTGATGTCCATAACAAGATCCCAATCCTCTTCACTCATACGAAGCATAAGTCCGTCACGGGTAACTCCTGCATTGTTAACAAATATATCAATACTTCCAAACTCTTTAACAGTTTCATCAACGAGATTTTTAACGTCATCAATGTTTCTAACATCGCCTTTAATGCAGATAGAACCTACTCCCATTGCCTTGATTTCGTTACAAGTGATATCAGCATCCTCTGACTGCGGTATATCGTTTATAACAACATTTGCACCAAGTGACGCAAGCTTTATCGCAATAGCTTTTCCTATTCCTCTGCCCGAACCTGTTACTATAGCTGTTTTTCCTTTTAACATATTGATTGCCTCTTTTCTTTTATTAAAGATTTGAAATTGTATTTTCAAGCGAAGCTATATCTTCGACATTGAACACCCGAACTTCTTTGTCAATCTTTTTCATAAATCCCGTCAAAGCTTTTCCGGGTCCTACTTCAATAAATGTATCCACTCCGTCAGCTATCATTTTACGGATTGAATCTTCCCATAAAACGGAGCTTGAGACCTGTTTTTCAAGCAATGGCTTTATATCTTCTTTGCTGTTTATATATTCTGCCGTTACATTTGTTATGACAGGAATCTGCATATCGGAAACTTCCACATTTTCCATTTCTTTTGCAAGTTTTTCTCCTGCACCTTTTAAGAGTGAGCAGTGGAACGGTGCTGAAACATCAAGCATAATTGCACGCTTTGCGCCCATTTCCTTTGCTATCTCACAGCACTTTGAAACTGCGTCAACCTCACCCGAAACAACTATCTGACCGGGGCAGTTGAAGTTTGCGCCAGTGCACACACCATACTCTGATGCTTTCTTCGCTGCCTCACGTACAGCATCAGCGTCAAGTCCCAATATCGCTGCCATTGCGCCTTTGCCTACGGGAACTTCCTCCTGCATAAACTTGCCTCTTTTACGTACAAGCTTTACTGCGTCCTTAAACTCAAGTGAGCCTGATGCTACGTGTGCTGTGTATTCACCAAGGCTCAAACCTGCAACAACATCGGGCTTAACACCTTTTTCTTCAAGCACGCGCAATGCCGCAACACTCATTGTAACAATGGTCGGTTGTGTGTTTTCGGTGATCATAAGAGTTTCCTTGTCACCGTTAAATATCATATCTTTTATATCAAATCCAAGCGCCTCTGATGCCTCATCAAACACTCTGTCTGCACATTCGTAGTTTTCAGCAAGTTCCTTTCCCATTCCGGGAGCCTGCGAACCTTGACCGGCAAATATAAATGCGATTTTACCCATAGTTTCTTCCTTTCTGTCAGAAATTTTCTTTTATTTTTGTAAGTACACTGTCAATATCAGCAAAGTAGCTCTTTATTATGTCAGCACACGGCTCTATTTCTTTTACCATAGCCGCACTCTGTCCCGCCATTAGTGAACCCATCTGTGTATCACCTTCAAGGAATGCACGTTTTAAACCGCCAACACCAAGCTGTTCAATTTCTTCCGGTGTTGCATTTTCTTTCTCAAGTCGCTGATATTCCTTGGTAAGTTTATTCTTTAACGCTCTTACCGGAGCACCTGAACTTCTTCCGGTTACAACTGCATCACGGTCTTTTGCCTTTATCACAGCCTGTTTATAATTTTCATGCGCTATACATTCATCAGAACAGATAAATCTTGTTCCGACCTGAATACCGTCAGCACCTAATGCAAATGCTGCCACTGCACCTCTGACATCAGCTATACCGCCAGCACATACAACAGGAATAGCTACAGCGTCAACCACCTGCGGTGTAAGACACATTGTTGTAATCTCACCTATATGTCCACCAGCTTCAGTACCTTCGGCAATAACTGCGTCCGCACCCTGTTTCTCCATCTTCTGTGCCATTGCAACACTTGCGATTACGGGCATTATTTTTATTCCTGCCTGCTTTAACGGTTCTATATATTTACCCGGATTTCCGGCACCGGTTGCGACAACTGCCGGTTTTTCCTCGATTATTACCTGCATTACTTCTTCTGCAAACGGTGACATAAGCATTACGTTTACGCCAAACGGCTTGTCTGTAAGCTCACGGCATTTTCTGATTTCAGCTCTTACAACGTCCGCAGGTGCACCGCCTGCCGCAATAAGACCGAGTCCACCACCATTTGATACGGCTGCTGCAAGCTCTGCGGTTGCAACCCAAGCCATTCCACCCTGAATAATCGGATATTCTATTCCGAGAAGTTCACAAAGTCTGTTTTTCATTTTGAAATATCCTTTCGAATCAATATTCAAAGACAGCCGAGCCCCATGTGAGACCGCCGCCAAAACCTACGACAACAACCTTGTCGCCACGCTGTATTCTTCCCTCTTTTACAGCATCGGTAAGCGCAGCAGGGATACACGAAGCTGATGTGTTACCGTACTTTTCAAGTGTAAGCATAACTTTGTCTTTATCCACGCCCATACGTCCCAATGCACTGTCTACTATTCTGTAATTTGCCTGATGAGGCACAATAAGCTTTATGTCATCATAAGTAAGTCCGGCTTTCTCAAGCACTCTATCTGTCGATTCAGCCATCGCTTTAACAGCAAATTTCATTACCGACTGACCTGCCATCCATATGGTTTCTTTTCTGCCGGATACTCGTTTTTCGGTTTCTTCGGCGTCTTCTTTTACTGCAAGACTTGTTATATGCATTGCACCGCTACCGTCTGCGCCGATTTCAGACGCAAGTACACCGGGGGCTGAATCGTCAGCCGAAAGCACTGCCGCACCTGCTGCATCACCGAAAAGAACACAAGTTGCACGGTCGTTATAGTCTGTTACCTTTGAAAGAACATCAGCACATATAAGAAGAATGTGTTTGTATGTTCCGTTTTTAATAAACTGCTCTGCCATAACCATACCGGTAATAAAACTTGAACAAGCGGCGTTGAAATCAAGTGCCGCAGCATTAACTGCGCCAATACGATTCTGAACAACACACGCACAGCACGGTGTGAAATAATCAGGTGTAACAGTTGCAAGCAGAATAAGATCAATATCCTCAGCAGTTATACCTGCGTTTTCTATAGCAGATTCTGCCGCTCTTGCAGCAAGGTCGGTTGTATATTCATTATCTGCAGATATATGACGTTCCTTGATACCGGTACGTCTTGTTATCCATTCGTCGTTTGTGTCGACAATAGTCTCAAAATATGCGTTGTCGTATATTTTTTCAGGAATATACTTGCCAAGACCTTTTATTATCATATTAGGCATCCTCTGTTTCCTCCATACTAACGAGTTTTAATTTTTCTTCAATTTCTTTGTTTACATCTGCATCAATAAATGACTTTGCCTGTTTTATTGTCGAATACGCAGCTTTTAAGTCTGATGAGCCGTGACCTTTAACAACAAGTTTTTTACAGCCCAACAATATTGCACCGCCATACTCACGATAGTCCATTGATTTCTTGAACTCTTTGATTCCGCCCATAACAAACAAAGCGCCAATCTTTGTTATTATGTTCTTTTTGAATATGCCTTTGATTTTCTTGTTAATAACACTACCCATACCCTCGATAGTCTTAAGAACGATATTTCCGGCAAAACCGTCGCAAACCATAACATCAGCATTGCCTTCCATAATATCACGACCTTCAATATTGCCAATGAAATTAAACGGAGCTTTCTTCATTTCGGGATATGTTTTCTTGGTAAGGTCGTCGCCCTTACCCTCTTCTTCACCGTTTGATATTAGTGCTACCTTCGGATTTTCCATACCGAAAAGATTTCGCATATACACATCGCCCATTACACCAAACTGAACAAGGTTCATAGGACGGCAGTTTGTGTTTGCACCGGAATCAGCTAAAAGCTTTGGTCCTTGCGCTGTTGGCAGTGTCGCTGCAAGAACTGGACGCAAAACACCTTTAATTCTTCCCACAATCAACAGACCTGCTGTTAACAATGCACCTGTACTGCCCATTGAAATCATTGCGTCACCCTCGCCGTTTTTGAGCAGATTTGCCGCAACAACAACAGATGCCTCTTTCTTTCTGCGCACTGCTCGTGCAGGTTCTTCATGATTTGATATTATATCCGGAGCATGCACAATGCTGATATTTTCTTCCGGATACTTATATTTTTTAAGCTCATTATTAATGGTATCGGTATCACCGACAAGTACCATATGCACACCCAGTTCATTTGCGGCCTTTACCGCTGCTTCAACCGGAACCTGCGGTGCATTGTCACCGCCCATTACATCAATAAGAATTTTCATTTTTACACCTCTGCTACAACTTCTAAATTGAATTTACCTCTGAAAACTTCAGACATATCTACGTTTATTATTACATGAACTATATATTCATTATTCTTTTCTCTTTTTACGGTTGATTTAGCAACAAGCCTGTCTCCCAGATGTACCTGTGCCGTATATTTAACGTTTGCAACCTTAACAAGAGCTGCACTTGCGTTAATAACATTCAATGCAAGATTTTCTGCGAGCGCATATATACACTGACTCTTTACGATGTTGGTATTTTTAAAAAGCATTGAAGCATCAGTTTCAAGGACCGAAATTCCTGTTTCATAAAGTTTAAGATCGAGAAGTTCTTCTTTGCTCTCACCGTTATGGAATTCATTTTCTGCCGCAGATTTCACTCTTTCGCGGTATTCAGCAATACCCAATTCTGCCCTGTCATTACGAATTGTCGAAATGCTTACGTTGCATTTTTTCGAAAGCTCGTCATCTTTTAAAAACGGGTTCTCGCTTATAATTGACATCATATAAGCGTGCCGCTGTTTTTTTGTCATACTCATAAGCGCCTCCTCAAAATTGTTATCACGTATTAGTACCTGCTACCAACACTCACTCTCATATTATAAACTATATCAATCCGGATTGCAATATTTTTTCTGCATTTTTATAAATATTGTATATATTTACAAAAGTAAAAAAGTTTTTTGTGTAAAATAACCACAAGATATACAGTCAAAGATGTTGCATTCCACAATATCTCGTATATCAACGAAAAAGACGCAGAAATAATCTTCTGCGTCTTTTGTGTTTAAAATAAATTATTCAGCTGTCTCTTCAGCAGGAGCTTCCTCTGCAGCCTCTTCAGCTGCTTCAGCAGGAGCTTCTTCTACCGGTTCTACCTCGATAGGTTCTTCAACCTCTACTTCGGGGTCTGTTGAATATACAAGCGCCTCTTCCGGCTTGTCCTCTTCAACCACTTCTTCAACCACTTCCGGCTCTTCCTTTTCGATAAGAGCTCTGATTGAAAGACTGATCTTCTTTGCTTCCCAGTTAGCCTCTGTTACCTTAACTTCAACTTCCTGGCCTATCTCAAGAACATCCTCCGGCTTGCCGATACGCTTATCAGCAATCTGCGAGATATGGATAAGACCGTCTACTGACGGAACGATTTCTGCAAACGCACCAAACGGCATCATTCTTACAATCTTAACTGTGATTACATCACCAACGTTAACCTTGTCCTGTGCAATTGTCCACGGGTTGTCCTCAATCTTCTTAAAGCCCAAAGAAATCTTCTTTGTTTCAGGATTGATTTCCTTGATGTAAACATCCATAACATCGCCAACAGCACATACCTCTGACGGATGCTTAATCTTGTTCCATGAAAGTTCACTAATATGAACAAGACCGTCTACTCCTCCTATATCAACGAATGCACCGAATGATGTAAGAGATTTAACTGTACCGCTGTAATGCTTACCCTCTTCTGCATCAGCCCAGAACTCTGCCTCTTTAGCCTTACGCTCAGCTTCAAGAAGTACACGTGCTGAACCAACCACTCTCTTTCTTCTCTCGTCAAGCTCAATAAGCTTGAATGTAAGAGTTTCACCTACAAGACTATCAAGGTCTGACACATACTTTTCAGAAACCTGTCTTGCCGGAATAAATACCTGCGCATCATCAGCCAAAGCAATCAGGCCGCCCTTAACAGACTTAATGATCTTGCCCTCCATGATTTGTTCTGATTCGTAAGCCGCTTTGATTTTGTTCCAGCTTTCCATAGCTACCAATTTCTTTCTTGATAGAACTACCTTTCCTTCAGCATCGTTTACGCCTACAACATAAACTCTGATTGTGTCGCCTTCCTTTACAACATCAGACGGCTCAAGTGAGGGGTCATCTGTAATCTGATCAACTGACAGCTGTCCGTTATATTTGAAACCGCCAAGGTCAACGATAACCTCGTTCTTACGGATTTCAACAACCTGTCCGTCAATAATGTCCCCGTTGTTGAGAGTCTTCTGGTCATACTGTTCGAACAACTCTGCGAAGCTCTCTTCTTTTTTCAAGTTTTCACTCATAGCCTTTACTACCTCCCGGATAATACGTGCCGGTGTCGATGCACCTGCCGTAATTCCTATTTTATAATATTGTTTTTGCGGAATTTCTTCCGCGGTTTCAACATGATAGGTTTCGGGACACAGCTTTTTAGAAATCTCATAGAGTTTCTTTGTGTTCGAACTCTTGGTGCCGCCGACTATAATCATACAATCAGACTGCACTGCAAGCTCGGCTGCTTCCTCCTGCCTATTTCTAGTTGCACTACATATTGTATCAAATTCTAGGGTACTTTTGCAAGCTTTTTTTAAAATTTGTACTATTTGCACAAAATATTCTTTCTTGATTGTTGTTTGTGCTACAACACATATCGAAGCATCACCAAAATCCGTGTTAATTTTCCTTGCTTCACTGTCGATTACAGTCGCTTCATAGTTACACCAGCCGTTTATGCCTATAACTTCAGGATGGTTTTTGTCTCCGACAATCACAATTTTATAACCCTTGTTATAATGTTCTTCTACAATTTTGTGGATTTTAGAAACAAACGGACATGTGAGGTCAATATATTCTCTGTTGCCAATTTGTTCATAAACATCCTTGCCCACGCCATGGGCACGTATTACAATTATGTGGTCATCAGGTATATCTCCTACATTATCGTATGAATATACCCCCTTTAGAGCAAGATCTTCAGTAACCTGACGATTATGAATCACATCACCGAGTGTCGCTATTTTTTTACCGTTTTTTATTGCATCATACACTGCATCTACTGCACGTTTCACACCAAAACAAAATCCTGCTGTTTTTGCAACCGTTACCGGCATATGATCACTCTCCCTGTGCAAGGCTGTAGATTTTATCCAGAACTCCGTCTGCCAATGCCTGTACTTCTTCGGCAGAAAGTTTCTTTTCCTTATATTCTTCAAAAGAAACCGGTTCGCCGTATGTAACGGTCATCTTACGCATCCACTTATAGTCACCGTCTATGTAGACCGGAATAACAGGAACGGTCTTTTTCTGTGCTATCATTATCACTCCCGTTTTGGCACGGCGACGCTCACCATTTTTTACACGTCCACCCTCCGGGAATATAAGCATTGCACCATCTTCATCAAGAATCTTGAATGCAGTTTTTAAAGCAGATACATCACCCGAGCCTCTGTTAACAGGAAATGCACCTAATTTTTTTATCAGAGCACCAAAAAGCTTATTCTTGAAAAGTTCTGCTTTTGCCATAAAATTTAATTTTCTTGTCGATGTTATTCCAATCATAATCGGGTCAAACATACTTTTATGGTTAATTGCAAGTATGACTCCGCCCTGTTTTGGAATGTTTTCTTTACCAACACACTTTACACGGCAAACAAACAGCATAAAAAATTGCACTATCCTTACACACACCCAGTAAAACATCAGTTCTTTTCCTCCGTAGTTCTTATCAGTTCTTTGACAGTTTCCACTGCTTCGTCAAAGTTTTTTTCTGTAGTATCAAGAAGTATTGCATCATCAGCCTGACGTAACGGCGATGCTTTTCGGTTCATATCGTTTTCGTCACGTTTTATAACATCACTCTTGAGTTCTTCATAATCACACTCAATACCTTTTTCGATATATTCCTTATACCTGCGCATTGCACGTTCTTCAACAGATGCAGTAAGATAAATTTTAAGCTCAGCATTGGGCAGAACTGCCGTTCCTATGTCTCTTCCGTCCATAATAACTCCGCCTTTTTCGCCCATCTTGCGTTGCATATCAACCAAATACACACGCACCTCAGGAATGGTAGCAACGGCCGACGCACCCATAGATGCATCATTTTCACGGATGCGTTCCGTCACATCTTTACCGTTAAGATGCATACGCTGAACATTCTCACCATAGCTGACATCAATTTTAATTTCATTTAGTGAAGCAATCAGTTTCTGTGTATCATTTTTTATATCGATATTATTTTCAATCGCCCATACGGCAACGGCTCTGTACATAGCCCCTGTATCTATATACACATATCCCATATCCTTTGCCGCTTTTTTAGCCACAGAGCTTTTACCTGCACCTGCAGGTCCGTCAATCGCTACCGAAATTTTTTTATCTGACATTTTATCTCTTTCCTTTCTGCTCTTTAGTTTCTTGCTGAGGCATTTAATCCTGCAAGGTATCCCGTTGACCAGGCAACCTGCAGATTATATCCGCCGGTGTATCCGTCAACATCTATTATTTCTCCTGCAAAATACAGTCCAGAAACAAGCTTTGATTCCATTGTTGATGAATTGATTTCAGATGTCTTTATACCGCCCGACGTTATAATAGCTTCTCGTATCGGTCGGAATCCAGTTATGTTTAATGTAAGCCCTTTGAGTGTATCTAGGAGCTGTTTGCGCTCCTCTCGTGTTATTTCACATACCGCTTTGTGCGGCTCAATACCCGAAATTTCAATTATAACCGGTATAAGTTTTTTCGGCAACAGTGCATCAAGAGCATTTATTATATGCTTGTTTTTCTGTTCCTCAAAATCACGAAGTATTCTGCTATCAAGCTGTTCCGTCGAAAGTGCCGGCTTAAGGTCAATTTTGATTTTAACACCGTTTGCTATCTCTTTTTTAATATGTGCCGATAACGAAAGTATAAGCGGTCCCGATACGCCGAAATGTGTAAAAATCATTTCGCCAAAACCGGAATAGAGCTTTTTGTTTTTCGCATTAAACGCTGTTACTTCTACATTTTTTAAAGATAAACCCATAATATCGGCACACCATTTTTCCTCTGTACACAAAGGCACGAGAGATGGTGTAGGTGGGATTACGGTATGCCCCACTCTTTCTGCCATACGGTAACCGGAGCCGTCAGAGCCTGTCTGAGGATAAGACGCGCCACCGTTACACAAAATCACACTGTCGGCAGTGTAACTGCTCTTAGCAGTCTTTACGCCTGTAATTTCACCATTATCTACTATAAGCGATTTAACCTCGTCTTTTATGAGCTTTACGTTAGGCTGAAGAGCATATTTACGCATTGCCGAAACTACATCACGTGCATCGTCACTTATCGGAAATACCCTGCCCCCACGTTCAACCTTTGTTTCTACTCCATAGCTTTTCAGAAGTTCTACTATATCATCGTTTGTGAAGGTATAGAGTGCCGAATACAAAAACTTTCCGTTTACAGGATACATTCCTATCATATCTTCAATATCACAGGCATTGGTTATATTACACCGTCCCTTACCTGTTATGCGAAGTTTCTTACCGAGTGCATCATTTTTTTCTATAAGAATAACCTTATCGGCTGTTTTTGCCGTCGTACCTGCTGCAATCATTCCTGCGGCACCGCCGCCGCATACTATTACTGTCATTTAATACTCCAATTCTCAGTTCTCGTTACTACGCCGGAAATTGACGGAGAAACGCCTGATTTTATTTTTGCACTTGTTATTATACTTTCTTTTAAGAAGCAAATCGGAGCCATGGGACATTCCGATTCAAAATGTTCAAAAAATTCATTATAAACTTCGATTTTATCTTTTTCAAGAGTAAGTGTACCTAGTTGAGTGAGCAAGGTTTCTGTTTTTTCATCAGAATAATTAAATAGATTCTGACCTATCAGGAGTTCGGAAAAATCATTATTGGGCGGAAGAACAGTTTCCCCGATGAACATATCGTAATTACCACTGCTGATACGTGAATAAAATTCGCTTTCACTGCATTTAACAACCGTGTTTTTCATACCCATTTCTGACATAGTTTTTGAAATATTTTCAGCAATCGCCACTCTTTTTTCATCCTCTGAATTAACAAGTATTTCTATCTCAAAATATATTGTTTTGTCGTCCAATGGAAGAAAATATGAACCATTCTTGTCCTTTTTCCAGCCTCCGCTTTTGAGTGTTTCTTCCGCTTTTCCCTGATCGCCCCGAACATTACCGGTAACTGACGGATAAAATCTTAAGTCCGGGTTTATCGGGTAAAAACTTTCCAGTGCACGAGAGAAATAAATATGTGAAACTATATTTTTTCTGTCGATTATCTCATATACGCCTTTTCGTGCTTCTGTGTTTGAAAATACAGAAGCAGAACAATTGAATCCGACAAAAATCATTTCATTTGAAACAAAATCTGTAACGGTTGCATTGCTTCTGGGGGTGTACTCTGTCATTTTGATTAACGAAGAATCTGCAACATCAATAGCACTAGCATTAAATAAAGAATTGAATTTTTCGTAGTCAGGAACACTCTTAACATTTATATATTCAATCTGAGGTTTGTTTCCATGATAAGCCTCAAACGCTTTTAACCTGTCATAATCATGAAAAAACGGACCGGTTCCTATCGGCTTTGACTGATTTGCAAACGAACCGCTTTCTATTACAGGGAACGAAAGCAACATAGTAGGATTTGGCACAGAACGGTCAAAATAGACAGTCAAAGAATACGTATCATTTTCAGATACAGCACGCACATTTTTAAGAGTGTTTGTATATACAGTGCTATTGTTTATAATCATATTGATTGTATAGGCAACATCCTTTGACGTAAATTCTTTTCCGTCGTGCCATAACACGTTTTCCTTAAGATTGACTTTTATGCTTTTTCCATCAGGTGCAGTTTCATAAGATTTTGCAAGTACACCTGCGGTATTCTGTTTTGAATCCAACGCAAATAACGGCTCAAAAATAAATCCGAGCATATTTTTAGTTGTAGATGATTTGGTTGTCAACGGATTATACGTGTCCAGTTCAACAACGCCAATCGTTATACTTTTATCCTCTGCTGTTTCGGTTTCTGTCGGTTTTGGTGTATCATATTGATTAGTTCCTTTTAATGAACACGCTGGTAATAAACCCAACAGCACAAGTACAAGGCATATTGAAAGTATTTTTTTAAATGAAACGCTCATTTCATATATCCTTTTTTGTTTTAAAATAATTATATACATTCTCTGCTGACTTTAAATCCATTGATTCAACATCAGCAAGCTCTTCGATTGTCGCTTCTTTTATTTTACCAATATTTCCGTATTTAGTCAATAGGGCAAGACGTCTTTTTTCGCCGATGCCCGGAATTTTATCAAGTTCCGAATCAATTTTATCATGAAGCTTTCTGAAATACGTTATCGCCGCATCGTGTACCTCGTCCTGTATGTGCGTTATAAGCTTAAATACAGGTGGTATGGCGCTTATATCCACCTCGCCGTCTTTTCCGACAAGGGCACGTGTTCTGTGTTTGCTGTTTTTGACCATACCGAACACAGGTGTATCATTATCAATCATTTCCATAAGCTCTGTTATAACCGACAAATGCCCCTTTCCGCCGTCAAGCAGAACCAGATCCGGATACGGCAGGAATTTTGCATCACGGATATTCATTTCACCGTTTGCTATTTTTTCTTCTTCCTCCATACCGTGTCGGAATCTGCGATAAATAACCTCACTCATTGATGCATAATCGTCTGCACCAGCTACCGTCTTTATTTTAAACTGACGGTACTTGCGTTTTGCAGGTCTGCCATATTCAAACACTGCCATTGCCGCAACGTTGTTAGTACCGCTTATGTTGGAAATATCATAACTTTCTATTCTTGCAGGAATTTTATCAAGACCGAGTGTATTTTTCAAAAGCTCAAGCACGCCACTGTTTTCCTTAACCTTAAGCTGATTTATCTTATAGTTTGACAATGCTTTTTCGGCATTTAATTTTACCATTGCAACAAGCTTGGCTTTCTCGCCTCTTTTCGGATTTGAAAGAGTAACTTTTCTGTTTTTCAACTTTCGCAACCAGTCTGCAATGAGTTCTGTTTCCAGTGGTTCGTACTCTGTTAAAATCTCGTTCGGTATAAAATCACATTCAACATAAAACTGCTTTATAAAATCCGTTATAATTTCACTTTCGGTTGAATCTTTGGTGTTTTCTATTTTATAATGTTCTCTGCCGATAACATTTCCCGAACGAATAAAGAACACCTCTACAAAAGCAATCGCATCTTCTTTTGCAACTGCAATAACATCTGTATTGTTCTGATGCGATGCATCGGTTATTTTCTGTCGATCCGTTAACTCTTTAATAGAATTTATGCGGTCACGCAAAATTGCTGCACGCTCATACTGCATAGAGGCAGCAGCAAGTTTCATATCCTCTGTGAGTTCTTTTATAAGGTCAGAATATTTACCATCTAAAAACCTGCATATTTCAAAGAAAACTTTTCTGTATTCATCCTTTGAAACGTTACCCGTACACGGTGCTATGCAGTTATTTATATGATAATTCAGACACGGTCTGCCTTTTTTGATATCTTCAGGGAAACGGCGTTTACAGGTAGGAGGTTTAAAAAGACGCTGTATTATTTCAAGCGTATTTTTTATCGTTCCCTTACCCATATACGGTCCGAAATATTTTGCACCGTCATCCGCAACACGGCGCACCATACTCACTCTCGGATATGCTTCATTGATTGAAACCTTTATATACGGGTACTGTTTATCGTCCTTTAGGAGTATATTATACTTCGGTCTGTACTTTTTTATTAAGTTACATTCAAGTGCAAGTGCTTCACGTTCAGAATCTGTTATTATATATTCAAACGAAGCAACCTGTGCAACCATCGCAAGAACTTTCGGTGTATGGCTTGAGTTTTTACGGAAATACTGCGTAACACGGTTTTTAAGAATTTTTGCTTTACCTACGTATATGACTTCATTTTCTTTATTACGCATAATATAAACACCCGGCTCTTGCGGGAGTTTTCTAATTTCTTCTTCAAAATCAAACATATTTAACACCTCCTGCTGTTTTATAGCAAAAAATAACTCTGCAGAACTTGTGCAGAGTTATTATCTGAAGCTTAAATCTTCAAAATTATTCAGTAAAGTTAGACTCAATTACACTGACAAGAGTCTTTACTGCCTCTTCATCGTCAGTTCCGTCGGCAATTATAGTAATAGTAGTGCCCTTAACTATGCCGAGTGATAAAACACCCAACAAACTCTTTGCATTTACTTTTCTATCATCTTTTTCAACCCAAATACTCGATTTGAAGGAATTGGCACGCTGAATAAAAAATGTTGCCGGTCTTGCATGTAATCCAACCGCGTTATTAACAGTTACTTCATTTGAAACCATCGTTACGCCCCCTAATATTATTATATTCTATATATAGAATACTCTAAAATCCGTTAAAGGTCAATGATTTTTTAACAAAATGTTCAATTTTCGTCTGAATTTACAAATTGATTTTCTAAAACATCTGTATTTTCATTGTTTTGAACAAGTCCATCTTCTGCGTTTGGTGTAAGCCCGTTTCTTATCATTTCCTCTACCATATTACAGAATTCGGGGTTCTCTTTGAGGTAGTTTCTGGCGTTATCTCTGCCCTGACCTATCTTCATTCCGTCATAGCTGAACCACGCACCGCTCTTCTTGATGATATCAAGTTCAACAGCAACGTCAAGAATATTTCCTTCCTTAGAAATGCCCTCGCCATAGAGAATATCAAACTCTGCCTCTTTAAACGGCGGTGCAACCTTGTTCTTAACAACCTTTACACGTGTGTGGTTACCGATAACCTCTGCACCGTTTTTAAGCTGTTCCTGACGGCGTACATCAAGACGTACTGACGAGAAGAACTTCAACGCTCTTCCACCCGGTGTTGTTTCGGGGTTACCGTACATAACGCCAACCTTTTCACGTAACTGGTTTATGAAAATAACAGCTGTACCTGACTTTGAAATAATAGCTGTAAGCTTTCTTAGTGCCTGCGACATAAGACGTGCAAGAAGACCAACGTGTGAATCACCCATTTCGCCCTCAATTTCAGCTTTAGGTACAAGTGCCGCAACAGAGTCAATTACGATAACATCAAGCGCACCCGAACGAACAAGTGCTTCACATATATCAAGTGCTTGCTCACCGGTATCGGGCTGTGCAACGATTAAGTTATCAATATCTACGCCAAGCTTCTGTGCATATACCGGGTCAAGCGCATGCTCTGCATCTATAAATGCCGCCTCACCGCCACGCTTCTGTGCTTCTGCTACAACGTGAAGTGCAACTGTAGTTTTACCTGATGATTCAGGACCGTAAATTTCAATGATTCTGCCACGCGGCATACCGCCTACACCAAGTGCCATATCAAGCGTCATTGAACCCGTAGGAATAGCATCAACACTTGAAACACGTGTATCGCCAAGCTTCATAATCGAACCTGTGCCGTATTCCTTTTCAATTACTTTAAATACCGCATCAAGTGCTTTTTTCTTTTCTTCATCAACTACTCGCTCTACCGGCGGTTTTGAAATCTTATCTGATTTAGCCATTGTAAAATCTCCTTTAATTTATACGAACATCTGTTTGGTGTTTTCATTATAACAGACAAATTGCCACTTGTCAATACCTTTTTTAAAAAATTTTTTAATCGGGATAAACCTCGATAAGTTCCACACCTGCAAGCGCTTCTTCTTCAAGTTTTTCGATATCGAGAACACTTTCTGTTTTTTCAATTGATGAACGTTTGGGATTAATCGTCGGATGCTTGGGCGTAAATACCGTACAGCAATCCTCATACGGAAGAATTGAAGTTTCATATGTGCCTATTTCCATAGCACGGTTAATAACCTCAATTTTATCCATACCGATAAGTGGTTGTAATACAGGCATATCAATAACCGCATTTGTTACATCAAGCGCTGATAAAGTCTGACTTGCAACCTGTCCTACACACTCGCCTGTAACGAGTGCTTTTGAACCGTTTTTGCGTGCAAGTTTTTCTGTTATACGCATCATAAAACGGCGCATTATAAGTGTCATATGCTCCTCCGGACAATTGTCACGTATCTGAAGCTGTATCTCTGTAAACGGAACTATATACAGATTCACCTTTGATGTGTACTGTGCAAGTATTTTTGCAAGCGATATAACCTTTTCCTTTGCTCTGTCTGATGTATACGGGAACGAGAAAAAGTTCACGGCATCTATCGTTACACCACGCTTTGAAATCATATGTCCCGCAACAGGGCTGTCTATACCGCCCGATAAAAGCAATGTAGCTTTTGAACCTGAGCCTATCGGCATACCGCCCTGGCCCTTTAATTTCTTTTCTTCAATATAAACATACGCTGCAACGTCACGAACCTCAACCTTTACGGTAATGTCAGGATTATGCACATCACATACTATATTGGGGAACTTATCGTCAAGCCATCCGCCAAGCTCCATACAGATCTGTACAGAATTAAGCGGAAACGCCTTATCCGAACGCTTTGCTTCCACCTTGAACTTCGCAGGTTTTTCAAGATCACTGCCGATATAGTTAAATGCAGTTTCCTTTATGCTGTCCATCGTCTTTTCACAGACCGCCGCACGTGTAACAGAAACAAGTCCGAATATTTTAGACATTCTTTCTACTATAATGTCAGTCTTGTCTTCGTCAAAATCTTCTACATATACAGTTGCCTGTCTTAATGATATTTTAAAATCAGCTACGTTTCTAAGTGCATTTTTGATGTTATCTATCAATAATTTTTCAAACTTCGGGCGGTTTCCGCCTTTAAGAATTATTTCGCCATACTTGGCAAGGATTATCTCTTTCACTTTGTGTTCCCTTTCTGTTTTACATATATCTGCGTATTGTTTTTACTTCTTCGGCTATCTTTTCTGATGCAAAACGAATCTCTTCCTCAGTTGTGTTCTGTGAAAAGCTTATGCGTATTGCACCGTTTACCGCCTCTTGCGATAACCCCATTGCCATAAGCACGTGACTTGGCTGAGGTTTATGCGATGAGCAGGCTGAACCCGTTGAAACATAAATTTCATGACGTTCAAGCGAGTGAAGAAGTATTTCGGCTTTAATTCCAATGAACGAAACGTTTAAAACACTTCCTGAACTGTATTCATCAGAGCCGTTAACTAAAATATTTTCTGTATTTTCTAAAAGAAGTGATTTCATCAAATCACGTTTTTTTCTCATTTCACAAGCATCAATTGCACATTCCGATGCCGCCGCTGAAAATGCAAGTATTCCGCCAACATTCTCTGTACCGGGACGGAGCTCGTTCTGCTGTTCACCACCGTAAATCACAGGATTTATACGACGGTTTTTCGTGTACAAAGCACCGCAGCCCTTAAATCCGTGAATTTTATGAGCACTGATGCTTACCATATCCACACCCATCTGTTGCGGCTTTACAGGTATTTTACCAAATGACTGTACACAGTCGCAATGGATCACGCAATCCTTTGCTTTTTCCCTTACGAGCTTTGAAATTTTTTCTATCGGTTGTATTACACCGGTTTCGTTATTTACGTGCATTATACTTACAAGAATCGTATCTTCTGTAAGTGCATTTTCAAACATATCAAGATCTATACTGCCATCAGGCAGAACATCGGCATATACAACATCAAATCCGTCTTTTTCAAGCTTTTTAAAGGCTTCAAGCACGGACGGATGTTCTATTTTTGATGTTATTACACGGTTTCCTCGTTTTTTCAGCGCATCGGCTGTACCGAAAATTGCAAGGTTATTTGCCTCTGTGCCGCCCGATGTGAAGTAAATATCATTTCCGTTTACACCGAGTATTCTTGCGATATTCTCACGTGATGCAGTAATTAGTTTCTCAACCCGCAGTCCTGCACCATGTAAAGATGAAGGATTTGCAAACTCTGTAACTGCCTGCATCATAGCTTCTGCGGCTTTTTCCGACGGTTTTGTCGTTGCCGCATTATCCAAATATATCATCTTAATCTCCGTTGTTTATAAAAATTATTCCCATTCCGTCTTTTACTGAAACAGTACATATGTCATCTGTTATTATGTTACTGTTTCCCCTGCCTTGACCGAATAAAAGCGTATCGTTATCAAGCGGATAATATACACCTGTAGCAGTCACACCTACAAGGTTTGAAAAGACAGGGATTATCGACATTGTCTTGCCTTTTTTACCGTTTAAAGTAAGCTTATCTTTGATACAATAAATCTCATTATTATCGTCAATAAGAGATATATTAGCATCCTTGGCAAGCTGGAATATATTGGTGAAGGTATGGTCAAGACGTGTCCCTGTCATTGCGAGTAAAAGTATATCGGTATAGCCTTTTTCAATTGCATAATCAACTGCAATTTCACCGTCTGTCAAGTCTTTATGTGAGGGATATACTATACTTTCTATATCGCTTGATTTTTCGTATGAGTCAAAGTCTCCTACCGCTATATCGGGAGTTACCTCAAGTATTTTAGCATGTCTTAAACCACCGTCAGCGCAAATTATATAGTCGTCCGACCTGATAAATGATTTTATGTATTTATAATCACGTATTTCGCCGTTACCGATTATAACTGCCCGCATTGTTTTAGTATCTCCGTAACATTTTCGGTAATATTACCGCCAAAGACTGCAGTACCTGCAACTATAACATTTGCTCCTGTATTAACCGGTGCCATTATATTACCTGCACCTATACCGCCGTCAACCTCAAGGAGCATATCTTCTCCTGCTTTCTCTCTTACAGCCTTTATTTTCGGCTCCATATCAGGCATATATTTCTGTCCGCCATATCCAGGCTCAACTGTCATACAAAGCACCATATCAAGCTTTGAAAGATACGGATATACAACCTCAGCAGGTGTATTGGGGCTTATAGCAAGTCCTGCTTTTTTGCCACAGTTATGAATCATTTCAATACACTCATCTATCTTTTTTGTTGCTTCGGCATGGAATGTAACAAAGTCTGCGCCGGCATCTATAAATCTTTCAATATAACGTTCAGGCTCGGTTATCATAAGATGCACGTCAAACACCATATCTGTGTATTTACGAAGTGCCTCTATAACCGGCAAACCGAAGCTTATGTTTGGTACAAAAATACCGTCCATAACATCAAGATGTAAGAACTTTGCACCTGCTTTTTCTGCTTCTTTTATCTGTTCAGCAAGCTTACCGAAATCTGCCGCCAGAAGTGACGGTGAAAGAATTATTTCCATTGTTTTTTACTCCTTTGTATCTCGTATAGTTCCTTATATGATTCGTAACGTGACTGCGGTATTTTACCGGCCAAAACGGCATCTTTAACCGCACAATCAGGCTCTTCAAGATGTGCGCAGCCACGAAATCTGCATCCACCCGAAATTTCACGAATTTCCGGGAAACACTCTTCAAGTTCCTCTGCGGTTATATCCTCTGTTTCAACCGAAGAAAAACCCGGTGTGTCAAGAACATATCCGCCGCCTGAAACCTTAAACAGTTCAACGTGACGTGTTGTATGTCTGCCTCGGCTTATCTTGTCAGATACTTCGCCCGTTTCAAGGCTCATTCCGGTTATATGCGAAAGTATGGTTGATTTACCAACTCCGCTCACTCCGGCAAACGCCGCTGTTTTGCCTTTTATTGTTTCGAAAAGCTCGTCAAGTCCGTTCTTTTCAGTAGCCGATACGGATAACGTTTTATAGCCGGACTTTTCGTAAATTTCTTTTAGCTCTGCATTCTCGGCAAGGTCTGTTTTGTTTATGCAAACCACAGCTTCTATGCCGTTTATTTCTGCATTTACAAGCATTTTATCAGTTACAAATGTTGCAGGGTCAGGGTCTTTCGCCGCAACCACAACAACTATGAGGTCAATATTTGCAACTGCAGGTCTTATAAGGCTGTTTCTGCGTTCATAAATTTCCGTTATTGAGCCTTTGCCGTTTTTGACTTCAATCTCAACATCATCACCAATTATCGGGATAATGTGTTCTTTACGAAACTTTCCTCTTGCCTTACATTCGATTATTTCACCGGTATCGGTAGCTACATAGTAGAAACCGCCGATACCTTTATATATCTTACCTTTCATATTCTCAGAAACTCAAGCTTTCTTCATTAACCAAAACTCCGTCGATAAAAGTCTGCACCTTCACTGTACCGGAACCTGATATTTCCTGAACGACTTTTCCCTCGCTCTTTGAGTGTGTACTGTCGTGCATAACGTTACCGTTTGCAACTATTTTGATATGCACATTCTCACCTGAGTCGTCAGGAATTTTTACAGAATACATTTTTGATGAAGCTGAAGCAGTCTGCTTAGGAGCAGGCTCTTGTGTACGTTTTATATTGTTAGTATCCTCTTCACCTTCATCATCTGTTTCAGGCTCTTCTGTCGCCTCAGGAGGAGTCTCCTTTGGTCCTGAACTTACATATAGCTTAACTTTACCTGCCGGATTCATATGCGTACCCTCAGCAGGTGTCTGCCTTATTACAGTGCCCGATTCCGCCGCACTGTTCATAAATTCAACATCACAGATAAGCCTTAAAGCTTCAATTTCCTTTTTTGCTTCTTCTAATGTAATGCCTTTAAAGTTCGGAACTTCAATTTTTCCGCCTGTTGCTCCCATGGAAACTGAAAGCATGATTTTTTCGTGTTTGTCAAGTTCTTCACCGGCTAACGGTAACTGGGAAATTATATGGTCTTTTGCTACAGTATCAGAGTATGTGTATTCACATTCAATTCGGAAACCGTGTCTTTGAGCTTCTTTTTCCGCTTCCTCTACTGACATATAAAGGAAGTCCGGAACTGTTTTTGAAAACGGATTAGCTACAAGTAAAATCACGCCGGCTATCACAAGCACAAATGCAACCGCCGTTGCAAATGCAAGCAAAATAGCGTTTCGCTCTGTCTTCTTTTTTACTACCTTTTCTCTTCCTTTTTCACGCACACGCTGATCTCGTTTCGCAGTGTCCACTTTCTTCTGTCGGTATTCACCACAATCAGGGTCCTCATCAAATGCAATATTCATATTACGGTCTTTTTCACGTGAAGGCAAAATCTCATCAGCAAGTACAGCTCTTAAGTCATCAAGGAAATCCTGCATGTACTGATAACGTTTTCCGGGTTCACGGTTCATTGCTTTCATCGTCACATATGCAAGGTCTGACGGAACATCCATATTGACACATTTTACATTGACCGCTTCCTCTTCAATGTGCATCAGCGCAACTGATACAGGGTCATCGCCGTCAAACGGAACTCTGCCTGCAAGCATCTCGTAAAGCACAACACCAAGCGAATATATATCAGAACGGAAATCCGTAAATCCGCCACGTGCTTGTTCCGGTGAAATATAATGAACACTGCCCATAGCCGTTCCGCCGGCAATTGCCTTATCACCCTCAACAGCTTTAGCTATGCCGAAGTCTGTAACTTTTAGGGTTCCGGAATGGTCCATAATAATATTCTGCGGCTTAATGTCCCTGTGAACGATATTGCGTTCGTGTGCAGCTTGAATTCCCTGTCCAATCTGAATGGTATAATTACATGCTTCCTGCCACGGTAACCGCTGGTTTTTCTTTATGTAATCCTTCAGTGTTTTACCGTCAACAAGCTCCATAACCATGTAGTTATATCCTTCATGCTCTGAAACATCATATACGGATACAACGTTAGGATGCACAAGGCTGGCTGAAGAACGTGCTTCTTTTATAAAGTTGGTTACTATACTGCTCTCGCTGTCATAATTATCACGAAGCATTTTTATGGCAACATTTCTGTCAAGAACATTATCATGTGCCTTATATACCAGTGCCATACCACCGGTGCCTATTTTTTCAAGTATCTTGTATCTATCATTAAGGGTCATACCCATAAGTTCTTCGGTATTATGCATCACATTCTTCTCCTTCCATTACAACAACTGATATATTGTCTTCTCCGCCACGGTCGTTGGCAAGTTTAACAAGCGATTTCACACTCTTTTTCGGAGTAAGCTTGGTTACCTTTGCTAACATTTCATCATCGTCAACTTTTCCGTGAAGCCCGTCCGAACAAATAAGAATTTTCTGACCTTTATATGTTTTTATACCGGCATCAACCTTCACCGTTTCTTCAACACCCATTGCTCTTGTAATATAATTGCGTCTCGGATGTACTTTTGCTTCTTCAGGTGTGATTTGCCCAAGCTTTACAAGCTCCTGAACATACGAATGGTCGTTTGTTATCTGCTTTATTTTTTTATCTATTATATATGCTCTTGAATCACCCACGTGTGCAAATATGACATAACCATTCCTCACCATACACATGGTAGTTGTTGTACCCATTCCCATCACACTGTCATTTTCACACGAATATTGGTATATTTGAGCATTGGCTAGCTCGAATGACTTTATCATTTGTTCTTTTATCTGAAAATGGTCCATATCTTCTGTGACATTATCATTTATATATTCCTGAATAATATCAACAGCCATTTTGCTTGCAACCTCGCCTGCAAGGTGACCACCCATTCCGTCTGCGATTATTGCATACGAATACTGGTCACACGAAAAAGACGTAACACTGTCTTCATTGATTTTTCTGACTTTTCCTACATTGGTCAAAGTTTCAATTTTCAAGCTGTACACTCCTTTCATTCTGAAATGTTTGCTGTTTTCTTTCGCAACTGTCCGCAAGATGCAGATATATCAGCACCCAGTTCACGGCGTATTGTTGCATTTACACCGCAGTCGTTTAGGTGCTTTAGGAATGAGTTAATCTCATCCTTTGTTCCTTTTTTATATTCTCGTTCTTCTACGTTATTGACTGGTATCAGATTAACATGTGCATTTAGAGGTCTTAGTCTATCTGCCAATTCCTGTGCCTGTTTTTTACTGTCATTAACACCGCTTATTAGTGAATATTCAAAGCTTAAGCGTCTGCCAGTTTTATCCTTATAATATTCGCACGCTTTTAATAGCTCGTCCATTTTATACTTGTTATTTACCGGCATAACAGAGCTTCTTATTTCATCATTGGGTGCATGCAGGGATATGGTAAGAGTTATAGGCATATCCTCGTCTGCAAGCTCGTAAATCTTCGGCACAATACCACAAGTAGAAAGTGTAATATGTCTTAATCCAATATTCATACCTTTTTCATGATTTACGTTATGCAGGAACTTAACTACGTTCTCGTAGTTATCAAGCGGTTCGCCTATTCCCATAAGTACAATGTTTGAGATACGCTCGCCCAGATCCTTTTGAGCAAATATTACCTGATTAAGTATTTCTCCCGCTGTCAGCGAACGGTATAATCCGCCGATTGTTGATGCACAGAACCGGCATCCCATACGGCATCCTACCTGCGACGAAATACAGATTGTAAGCCCGTGATGATAACGCATCACTACACTTTCAATACAGTTTCCGTCAGGCAGACGAAACAGATATTTTACCGTTCCGTCAAGCTTTGAAACAAGCTTCTTTTCAATTTCAAGTGTTGATACATAGCTTATTTCCTTTAACTTTTCACGCAGATTTTTTGAAATATCAGTCATTTCATCATAGTCGGTAACACCAAGATGCAACCACTTAAAAATCTGTGCGGTGCGGAATTTTTTCTCGCCAAGCTCTAAAAGAAATTTTTCAAGCTCGTGGTATTCAAAATCTTTTAAATCTATCATTTCTTATTCAACCTGCAAATGAAAAAACCGTCACAACCGTCAATATGCGGATAGAATGTTTTTTCAAAAGTCTTTTCAAATTCATCGTTATCACGCAGAAAATCAGAAATTATTTCCTCATTTTCGTGCTTGTTCAGAGTACATGTAGAATAGACAAGGCAACCGCCTTTTTTTACGTACTCTGCACCGTTTCTGATTATCCTTCGCTGTATATCATATAACTCATCAAGGTCAGTATGCGAAAATTTAATATCGGGTTTACGTCTTATAATTCCCCAGCCCGAACACGGAACATCACACAGCACCTTATCAGCAACCGAAACCATTTCTTTTTGCAACACGGTAGCATCACCGACTTTTGTATCAACTGATTTTATCCCAAGACGGTTTACTGCGTTTTGTATAAGCGAAATTTTGTGCTCGTGTATATCAAAAGCCATGATTTTTCCGCAATCACCCATAAGTTCTGCTATATGTGTGGTTTTTCCGCCCGGTGCGGCACACATATCAATAACCGTTTCGCCCACTTTCGGGTCAAGTACTAGAGAAGCAGTAAATGCACCTCTGTCCTGAACACTGAAATATCCTTCACTGTAAAGTTCTGATGCAGACACATCAAAGCCGTCAGACTTTATCATGCCGTAATCCGTAACACTATTATTTATACCCTTTTCCTTCAGCTTTTGTGAAAGATTTTCTATATTTGTTTTTAGTATATTCGGACGTATAAGAAAATCAGGTACACTGTTTAAAGCACACATCAGTTTTTCAGAAAAATCATTCCCGAACTGCTCACAAAACATTTCGGTCATTTCGGGGCTGAATGAATGTTTCACTGCCAAGTCGTCCGGAAAATCAATTTTGCATCCGTCCTTACAAAAGGCACGCAAAACCGCATTCACGAATCTGTCGGAGCCTTTTTTACAATATTTTTTTGCAAGCTTGACACTTTCGTTTACCGCCGCACTCTGTGGCACTTTATCAAGAAATAAAAGCTGGTATATTCCCATTTCAAGCAATATTTTAACGTATCTTGCAAGTTTTTTCACTTTTATTGATGAATATTTTGAAATTATATATTCAAGAGTAAAATGTCTTGACACAACACCGTAAACAAGTCCGGTATAAAATGCTTTCTCGTTTTTATCCATACCTCGGCACTTACTAAGCATTTCTTTAACGGCAAGATTTGAATATGCACCGTTATAAAATATATCGTTCAATGTCAGAAGTGCCGCTTCTCTTGCAGTAATCAATCTCTTCTCCTGTTTCCGCTTACCAAGAGGAACAGTCTTAACACCTGCAACGCAGTTGCCGCCGCTGATGCAAAATATGTCATAGCCGCTGCATTAAGGACCTTTTTTGTACCTCTAAGCTCATCTTCATCAAGTATACCCATATTGTAGAGCGTATTGATAGCTCTTGTGCTTGCGTTTGTCTCTGTAGGCAATGTTATAAGCTGAAATGCAAATACTGCACAGTACAAAATCACACCAAACATAGCAAGCCCTGTTTCTGCAATTATAATACCAAGCAAAATTATCGGAATTGCAAGATAGTTACATATATTAACAGCAGGAACAATACTGTTTCGAATCTTTATAGGCACATATCCCACCTGATGCTGAACTGCGTGTCCGCACTCATGCGCTGCAACTCCCAACGCTGCAATAGAGGTGGAGTCATAGGTGGCGTCCGAAAGTCTGATAACTCTTTCCTTCGGGCTGAAATGGTCGGTAAGTTTTCCCGATACCCTTTCAATTCTGATGTCCTGTAATCCGTTGGCATCAAGAATCCTGCGTGCAGTCTGTGCAGCAGTTATACCACGTCTTGATGCTATTTTATCGTATTTTTTAAATGTTCCGTTTACATTCGCAGAAGCTATAAGTGTTATTATTAGTCCGATTATGACAAGCATATATGTCGGATCATAATAAAAATAGTAAGGCATATTTATTCATCTCCTAAAATTACACCGTTTACAATTTCGTGACCTCTTGCATAATCTTCGATATTCATACGCTTAAGTCCCGGAAACTGAACTGTTTTAATATAGAGTGCACCGTCTCCGCAGGCGATTTTTAAGCCTTTGTTCTTGTCTATACCGAGAATTTCGCCACACTCACCTTCACCGTTAGTTTTCTCAGCTTCATAGATTTTAAACATTTCGCCCTTATATGCTGTAACAGCACCAGGAAATGGGCTCATACCGCATATAAGCTTTGAAATCTTTTCGTTTGAGAGTGTCCAGTCAATTTTCGACAGCTCTTTTGTTATTTTTTCAGCGTATGTGCTTTTGCTCTCGTCCTGTTTGGTATATACAACTGTACCGTTTTCAATTTCCGGTATTGTTCTGACAAGAAGCTCACCGCCCAATTTTGCCAGACGGTCAAAAAGCTCGCCTGCTGTTTCATATTCACCGATCGGCGTTTCTGAAACCGAAATAACGTCACCTGTGTCAAGTCCTTTTTCCATTCTCATAATGGCTACACCTGTAGTTTTATCACCATTGATAATCGACCATTGTATGGGTGCTGCACCACGGTATTTCGGTAAAAGTGACGCATGAACGTTTATGCATCCGTATTTAGGATAGTTAAGAATATATTCAGGCAAAATCTTACCGTATGCCGCAACAATTATCATATCAGGCGCAAGCTCGTTAAGTGTATCTGAAAATGCACCGTCTTTTAAAGTTTCAGGCTGATAAACCGGAAGTCCGAGATTTTCTGCCATAACTTTTACATCTGTCGGAACAAGCTTATGTCCTCGTCCCTTAGGTTTATCAGGCTGCGATACTACTCCCACTATTTTGTTTTCTGTTTCTGATATTGCACGGAGTATCTCTGATGCAAAATCAGGTGTTCCCATAAAAAGAATTTTCATATTAGTCCTCGTCCAAGTCTACAAATTTAATTACGTTTGATGTGAATGTAATACCGTCAAGATGGTCGCATTCATGACAGATTGCACGTGCGAGAAGTTCTTCACCCTCAAGCACATACTCTTTGCCGTTTCTGTCAAAAGCTCTGACTTTTACATTCATCGGACGTTCAACTTCACCCCATACACCCGGAAAGCTTAAACAGCCTTCGTTGCCGATCTGCGAGCCTGATTTTTCAATAATTTCAGGGTTTATGAGTTCTATTTTACCCTCTCCGATGTCAATAACCGCAACTCTTTTTAATATGCCAATTTGCGGTGCAGCAAGCCCTACACCGTTTGATTTCTGCATTGTTTCATACATATCATCAAGCAGAATTGCAAGCTTTTTATCAAATTTTGTGACCTCTTTACAACGCTTGTAAAGCACCTCATCGTCTCTGTAGCGCATCTCCCTTAATGCCATATGTCACCCTCCTAATATATATTTATCGGATTCTTGTCAATCTGAATCTGTATATCCTTAAATGTATTGTCATTCTTAACTGCGTCTGAAGCGTTAATAATACGCTCGTTAAATATATCCGCATTTTCACATTTTATAAGTATCTGCCAACGGTATTTACCTTTAATTCTCGATACACCTGACGGTATCGGGCCTAAAATCGCAATCTTATCAGAGATTTTGTTTATATCACCAAAAGCGTCACGGAACATAAAGGCACTCTTGCGTGTAATATCATTACTGTCACCCGAAAAGCGTATGCAAATCATTTCCGAATACGGCGGATACCACATCGTATGCCGTTCAGAAATAGTTTTTTCATAAAACGAACGGTAATCATGTGTCTTTACAAGTTCAATTGCAAAGTTTTCAGGGTTATAGGTCTGGATAATAGCACGACCTTTTTTTGTTCCTCTGCCGGCTCTACCCGAAACCTGCTCAAGAATATCGAATGTTCGCTCACCGCTTCTGAAATCGTTTATGTGAAGCATTGTATCGGCACTCATTACGCCTACAAGCGTTACGTTTGAAAAATCAAGGCCTTTTGATACCATCTGCGTTCCGATTAAAATATCAATTTTATCATTTGCAAACGAATCAAGAATCTCTTTATGCGAGTTTTTACGAGTTGTTACGTCTGCATCCAGACGTATAACCGATGCATTCGGAAACAGCCGCTTCACCTCGTCCTCTGTTCTCTGTGTACCACCGCCAAAATATCTGATATACTTACTTCCGCACAACGGACACTCTGTATAGTTCGGCTGTTTATGTCCACAGTAATGACATTTCAAACTATCATCATAGCTATGATATGTCAACGAAATGTTACAGTTAGGACATTGCGGAACAAAACCGCATTTCCGACACGAAACAAAAGTCGAAAAGCCACGGCGGTTCATAAAGAGAATAGTCTGTTCGCCTTTTTCTATATTTTGCTTTATAGCCTCATAGAGCGGTTTTGAGAACATACTCTTATTGCCCAGCTCAAGCTCATTACGCATATCAACTATCTCAATTTCAGGCATCGACGCCTCGTTATAGCGTTTATGCATTTCTATTAGCTTAAACTTACCCGAAAGTGCATCTGTATAGCTTTCAATTGACGGAGTCGCAGACGCAAGAAGCGTTACCGCACCCGACATTTCTGCACGTGTTATTGCCACTTCACGCGCATGGTAGCGTGGACTCATCTCGGATTTATAAGTTTCGGAATGTTCCTCGTCAATAATTATGATACCAATATCAGAAAGCGGTGCAAAAACAGCACTTCGTGCACCTATTACAATATCCGCTTCGTTGTTCATTATCCTTGACCACTGGTCGTACCTTTCACCAAGTGATAATCCACTGTGCAAAATTGCTATACGACTCCCGAAACGGCTCACAAACCTTGAAACCATCTGCGGTGTCAAAGAAATTTCCGGAACAAGCACAAGTGCACTTCTGCCCATATCAACAGTATGCTCAATCGCACGAAGAAAAACCTCTGTTTTACCGCTTCCGGTTACTCCATGAAGCAGAAAAGTTTCGCTTTTGTTTTTGTTTATAGCGTTACTGATCAGATCTATTGCTTTTTTCTGTTCGTCAGTGGGAGTCGGCGGTGTGGTCAAATACCCTGTATCCTCATACACACGCCTCTCAAGCGTGATATCAAAAAATTCAACAATCCCGTTTTTGTGTAAAGCAGATAATGCGCTGTAATTTCCCATCGAGAAACGAACAATATCTGCAGTTGAGATAAGCTCGTTGTCTTTTAACATCATAATCATTCGCTTTTGAATTTTTGAACGGGAATTATTCATATATTCATCAGCTTCATCATCTGTTACAGACAACCTTACTGCACGGATTTTATGTTTTTTTATATCACGGCTATGCTGAAATTCACGCTTAATTGCGTTCTTTTTCTCAAGCTGCGAAATGCGTGGTCTTATGTCAGTATCAAAATACGACATGAGCGAATATATATCTGTTCCGCCACCATTATCATTAAGAATTTCAAGAATTTTTATGTCCCTTTCAGTTTTTCCGAACTGCTCAGCATCACAAAGAACTATCCATTCAACGGTTTTAAGGCCTGTGCCTGTAGGGATTATGGTATGTATAAGTTCAATATATGTAGCAAGGTATCTTGTATGCATATATTCAATAAGTTCAACCATATCCGGATTAAATGCAAGTTCATCCGACGAAATACCAATTATTTTTTTTATCCCTTTGGCTTCAGTGTTTTCTTTTACTCTTAAAACAAATCCTTCCTTCTCTGCATTATTATGAGAGAACGGAATAATTACACGTGTTCCCGGAATAACCTTTTCCAAAAGTTCAGGCGGTATTTCGTAATCAAACACACGGTCAACCGCCCTTGACGGATGGTTGACCACAATTTCAGCGTACATAAAAATTATTCAGCCTCTGCAGCTTCAGCTTCAAGCTGTGAAATAGCTTCTATTCTCTCCTGCTCGTATATCTGTGCCTTATTAACTGCCTCTGAACGGATGTATCCTACTGCTCCGTCTGTTATTTCCTTTACAGCCTGAGTTACAGGCTTATCAAGAGCAGCATTTTTCACTGCTGTCTCAACAGTCTCGTTAACTCGTCTGTCTGTACATATCATTCTTGCACGCTTTGCAACCATAGATACTAAAGTGTATCTGCTGTCTACATACTTGTCTAACTCTGTAATTCCCGGTTTTGTCATCATAATAATTCATTTCCTTTCGTTTTTAAGTTTGCCCTGTTTTTCAGGGTATGTATAAGCATAATCAAACGCTTTCGTTGATTAAGCCAATTATTTTCTTTCGTTCCTTTCGCTTACTTTCAATATAATCAAGCACATAGTCTACGCACTCATTAATATTATCATTTTCAATAAGCACTGTGTATTTGTCCGCTTGTTCAAGCTCCCATTTTGCGTTCGCAATACGCTCATCAATTTCGGCGTCTGTTTCTCTGCCACGTGTTATAAGTCTGTTTTTTAGCTCCGTCATCGACGGCGGGACCAAAAACATAAGTACTGCTTCAGGAAACATTTTTTTCACCTGCAATGCACCCTGCGGTTCAATTTCCAACATTACATCTCTGCCGTCATTTAAAAGCTCATCTATTGAAGCTTTTGGCGTGCCGTAATAGTTGCCGTTATATGTTGCGTATTCAAGCATTTCACCCTTATCTATCATTGCCTCAAAATCGTCTTTTGTAACATAATGATAAGTTTCACCATCAACTTCACCCTTGCGCTTCTCGCGGGTTGTTGCAGAAACAGAAAGTGTCAATGCGTCCTCACGGTCAAGCACTTCCTTGCATACAGTTCCTTTACCCGTTCCCGACGGTCCTGATAAAACAAAAAGTATTCCTCGCATTTTATTCCTCCTTATTCATCAATATCGTCAGCATCGGTACAGTCACATTCACCGTCAAGTCTTGTTGCGAGCTTTTCGGGAAGAATTGCCGAAAGTATTATATGCTTTGAGTCCATGACCACAACCGAACGTGTACGTCTGCCATATGTAGCATTGACAAGCATTCCTCTGTCCTCCGCCTCACGTATAAGACGTTTTATCGGTGCACTGTCAGGACTTACAACTGCTACGGCACGTTTAGCGCTGATCATATTTCCAAAGCCTACGTTAATAAGTTTCATATGCCACCTCTTTATTCAATGTTCTGTATCTGTTCTCTTAACTTTTCAATCTCACCCTTGAGCGTTACAACAAGCTTGGCAATATCGATATCTGATGCCTTTGAACCTATTGTGTTTACCTCACGGTTAATTTCCTGGATAAGGAAGTCAAGTTTTCTTCCTGCCGGCTCGTTACTGTCAAGTATTGCAAAGAACTCTTCATAGTGGCTGGCAAGGCGTACAGTTTCTTCGTTCACTGCAACCTTATCCGCAAATATGGCAACCTCGGTAAGTATTCTTGCATCGTCAGGCTCACGCTCATCGATAACCTCTTTGATTTTTGCGTAGAGTTTGTTTTTATACTCCTCCACAGCCATAGGCGAACGTTGGTCGATTTCTTCGGCAAGCGATTTCATATAATTGATTCTTGCCCTCAAGTCTTTTTCTATACGTTCACCCTCACGGGCACGCATTGCGATAAATGCCTCAACTGCATCTCCTAATACTTCCTTAACTCCTGCCCAGATTTCTTCTTCATCATCACGCTTGGGCTCTGCACGGAATATATCTCCAAATGATGCTACCGTCGATACCGATATGTCGTCCTTAAGAGAAAATGTTTCGCATAAGTCTCTTAATATCTCAACATAGTTCTGTGCAAGCTCTTTGTTTACTGTTACGGTTTTATCGGCTTCACCGCAGCTTTCAAGGCTTATATATACATCAATTTTGCCTCTCGCTACTGACTCACTGACAAGCTGACGTGCTCTGTCCTCTAAAAATCCATACTGACGCGGAACCTTTATATTATAGTCAGAAAATCTGTGATTAACGGACTTAAGTTCTGCTGTTATTTTCTTTGTCCCGATTATACGTTCACATCTGCCGTAACCGGTCATACTTTTTAACATTTATATCCCTTCCTTTGCAAAAAAGCATATTTGTGCATATTATGTTTTATTATATCATAAAGAGTAAAATAATTCAACCGTTTTTATCAAGTTTTTCTTTAAAAAACGTTGATTTTTTCGTAATTTTAAATGTTTTTGCATCATATATTAAATTATATATCATACAGAAAGGTTTTACGGTGATTATATATGAATTTTAAAGCTGTTTTTAAAGGTTCAATCTTATCAATAATTCTTGTTGTTTTGTCGCTTTTAGTTGGAGCATTACTCGTTTATTTTAACTTTATAACGGAAGCTACGGCAAGCATAATTGTTTTTTGTGCTTCAGCAATTGGTGTCTTTATCGGTGCCTACGGCGTTTCAAAAGCAAGCGAACACAAAGTTTTAATAAACGCACTGGGCGTAGCATTAACATTCGGGTTGGTTATACTTATTGTCTCGCTTGCAGTTAATTCAGGGTTTTCGATACATACACGCACACTTACACTTATCGGCGGCGCTTTTGCCGCAGCGTTTTTGGGTGCATTGTTCGGAAAATAAAAAATACACACCTTGCGGTGTGTATTTTTTTACTTAAATGCCGGGTCCTTTATATAGTCATGTATATAATATCCGTCATTGTCCTTGCCTACACGATAAACCCAATGATATTCCAATACCGATTTTTTGTTTGCATCATAATCAGTCTCATTGATAATTTCGTGTACCCACACATAGTAATAACTGTTTGACTTTCTTACATCCATGACGTCCATAAGCTGATATTCCTGGTAGAGCGATTTATCCTCATATTTCTGTGCATGATTATATGGATTTGTGCCAACTCTGAGATAATTATACACACTATTATCATAGTTATTTATAAATTCAATCCATGCACCGTTAAAATCGTGAATCACTTGTTTCAATTCAAGCGCTTCTTTGTCATCAGTGGGTGATGACGAATGTACATCATTCATCGTGTTATATGTATACGAAGAATTATACAAAATAGTGCGCACAAAAGTCTCTTCGTCGCTTTCCTCAGGAACCTGCGTAACCACTACAGTTTCCGGTGTGGCTTGAGGAATAGACTGTGTCTCTTCATCATCTCGGTTTACAGCATTGATAATTATAATAGATGCAAACACGCATATAATCAGCACGAGTACTGTAATACACACCCAAAGCATAACCATTTTATTATTATCTT
The DNA here is from genome assembly GCA_045649185.1 of Candidatus Ornithomonoglobus sp. GTDB lineage: Bacteria > Bacillota > Clostridia > UBA1381 > UBA1381 > Ornithomonoglobus. Next base: position 108,254 of record JAZRPM010000012.1, on the reverse strand, counting down.
CCGGTTGACGCTTGCGTTTCAAAACCTCTGGTTCCGGCATATTATACGTTTCTTCGTATTGATTGTTGGAGCTTTGCTGATTAGAGGTTTCCGCACTCCTTCCGCAAAACGGACAAAAAAGGGCATCATTCCTGATTTCATTTCCGCAATTATAACAATACATATCGGTTATCTCCTTTTATCTTATAGTATTTTACTGCTGTCTAAAAGTATTGTAACAGGTCCGTCATTGGATATTGAAACCTGCATATCTGCACCGAACTCGCCGTGTGCAGTTTTTATGCCTTTAGCTTCTATTGCTTTTATAAACTCCTCGTACATTCTTTCTGCCGTTACCGGTTCCATTGATGATGTGAAGTTCGGGCGTCTGCCTTTACGGCAATCGCCGTAAAGCGTGAACTGTGACACAACAAGTATCTCACCACCAATATCAGTTACCGACAAGTTCATTTTATCGTCTTCGTCCGTGAAAATCCGTAACCCTGCTGTTTTATCTGCAATATAGTTTAAATCGGTTTCGGTATCACCGTCACCAACACCAAGAAAAACAAGCAAACCCTTGCCGATTTTTCCCACTGTTTTTCCGTTCACGTCAACCGATGCACTGTTTACCCTTTGTATAACTGCACGCATTTATATATACTCCTTTTCCTCAATCTCTGTCTGGAGCGTCTCCCACTCCTCCATCAAAAGAAGCATTTCTTCCTCTTTTGCGTCTTTTTCCGATGATAACTCTGCAAGCTTTGTAAAGTCAGCCGACAGTTCAGGTTTCATCATTTCAGTTTCAAGACTTTCAATGTCTTTTTCAAGTTCTGAAATAAGTTCTTCTACCTTGTTGTAGCGGTTAAGCACCTTACGCTTTTCAGCCTGAAGCCGTTTTTGCTCCTGATAGTCAAGATTTTTCGGTTTCTCTGTTTCCTGGACTACAACAGCATCAGCGGTTTTTTTCGCAGAAAAATCATCATAATTACCGATGTAATTTTTAATACCGTCACTGCCCATATAAATAATACGATCAGCAAGCTTATTTATAAAATAACGGTCGTGCGAAACCATAAGCATCGTTCCGTCATAATCGGAAAGTGCTTCTTCAAGTGCTTCTCTTGACTCAATATCAAGATGGTTTGTAGGCTCGTCCATTACGAGGAAATTAGCAGGCTTGAGCATCAGTTTTGTAAGCTCCACTCTTGCCCGCTCGCCGCCTGACAATGTCTTTATTTCTTTAAACACATCATCGCCACGGAACAAAAATACCGCAAGTGCATTACGTATTTCAGTCTGTGTAAAGTTAGGAAATTCATCGTGAAGTTCGGAAAACACATCCTTATCCGGATTAAGATTTTCCTGAATCTGGTCATAATAACCTATCTGTATATTTGAGCCGATTTTATACTCGCCCGCAGTTGGTTCATATTTCCCGATTATGTTTTTAATAAGTGTTGTTTTTCCGCAACCGTTAGGTCCGAGCAAAAACACCTTTTCACCCTTTTTAATATGAATATCGCAATTTTCAAATATTTTCTTGCCGTCAAAACTCATACCGAGATTTTCGGTTATTAAAACATCATTTCCGCCACCCGGTGATGACTTAAACGCAAAACGTATATCCTCTGTATCATAAACGGGTTTTACAAGCGTTTTTTCGAGTTTATCAACCACCTTTTGCTTACTTTCGGCGGTCTTGATATTCTTTTCTCTGTTCCATCTGCGCTGTTGCTCGATAACGCCGTTTAATCTGTCAATTTCACGCTGTGTGTTTATATAATTTCTTTCCTCGGTTTTCTTTTCAATCTCACGCTGTTTTATATATTCACTGTATGAGCCGTTATATGTGCGCAACTTTCCGTTTTCCATTTCAAAGGTTCTGTTGGTTACTCTGTCAAGAAAATAACGGTCGTGTGAGATTATCACAAATGCACCCTTGTAGCTTTCCAAAAAGCCTTCAAGCCATTCTACCGATGCAATGTCAAGGTGGTTTGTAGGCTCGTCTAAAAGCAACAGATTGCTATCTGAAAGCAGGAGTCTGCCAAGTGATACACGTGTTTTCTGACCGCCTGAAAGTGTGTCAACACGGCGTTCAAAATCCTCCTCTGAAAAGCCGAGACCTATGAGGGTTGAACGTATAAGGCTCTTATAATGATATCCGTCAAGCTCACCAAAACGCTCCTGCAGATATGTCTGACGCTTAATAAGTGTATCTATATCGCCGAGCTTATTTTCTATATCATAACGTATGCCTTCAAGCTCGTTTTCTATCCCGATTACTTCGTCAAACGCAGTGAGCATTTCACCCATTATAGTGTTTTCAGACTCAATACAGGTGTACTGGTCAAGGTAACCGATTTTTGTGAGCTTGTTTTTGAAAATCTCACCCTCGTCATATTCTGACATACCGTTTATTATCTTGAACAGTGTGGATTTTCCTGCACCGTTTATACCAACAAAACCGATTTTGTCTTTATCGGATATATTAAACGAAACATCAGAAAACAGTGTTTCGTCAAAAAACATCTTTTTTAAATTTGTTCCGTTCAGTAGTACCATTTTTAACCTCATAAATGTGGCGGCACAGATATGCCGCCTATAGTTTTAACAAAAATTGTCTTTATAAAAAGCAATACACTTTGTTATGATTTCTCTTGCTTCACTTTCTCCCAACACCTCGTTTACAACGGTTGATTTACCCTCAAGTGATTTATACACCTTAAAGAAGTGTGAAATTTCATCAAAAATATGATTCGGAAGCTCTGATATATCAGTATAACAGCTATATGCCGGATCGTTAAACGGCACTGCTATGATTTTCTCATCAAGCTGGTCATCATCAATCATTTTAAGGACACCGATCGGATAACACTCAACAAGCGTCATCGGCACAATACTCTCCTGACACAAGACAAGAACATCAAGCGGGTCACGGTCCTCAGCATAAGTCCTCGGTATAAAACCGTAATTTGCAGGATAATGCGTTGATGTATAAAGTACTCTGTCCAGTCTCAAAAGACCTGTATCCTTATCCATTTCATATTTGTTCTTACAGCCCGCAGGAATTTCTATAACCGCCATAAAACGTTCAGGCGAAATTCTTTTCGGGCTTATATCGTGCCATATATTAGACATAAACTATCACTCCTTACATATCATATCCGGAAGAACAGTGTCTCCATAAAGTCTTGTTTTCCAAAGAATCGGTGTCGTATGCTCATACTCAAATAACAGTCCGGGATATACCCCGTCTGCATCTATAACCTTGCCAAGCTCATCCATTTCAAAAAGGACGGGAATAACCTTGTATAAGCCGTTTGAAAGCGCTGAAACATCCATCTCGAAAACTGGCTCATAGCTTTCACCTTTTTTACAGCTCATAAAGTTATAGCAAACAGATGTTGCAGTTATCATCTGGTCATTATTATGCACCATCATTCTGAATGATAGATTTTCAACATCCTCGTTTGCATGGAATTTCAGTCTGAATTTTATCTTCTCATCGTCCTTGAAATGGCAAGTTTCTTTATCAAGAACCTCAAGTGAATCCATTATTACTTTATCGGTAAGGAAGTCGTATTTATGACAATCCGTAAAGTCATTAAACACTTTCGCGGTCACTTCATCGTTTTTGAGATACACGTTAATTGCATCCTCAACATCGCCGTTAAATATTACCTTTCCGCCATCAAGCACAATACAACGGCTGCACAGCTGACGGATTGTCTGCATATTATGGCTGACATATATAATCGTCTTTCCCTCGTCCTTTGCAACAGACACCATCTTTTCTATACATTTTTTCTGGAACGCCATATCACCAACTGCAAGAACTTCGTCCATAAGCATAATATCGGAATTAAGATGTGCCGCAACAGAGAATGCAAGCTTGACAAACATTCCCGATGAATAACGCTTAACAGGAGTATCAATAAACTGACGGCATTCAGAAAACTCGATAATATCTTCAATTCTTTCGTCAACCTCTTTACGGCTCATTCCCAAAATTGCACCGTTTAAGTATATATTCTCCCTACCTGTAAGCTCGGGATGAAAACCCGTTCCTACTTCAAGCATTGAAGAAATCTTACCCTTTATACGAATTTCGCCATCCGTTGGCGCAGTAACACGTGACAACAGCTTTAAAAGCGTTGATTTGCCTGCACCGTTTCTGCCGATAAGTCCGATTGTTTCCCCTTTTTTTACATCAAATGAAACACCGTCAAGTGCGGTAAATTTTTCGTTCTTTTTATACGCCTTCTCACCAATGCGCAGGTTGGGGTCATCCTTATGACGTAACCTTGCCCAGAAGCTCTGGATATCGCCTTTGAGCGTACCGCCGCCGATAGTTCCGAGACGGTATGTTTTCGTAACATTGTCTATTTCTATCATTGTATCTATCATACCGACACCCCCTTATACCGTATCCATAAATGTCTTTTCGACACGGTTGAATATAAGTATGCCGATAAAAAGCACTACAAAAGTTACTATCCAGCTTATGCCCCAATAAAAATAATCAAAGCTTCCGCAACCAAGAACTATGCATCTGAAATTATTAACAATCGGTGCTACGGGATTTAGCATCACAAGCTTTGAAATAGTTTCACTTATTGCTGATGCCTGCGAAATCGGATACACCACCGGTGTTATATACATCCAGAGATGCACACCGAATCCGACAAGTATTGAAAGGTCACGGTATTTGGTGGTTATTGAAGATATAATTATTCCTACACCAAGTCCAAGTAGTGCCATTTGCAATACCAGAACAGGCATAATAAATACACTTACCCCCGGCACTATAACAGTACCCCGCAAGCCGAAAATCAGCATTGCAACCGCAAGCAGAACAAGCTGTATAACAAACGATAAAAGCGAATATATTACATTGGTAATCGGCGTTATAAGTCTTGGGAAATATACCTTTCCGAACAACCCCGCATTACCTGTAAATGTAGATGACGTCGAGGTCAGACACGCCGAAAAATACGCCCACGCAGTGTTTGAACAAAGGTAGAACAAAAACTGCGGTACGCCGTCAGTTGAAATGTTTGCAATTGTACCGAATACAAGCGTGTGCATTGACGATGACAGTAACGGTGTTATCAAAAACCACAACGGTCCGAGTATTGTCTGCTTATATGCACTGTTAAAGTTACGCTTTAAAAACATTACTATAAGGTCGCGGTACTGCCATATTTCTTTAAGTTTTAAATCAAACCAACCCGTTTTGGGCTTGATTACGACACTCCATTCCTTGTCCATTTCCGACGCCTCCTTTCATATGTATGTAATTCTACCACAAATAAAAGGATTTGTCAAATGATTATAGAAAAAGATGGCACTCCTGAAAGTGTCATCTTTTCGCCCTCACAATATTACTGTCTTATAAACATCTGCGTCCAGTATTTGCCGTCTGCGACGTATCCGACACCGATTTTTGTATATGTAGGGTTCAATATATTCTGACGGTGACCGGATGAGTTCATCCACGCGTCCATAACCGCTTCAGGTGTTCTTTGTCCTCTTGCAATGTTTTCACCCGCAGAACGGTATGAAATGCCGAAGTTCTTTATCATCTCAAACGGCGTGCCGTAAACGGGACTATTATGAGCAAAATATCTGTTGTCCTTCATATCCTGCGATTTATATCTTGCAACACGGGCAAGCTCCCAGTCATATTTAAGCTCAGAAAGTCCGTTTTGTTTTCTGACCTCGTTTACAAGGCGGATAACCTCCTGTTCGTAGTCGGTTACGGTTGCATCCTTGCCGGGGATATTTATTGTCTGTCCCGGATAAATCAGCTCGGGATTTTCAATATGCGAATTTGCAGTTTTGAGTTCACTTAATCCAACCTCGTACTTAACTGCTATCTTCCACATACTATCACCCGATACTACGGTATGTACACTCTGCGCATTTGCACTTATTCCTATCGACGTTACCAATAACGCCATTGCTAATATCTTTTTCATTTTCATTACCTCCCATATATGAATTATAGCATATTAGTTTACCTGATTTCAAATGTAATATATGGAAGTAAAAAAGTGCAGGCATATTGCCTGCACCCGATTTTAATTGTTTACAACAAGTGTTTCGCCTGATTTTATGCAATAAGTTTCATCACCGATAAGCACCCACACATCAATTGCCGACGGATTATGAATAACATCATTATCAAAGCTTGTTTCAAGTCTCTTGTAAGCCTCGATGTAGTCATACACTTCAATGTTTGTTGCATACCACACATTGTCACGTCCGCCTATGTATTCTGCAAATTCCTCAATAACTTCCCAGTTGTTGTTACTATCAAATTCATAGCTATGTCCCCATAGGTAGAACATATGGCATCTGCCGAAAGTTGGCTTCATTTCAACGAATTTTTTCGCCATCTCCATCAATTTGGGGTTGTTATGGTGGCATGTCGGGTCAAGTGCAAGCCAGTTTTCCGGAAAATCAAAGCTCTCCGTACTGTTAACAGTTCTCGCATATACGATACCGCACTTTTCAAGTATGTCTATAACATCATCATTATACGAACCGAACGGATATGCACAGCCACGGATAACCGTGCCGTAGTCTTTTTCGAGATTCTGTCTGTCACGCACAACCTCTTTAATAAGCTCTGTAGCGGGCAGTTTGTCAAAGAATGGATGTGTCATTCCATGAATTGCAACCTCGTGCCCTGAATTTTTGTAGAGTTCTACGGCTTTTTCATGCGACATATCCCACGTGTCATCACCGTAATTGCCGCTGTTTAAATTGAATGTACACTTAAGTCCGTTTTTGTCACATATTTCCATAAGACGCTTATCAAAAATAACAGCATCGTCATAGCTTAGTGTAACTACCTTTCTTTTTCCGTCTTTTAATGCCATATTCATAGCTTCATTTCTCCTTTATTATCCCTCTTCGGGTAGACTTTCAATGTATCGGTGCATTGTTTCAGCAACGACTTTACTGTGTGCAACAGCCTCAACAACCGTTCTTGCGCCGTTTACTACATCGCCTGATGCAAAAACTCCCGGTCGGCTTGTATAACCTGATTCGTCTGCGACGAGAAGTCCGCGTGTATTTACATCAAGTCCTTTTGTCGCTTTTGCAATGACATTTCTTGGGCCCTGACTTATTGATACAATAACTGAATCTGCCGGAAAGAATTCCTCCGTGCCTTCGATTTCTTCAAGTGTTCCATCCTCATATTCTTTTACCTTTGAGAATATCACGCCATTATCCTTGATTTCTACCGGCTTATAATTAAACCGGAACTTAACTCCCTCAAGCTGTGCATAACTGTACTCATAGTCGCTTGCCGCAACCTTTTCGGTTATTGAAAAACACGTTGCTTTACGGCTTCCCTTACGCAATACTGTTCTTGCAACATCCATTGCGGCGTTACCTGCACCGATAATTATTACACGTTCGCCAAGCTTATAAACATCGGGGTTATTCAGATAGTTAATCGCAAAATGTACGTTTCCGAACGTTTCGCCCTTTATATGCAGTGAATTTGGTTTCCATACGCCCGTGCCGATAAATATTGCCTTGTATCCGTCACGGAACAAGTCGTCAATACCTATAGCATCACCAATTCTTGTGTTCGGACGTATTTTTATTCCCTTAAGCTCAATGTGTCGGTACTGTAAGTCATCAATCACGCTCTTGGGCAATCGGAATTCAGGAATTCCATAACGTAAAACACCGCCGATTTTGTCCTTACCCTCAAATATAGTTACCTGATAACCATAGCGTGCAAGGATTATTGCAATCGTGAGTCCTGCCGGACCTGAGCCGATAATCGCTACTTTTTTACCGTTTGATTCCGCAGGGCCTTTTACCATTTTGGGTGCATATGCATCAGATATGTAGTTCTCAATTGCCGAGAAATGAACAGGTATACCCTTTTTACCAAGTACACAATGTCCCTCGCACTGATTTTCGTGATTGCATATCAGGCTGCAGACTGTTGTAAGCGGGTTATTATCAAATAAAATTGTGCCTGCTTCATCAAGCTTGTTTTCTTTGAGAAGCTTTATTACTGTCGGAATGGGTGTGTTTATAGGACATCCTTTCTGACAGCTTGGGTTTTTACATTCAAGGCATCTGTTTGCCTCGTCAAGTACATGAAGTGCCATCTGTTTCTCCTTAAATCAGAGTTTTACTGTTGCAGTTCCTTTTAATCCTCTTTTGAAAGTTCTATAATAGCTGCAGCCAAAAATTTTGCTGAACGGTTAAGCGAGTCTATATGTGCATATTCATCAAGTGAGTGGTATTTACCGCCAAGTATTCCGAATGAATCAAGAACCGGTATTCCTGCTGCTGTTACATCTGCTGCATCTGAACCACCGGGACTGAATTTCATTTCAAGTGTTCCAAAACCGTAGTCCTGACTTATTTTATTCACCTTATCAAACAACGCCTTGTTGGTTTCGTTTATTTCCATAGGCACTCTTGTAGATTGCACAGTAAACTCTGTTTTAGTACCTTCAATAAATGTCTTTTCTGCAATCTGTTTTAAAAAGCTTATCGCACTATCATATTCACTTTCTTTGCAGATTCTTACCTCAACAGTAAATGAGCATTTATCAGGTACAACATTCGGAGCAGTTCCGCCGTTTATCATACCGCAGTTAACGCTAATAGTATCGGGAAGTTCTGCCTTTGCAATTTCCGTAATCTTAAACGCCGCTTCGTTTATGGCATTTATACCATAATTTACATCTTTAGAATGTGCGGCTTTACCCGTAATTTCAAACCCGGTTTTTATAATTCCTTTTCTTGAAACGAGAAGACCGCCCACACGTGCAGGCTCCATATTAAGAAATGCTATACTGTCTTTTGCCTTTTCGCATATATAGTTTATTGTCCCCTTTTCTGAAAACGAACTGCTTACCTCTTCATCTGACTGCAATAACATTCTGATATTTGCGGTGTCAAAGCCACATTCTTTAAGAGCCGACATTGCAAGAAAACCAACCGCTATTCCTCCTTTACAGTCGGAAACTCCGGGGCCGTATATGTATGTATCATCTTTTCTTACCGGCGGATAACCAAACACACCTTTTTCATAAACCGTGTCCATATGCGCCGATATTGCTATGGTTTTTTCAGTGTTTTCGCTATAGTCAACACATACTACATCACCCGATTTTTCAAACGACTTTCTTTCAACGGTATAGTCGTTTTCTTTCTCGTGCTCAAGTATAAAGTCAACCATTTCGTTAATGCCGTCTTTATCGTCCGAGTTCGTTTCAAAACTGCATATATCCTCAAGAAATTTCAGGTATTTATCTGTTTTATTATCAATGCATCGAGATACTTTTCCAAAAAGCTCGTCCATATTCTCACCTCAAAGCTATCAAAATTAATCCAGTGTACACAGATAATCAATACATCTCTTAACTTCTTCAAGTCCTGTCGGGTCAAGGCCTTCTGATTCAACCACCATCAAAACCCCGTTTTTATTTGCCCATTCACGAACTGCCATTATCGGCGCATTGCCCTGTCCTACCGACAATCCTACTGCTTTTTTGTGGACGTCATTATAGTTTCGGTCACTTTCAGGTACTGCGATACCGTCTTTAAGATGTATAACACTTATTCTTGATTTGTACTGTTCAAGATAGTCAATAACATCAATTCCTGCATTATATAACCAGAATGTGTCAATCTGCAATTCTACATCTGTGCGGTTTATTATTTCGTCCTCAAAAACTATTCCATCCGATGTCGGGAAAAACTCTGCAGAATGGTTATGATAACCAAGTGTTATTCCGTTCTCTGCAAGCTTTTTCTGCGCACTATTAAGGGCATTTATTACCTCGTCTGCCTTTTCAGGCGCATCCCAGTCACAGCCGGGAACAATAAGCCTGTCACATCCAATAACCTTATGGTAGTTTATAGTCTCATCTATCACGTCCGGTGTGAGCTTGTCAAGAGTTGTGTGTGTGCCGGATGCGACAAGTCCATTATCATCCAGCCACGCCTTGATTTCTTCTGCCGTATGACCAAAAAATCCAGCAAATTCTATGTATTTATATCCCATTTTTGCGACTTTTTTAAGTGCTTCCTTCATTGATTTTTCTGTAATATCACGTAGTGAGTACATCTGTATTCCGTATTCTGTTTTCATATGATATAAAATCTTCCTTTATCTTTATCTTTTTGCACCGCATCCGGAACAAAAACGGTCTTCGGGATTGAATTTTTTACCGCAATTTGAGCAGAATAAACCGCCCTTCCCTTCACTTGTTACAGGTGTACCCGGACCGGCTACCGGTCCTGCCGGTGCATCTATTGCATATAATTCGCTATGTCTTAACGGAGATTTGCACTTTGTACAATATACAAATCCGTCAGGATACCATGGACGAAAATCAAGTATATTATCCATATATCTCATAACATTACCGCAGGTACGACAAGTTTGTTCATATGTAAGTCCGCTCCGCCATTCTGCACGTTTAAAGCATCCCATAATTTTTACCCCCTGATGCATATAATTTATATCTTAATTTTATCACACCGCCCAATTATTGTCAATAAAAAAACAGAAACAATTATCGTTGTTCCTGTTTTCTTGCTAATTAAATGTTTTTTATTCGAATTCTATATTAAACGGCATTGTTCCCTTTGCCTCAATTTTGCCTGCAAGAACATCAATTGCGTGAATCTGTGATTCAGGAATATGGTATCCGAAAATACGTCTCGGGACATGTTCAATTTCTTTCATTGCAAACGGATTGCCAAAGTGTACTACCGCTGAAATTTTATCAGAATACGCAAGTGCGTTTATAACTATTTCAACCCGACGAGTAAGTCCGTCAGTACCATAATAAGCACCTGTTTTACAGAATGTTATAAATATAACCTCTTTATATTTTGTTGCTTCGTTTAATATGTATTCGTTCTGGCTTCCGTCCGGAAATTCAACAAAATATTCAATACCGGCACCCGGGAATGTTTCCTTGATTTTGTTTGCTATCTTGTTCGGGAAATACCATGTGTTATCAGTTATTTCCTGCTGAGCAGCCTCGTTAACACCTGTATTTTCTGTAAGAATAACAAACAGTTTATCCTCGTTCTTACCGCTAAGTGAAGCATCAACACCCTCATCCGTAACAGCTGTTATGCAATCTCCTGCAACATCATAAAGCATCTGTTCATCCTCGGTTGTAAACTCTGTCGGATTCTCAGGCTCAGTTGAGATGTATTCCTGTGCTTTAAGAACGTGGCTTACCGCTTCATTAAGTCTTTCTTCTGTAAATAAACCGTCACGATAATTCTCCATAAGCATTTCATAGCACTGTTTTGTAGGCGTACGATAGTTTGTGAGGATTATATCATTTCCTGCAGCTACTGCCATTCCGTATGTGTTTTCCTCACCAAACTTCTGCAAAACACCCATCATTGCAAGTGAGTCTGTAAATACAAGTCCGTCAAATCCCATGTTTCTTATTATATCTATAACCTTTTTGGAAAGTGATGCCGGACGGTCAGGGTCAATATTATGAAAAACACCGTGACGTGTCATAATGCTTGTGAGGAGTCCTCTGTCCATAAGATATTTATACGGTACAAGGTCAAAGTTAATCAACTCTTCCTCTGTTGCTCCTGATGAGCCCTCACGCATATGCGAATCCACCGGTTCATTTTCGCCCCCCGGATAATGCTTTCCGCATGCAAGGAAGTTGTTTTCCTTATATACCGAAGCAATTTCTGCCGCCATTTCGGCTACCTTCATCGGATCGTCTGAGACTTTCCTTGAAACAGAACATGGTCCGTTACATTTTAATATATCAAGAACCGGGTTCCATGTTCCACAGTACCCTGCATTTTTCGCATCACGTACAACCCCTTTTGCAAATGCACGGAAATATTCTTTTTTCCCTGCTGCTGCAAGTGAAATCAACGGAATACTCGGTAAATCCGACGTCGGAAAACCTCGTTCCATATCATTTATTATAAGTATCGGATAGTCGGCAGTTTCTTTGATAAGCTTGACCATTTCCGGCATATTAAACGGAACCTGAACACACGCAAGTGCACGCTTCTTAATAAGTTCAAGTGTGAAATCTATGTCTTCTTTATCTTCAAACCTTCTTGCACACAGAAGCATACCTATTTTTTGTTCCAATGTCATATTTTCAATTTGCAGCTTCATAATTACACCCCATTTGCCATTATTATCTATATGATACCACAAAATTCGGATTTGTAAATGGATTTTCTTGCGATTTACATTGCAAATATTGCGAAATTGTAATATAAAAACAAATAAAGACAGTCATTTGACTGTCTTTATTTTCTGGGTGCGGGAGGAGGACTTGAACCTCCGACCTCAAGGTTATGAGCCTTGCGAGCTGCCAACTGCTCTACCCCGCTATTTCGTTTGGAACAAAAAGTATTATAACACTATTATATCCATTTGTCAAGACTTTTTTACCAAATTTTTTAATTTATTTTTGGTAATATTTCCAAATCACCGTAATATCTTATATACGGTGATGTTATGATTATTAAATTAAGAAAAAAATCCGCTGTTCTTATTTGCCTCTCCTTTGCAGTAGCGATTGCTGTTATGATTTCTCTGCGCACTGTTCCCACAATATCGTTGAGCAAACCATATACCGTAGTTGTAGATGCAGGACACGGCGAACCCGATGGCGGTGCCATAGGCATAAACGGAACCATTGAAAAGGACATAAATCTTGAGATTGCACTCAAACTTCAGGAAGTTCTGGAAAGCCGTGGTGTGCGTGTTGTTATGACACGAGCAGATGATAATTCAATTTGTGACAGCAGTGCGAAAACTCTTCACGAAAAGAAAGTGTCTGATATGCACAACCGTCTTGAAATTATAAACACAAGCGGAGCTGATTTGTTTCTGTCTATCCATATGAACTCTTTCTCTGACCCGAAATCCGGCGGTCTGCATGTGTTCTATTCAAGAAATCACCCCGAAGCCGAAGAAACGGCAGTTATGATACAGGAAAGTATCGCAGAACTTACGGGTGCAAAAACACATACAGTAAAAACGGCATCTGATACGCTTTTCCTTATGAAAAATCCGGTACCTCCCGCTATTTTAATTGAGTGCGGTTTTATATCAAATCCCAAGGAGGAAGAACTTTTAAATGACGATGATTACCAGTCAAAAATCGCTTTTTCTATCGCAAATGCAGTGATAAATACTAAAAAATGATGTATTTTTGAAGAAATTGTATAAAAATGCATTCAAAACGCTAAAAAACTATTGACTTATGCGTTTTTTTGGGTGTATAATATAATGTAATATTATATATTGGAGGTATTTTAATATGAGTAGAGTATACAATTTCTCGGCAGGCCCGTCAATGTTACCCGAATCAGTACTTAAGAAAGCACAGGCAGAAATGCTTGAGTGCGGTGAAAGCGGAATGTCCGTTATGGAAATGAGTCACCGTTCAAAGGCTTATGACGAAATTATAAAAGGCGCAGAGGCACTTGTTCGTGAGCTTATGAACGTTCCGGATAATTATAAGGTTATGTTTGTTCAGGGCGGCGGTTCAACACAGTTTGCTATGGTTCCGTTAAACCTTGGCGTTAAGTGCAAGGCTGCTGACTATATCATAACAGGCCAGTGGGCAAAGAAAGCTGCTGAAGAAGCAGAAAAATATATAAAGGTTAACAGAGTTGCATCATCTGCTGATAAGACATTCTCATACATACCCAAGACAACAGCAGCTGATTTCTCATCAAAGGATGAGGTTGACTATTGCTACATCTGTTTCAATAACACTATCTACGGTACAAGATTTACAGAACTCCCCCAGACAGATGCTACACTTATTGCTGATATTTCATCAAATGCAATGAGTGAGGTTATGGACGTATCAAAGTTCGGCTTGCTTTTTGCAGGTGCACAGAAGAACCTTGGTCCTGCAGGTGTTGTTCTTGTTATCGCTCGTGAGGACCTTATCGGAGAGCCGATGGAAGGAACTCCGACAATGCTTACATATAAGACACACGCTGATAACGATTCACTTTACAACACTCCCCCGACATATGCTATCTACATCTTCAAGCTCGTTCTTGAGTGGATTAAGGAGCAGGGCGGTATAGCAGCACTTCAGAAGATAAACGAAGACAAGGCTAAAATCCTTTATGATTTCCTCGATTCTTCAAAGCTCTTCAAGGGTACTGTTGCAAAGGAAGACCGTTCACTTATGAACGTACCGTTCGTTACAGGCGATGCTGACCTTGACGCAAAGTTCGTTAAGGAAGCTACTGCTGCAGGTCTTGTAAACCTTAAGGGTCACAGATCAGTTGGTGGTATGAGAGCATCAATCTACAACGCTATGCCGGTTGAGGGTGTACAGGCGCGTGTAGACTTTATGAAGAAATTTGAACAGGAGAATATGTGATGTTTAATATACTTACTCTTAATAAAATAGCCGCTTGCGGTCTTGACCGTCTTGGCGATAACTATGCAGTTACAGACGATGCATCAGCTGACGTTGACGGCATCATCTTAAGAAGCTTCAAGATGCACGATATGGAACTGCCTGCATCACTTAAGGCAGTTGCAAGAGCAGGTGCAGGTACAAACAATATCCCCATTGAAAAGTGCACAGAGAAAGGTATTGTAGTATTCAATACTCCCGGTGCTAACGCTAATGCTGTTAAGGAGCTTGTTTTAGCAGGTATGCTTCTTGCTTCACGTGACGTTATCGGCGGTAACGCATGGGCAAACACACTTTCAGGTGATGATATCGGCAAGCAGGTTGAAAAAGGCAAGTCAAACTTTGGCGGTAACGAAATCAAGGGCAAGACACTTGGTGTTATCGGTCTTGGTGCTATCGGTATCCTTGTTGCAAATGCAGCAATTCACCTTGGTATGGACGTTGTTGGTTATGATCCGTACTTAAGCGTAAGCAATGCTTTACAGCTTAACCGTCACGTTAAGTGCGTAAAGGATATAAAGGAAATATTTACTGCTTCTGATTATATCACAGTTCACGTTCCGCTTATGGATGCAACTCGTGACACAATCAACGCTGAAGCTATTGATATGATGAAGGACGGTGTTGTTATCCTTAACTATGCACGTGGCGGACTTGTAAACAATGACGCTATTAAAGCAGGTCTTGCATCAGGCAAGGTTAAGAAGTACGTTGTAGACTTCCCCGATGCTCAAACAATCAACCAGCCCGGAATTATAGCAATCCCCCACCTCGGTGCATCAACAGAGGAGTCAGAGGATAACTGTGCAGTTATGGCGGCTGATGAAATCAAGACATTCCTTGAAACAGGCGATATAGTTAACTCTGTTAACTTCCCCAACTGTTCACTTCCCATGGGCGCTGTAGGACGTGTAACTATAATACACAAGAATGTTCCTAATATGATTGCAAAGTACACAGATGCACTTAAGGCTGTTAACATCGCTGAAATGATTAACAAGTCAAAGGGCGATTATGCTTACACAATCATAAACACAGACCACGAAGTAACTCCTGAAATCGTTGCAGAGCTTGAGGCTCTTGACGAGGTAATCGCAGTAAGAGTTATTAAATAAAAAAACGCTTTAAAAGCTCTCAGTTTAAACTGAGAGCTTTTTTGATAGCTTATCCGTTACTATACAAATCAGAACCGTTATCGCCATATCGGGCAGAGTGTTTCCTATAACTATATCAAACTGCATCAGAATACGGTAAATCACAAATCCGATAACCCATATAATAATATTTCGTAAATCAAACGCAATATTGGTTCTGTCACGCTTAAGAATAAAGAAATCAGCAATTTGTATCGCTATCATCGGAGCAAACACAGAGCCGATAAAATACAGAAAATCCGTTATGTCTGTCATCTCAAAAGCTATTGCACCTACTGTTCCAATGACTGTTACTGCTATTGCTACCCATTTATCGTTAACTTTCTTTATAAGCGTTGAGCTTGATATTCCTGCCGAATATGCATCAAGGAACGTTGTTGTGACAGTTGAAATAACTATTATTACAAGTCCTGCAATGCCAAGTCCGGTTTTCAGGATAATCTGAGCTATATCATATTCGCCCGTAAATATTGTCGCACCCATACCGATAAAGTACATCCATGCACTTATAACACCATAAGTTATTACGCTTACTGCAGTTGCCTTTACAGGCTTTTTTGCCTCACGTGTATAGTCGCTTATAAGCGGAAGCCACGAAACCGGCATTGCAACAGAAAGCTCAAGTGCCGCACCGAATGACATAGCACCATCAGTTAACACCGTTGCAGTTTCGCCTTTAAAAATAACAATACTCATAATAAGAGTGAGAATAAACAGCGCTGCCATTGCAATTGTGTTTAGTTTGCCAAGATTTTTTATACCGATTAGTATCCACAATACTATAAGCGCACCTGTCACCAATGCCCATATATACTTGCCTATACCCCATATGCCGTTGGCGGCAATAGCACCGTCATAAATCATTATGCCCGTCCACCCGACAAGCTGAATAATATTTAAAAATGCAAATATACGGCTCCCTTTTTCGCCAAAGCTCATTTTAACCGTTTCCATTGCACTTCTTCGTGTTCTGCCGCCTATAACTCCGGCAAAAAACAACAGAACACAGCCAATTATATGACCAATTATTATCGCAAGCGTACCTTTTGCTAACCCAAGCGGCGCAAAATATGTGCCTGTTATTATTTCGGCAATTGATACCGCCGCACCAAACCATATAAGCCCGTTTTCAAAAAGTGATGTTCTTTTTTCTGACATTTTACGCCTCCCCTGCAAATTCGCCCGATATATCAAATGCGTGGTTAAGCGGTCCCGAACCTTTGCCAAGATTCATTCCGTCAAGGAGCGCACCGGAAATATAAGTCTTTGCGCGTTCCACTGAACTTTTGAGTCTAAATCCTTTAGCAAGATTCGATGCAATCGCTGATGAAAGCGTACATCCTGTTCCGTGTGTGTTGGGATTGTTTATACGCTTACCGCAGAACCATTCGTATTTGCCGTCTGAATACAGTAAATCGTTTGCATCGTTTATGCTGTGACCGCCCTTTAAAAGAACTGCACAACCATATGTTTTGCTTATTGTTTCTGCAGCAGAAAGCATCGCTGTTTCGCTTGATATTTTTATTCCCGATAAAACCTCGGCTTCGGGTATGTTCGGTGTTACAAGAGTTGCCATCGGCAACAATTCAGCTTTAAGTGTAGTTATTGCATCAGTTTCAATAAGGCTTGAACCGCTTGTTGCTACCATTACAGGGTCAACTATGATATTTTGCGCATTATAGAATTTTAAGCGGTCTGCTATAACCTCTATCAGCTCACTTGATGATACCATACCTATTTTAACTGCATCAGGAAAAATATCAGTAAACACGCAGTCAAGCTGTTCTTTTAAAAATTCCGGTGTTACCTCAAATATACCTTTGACGCCCATTGTGTTCTGCGACGTGAGCGCTGTTATGGCGCTCATTGCATATACACCGTTTGCAGTCATTGTCTTGATGTCTGCCTGAATACCTGCACCGCCCGAAGAATCACTTCCTGCAATGGTAAGAGCAGTTTTTGTACGGTTTATCATTGCTTTTGAGAGCGCATAAATGTCTTTACATTCTTTTTCTATATCGTCTGCGGCAAATATTGCCGAAACAAGTGCCACGCCGTCAATATCAGTCCCTTTAAGCTCCATAATATTCCCCTTGTTAATACCGCCGATTGCTACTACAGGAATATCCACCGTCGAGCAGATTTTACGCAATGTATCGCGAGAAACATCATCAGCATCATTCTTTGTGGACGTTGGAAAAACCGCACCGACACCAAGATAGTCCGCACCTGCATTTTGAGCCTCTACGGCCTGTTCTACCGTCTGTGCCGATACTCCAAGTATCATTTCCTTACCGATAAGTCCACGCACGTTCTTTGCCTGCATATCGCTCTGACCAACGTGTATGCCGTCAGCACCGCATTTTATTGCAAGCTCAACGTTATCGTTTATAATGAACGGAACACTGTATTTCTTGCATATTTCTTTAATTTCCAGTGCTTCTTTTAAAAACTCATCGTCGGACATATCCTTTTCACGTAGCTGAACGCAGGTCACACCGCCCTTTATCGCGTCCTCAACCTGCTCAATAAGTGTTTGTCTGCCTGTCCACGCTCTGTCGGTTACGGCATACAGACACATCACCTTTTTTATATCAAACATTTTATTTCTCCTTAAATTATCTTGTATTTTGCACCGTTTATAAATGCGTCACTGTCAAGATTATACATTGCATCAATTATATAGTTACGGTATGTCGCATTTCCGTCAAGGTCTGTAAGACGTTTGTGAGCAATCTCGCCGCACAAGCCCATTGCACAAACCGCCGTCGCAGTTGCCATAAGCGGATTCTCCGGATTTGCAGTAACAAACGCCGTGATCAGTGACGATAGCTGACATCCCGTGCCGGTAATTGTACTCATCATCGGAGTGCCGTTATAGATACAATATGCGATCTCTCCATCTGCGACAATATCAATTGCGCCAGTTATTGCAATAACTGCACCTGTCTTTTTGGCAAAAGCTTTTGCAAATTCAACTGCAGTTTCCAGATTATCTTCCGTTACCTTGTCCGCAACATCAGCATCAACTCCTTTTGTTGTACCACTACCGGTTGCAAGCGTTTTAATTTCAGATATGTTGCCACGTATTACGGTGAATTTTATGTTCTCCATTAACTCAACAGCTGTATTTGTCCGCAATGCTGATGCACCTGCCCCCACCGGGTCAAGCAATACCGGGTGACCAAGCTCGTTCGCTTTTTTGCCTGCCAAAAGCATTGACGGGATTGTTCTTTCGTTAAGCGTACCTATATTGATATTAAGTCCGCCGCATATGGTTGTTATATCTTCCACATCATCAATTGCATCAGACATTATTGGCGATGCACCGCAAGCAAGGAGCATATTAGCGCAATCGTTTACCGTAACATAATTGGTTATGTTATGGATCAAAGGTGATTTTTTTCTTACATTTTCAAATACGTTTTTCATACCACTCTCTCCTTTAAATTAAAAACGGATAATCTGATGCGATTATCCGTTAGAATCTCGTATGACTTCCTACGGCAGCATTATCTGCATCAGGTTAAAGGGTCGGAGTTTGATTACTCCCTCTCAGCACGGCTCACCGGCTCCCCTGTGTTTGGTTATGTTGGTATTATATACCTGCTATTTCGATTTGTCAAGAGTTTTTTTAGTTTTTCTTATACTTGATTTCGCCGTTCTTTATAACGTACTTGATATCAAAAGCATCGTCAATTACTACAAGGTCTGCATCCTTACCCTCGGCAATGCTTCCCTTTCTGTCCTCGACGCCTATACGCTTTGCAGGGTTGTATGTTGCACAATATACGGCATCCTCAAACGGTATGCCGAAATTTATTACACGGCGTACACACTCGGACAGGCAGTTGATGTTGCCGTCGATTGTTCCGTCAAGAAGCTTTACCGTACCGTCCTTTACTATTATAGTTCTGCCCTCGAATTCGTATCTTCCCTCCGGCAAACCAGCCGACGGTACCATATCACTGATAAGGATAAGTCTGTCCTTGCCCAAAACCTTGTATGCAGTTCTTATAACCTTTTCGTTTATATGATAGCCATCACAAATAAGCTCGGCTGTGATGTCGCTGTCAAAGACAGCGCCGACAACGCCCGGCTCTCTGTGTTTAAGACCTGTCATTGCATTGAAAAGATGCGTAGCATTTGAAATGCCCGCTTCTATGCCTCTGGTTGCCTCATCAGCAGTTGCATCAGTGTGTCCGATTGATGCTATAACGCCACTTTCAACTATTGTCTTTACACCCTCAAGGTTGCCCTCGATTTCAGGTGCAATTGTTATCACCTTTATATTATTACCTGAAAGTTCTACAAGCTCAAGGTATTCGTCCTTATCGAATTTGCGGATATTCTTCTCAAGCATTCCGCCTTTGAACTCAGCATTTAGATACGGACCTTCAAGATAGATACCAAGAATTTCAGTACCGTCTGTACCCTTTTCCATTGCTTCCTTTGCCGTTGTTACTGCAAATTTATACTGCTCATTAGTCATTGAACTGGTGGTTGCAAGCATACCTGTTATACCCTGCTTTATAACTTCAGAACACATGCCGTTTAATTCATCGTATGTACATTCGGGCGTATGCTTGCCGTTATAGCCGTGCGCATGAATATCTATAAGTCCCGGAATAACAGTAAGACCTGCTATGTCAATTACATCGTCTGAATTACCCGAAAACGCAATCTTGCCGTTTTCAGTATAGACATCCTTTTTCTCTATTTTAAAATCCTTATTAAGTATTTTTCCGTTCTTTAAAAGCATTATATGTCACCTCATACAATATATTTTTCCTATTTGAATTATACACCACAACAGATTTAAAGTCAATATAAATCTATGATTAGTTTCTTCTTCGTTGTATTTCAATAAATAACCTCGTTTTTTGTTATATAAAGACTGTATAATCTGGATGCCAAGCTTTCTAGTATCAGGTTCATATCAAGTTTGAATCAAAAACATTCTTTGTTTTGTATAAATTCATTCAAAGGCTTGTAATAAAAATTCCTTGTTGAATTCATGGTTGGATGATAACCATATATCCATAATATATCATTAGTTTTATTTTCTATATCCTTTAACAGATTAGCTGTAAAAAACTCTCTGCAGCATCCTATTATTACAGTTGGATTAATCAACTCTATTTGTTTACATATCAAATCTTTAAATGGCTCAATATGTTCAGAATAATACCTAGTTGCAATTGACAACTCTTTTTGAGCTAATGTTCCTCCGCCTATTTTCTTGATTTCCAATACTGCTATTTTACTCATTATATCATTGTACAATGAATTTGAAGTTCTGGAACCATATTTGCGATAGCCTTCTATGTCGCCTTGGTATGTTTCTCCCGGCTGATAAGAAAATTCATCAATATTGTATTCACGAACTCCCAGCCCATTATGCGCATCCTCCAATCCTTTAGCAAGTGCTGCGATCTTCTTCCAAGTTGTAAATTGTCCAACTTTAACATCATCGAACGGATTTTCTACAAATTCAAATCTTGTTTGATTCCCCCAAGTATCTAAAAAACCATTTAATTCCTCTATTTTATCTACTCCTAAGCTTGTCTCTTTAAGAATAAATAATGGTCTAAATTCATTTCCTGGTTTAAACCAAACCTCCGGACATGTAACACCATCTCTGAAAAAGGGGATTTTGTCAGCAATTTCTTTTTCTCCCTTTTCTTTCAACCATTCTCTTACTCTCTTTTCGTATTCGTCTAATAATTCATTCTTTTTATGCGTATACTCATTAACAGTTATCATATGTATTTCCCCTCTATCTCCATGTCTTTGCAAATTTCTTTGCTAATTTCTCTTCTCCTCTTTTTATCATTTCATCATAAACAAGTTTATAAAAATCAAAATCTGTCAAACCAAATTTTTTAACTTTTCTATCTTTAAGATAGTTAAAATAAGATAAATTTAATTTTTCTTCATCTATCAAGTTTTCTCTGATATATCTAATCACTTTACCTTTAGTAGAATTTATATCCATAAAAAATTCGATCGTTTCATCATTAATTTTAAATGACTCCAAAGATATTTCCTTTCGTTTGCAAACAACATCACAAAACGCCTCATACGAACCTTTAATTTCCACATTTTGAAAATCTGTTTTTATCGTATAATCGCTATTATTAAAATTCAGTATTATCACGGTTTCCGCTAATTTGTATTTTTCTATATATGCCTGTATGAATAGTCTCCAAAAATCATCCAAAGAAAAATTCCACTGAATCAAAATAATTGTTTTGTCTTTTACTTCTGATAATTTTTGTAGAGACAGTATATCAGATATAATATTTTCACTATTATATCTTTCACCATAATGCATAAACGAATTTGCTTTTATCCTATTTATAATGAATTTTTTTGAACCGAAAGAAGGTGTTACCTTCCCATAAATCATTCTATCGCAAACAGGAATGCACATAGCATCCTTAGACATACTATGAATAACATCCCCATACAAAGCATTTCCTTCCAAAACAAAACATATATCATCATATCTTTTACAACATTCTTTAACCATTTCATGTATTAATAAATTGTATATCATTATCTTTCCCTCCTTTACAAGCAACAAATAATCTATATCCGTATTTGTTTATTATATATCTTGGATATCCAATGAGTTTGTCTAATGATTCCATGCACACTCGTTCGTCAGGTTCATAAACACTTTTGAATATAATATCGCCAGTTTTTTCATTGATCTCAAAATTTCCGTAATCAAGTTCTCTATTGATTCCATTTGCAATTTTAATATATTTTATAAGCTGTTCCTTTTGACTTGGATTGATATAACAAGACAGTGTTGTATAACACACATACTTCTCCTGCCTTATATGGACTTTTTGTTCAATGCAAATTTCATTATCTAATTTAAAATATAGCGATATTAATCCATTTGAAATTTCATCATCATAGTAACTCCCTCCTGTTGATTTGATGAAATCCCGCAGTGCGCATTCTAACTTTTTACAGTGTGAAATTCTCATACTCCCTGAAATCGGCAGTGTAATTACTTTTTTGTTCATACTATATACCTCCATAAAACAAAAGTATATAAGTATTCGCTATAAAATCCAAATTCCCTCTTTTTTTTCATCAAATTTTACAAATTCTTCATATTTTGACAATATTCGACACCCTTACTATCCTCGTGTCAAGTTAGCGCAAAAAACAACCTTTATCTCAAACCACATAAATCATATCATACTTTCCCAAAAAAAGCAAGTGAACCAACCGAAATCGGTTGGTTCGTAATTTTATTCAGTCCATTTAAAGTTGCCTGAGAGCAACAAAACTTTATCGTTTGAAACGGAGAGAACACCGCCGTCTGTATTGGCAGTTTTTTCAGTGCCGTCGCTAAATGATATTTTACATTCACACGGTTTGATTGAAGAAACGAAGGGAATATGCCCTGCCATAACTGCAAGCTCGCCCTCTGTTCCCCTTACGCTTAACATAACCGCATCGCCGTTAAAAAGCTCGCCGTCAGGAGACGCAATTTTCAATGGGAATGTTTTCATCCTGCCACCTTCTTCGCCTTCTCAACCGCTTCATCAATAGTTCCTACATAGAGGAATGCAGATTCGGGTAAATCGTCGTGCTTACCCTCAATAATCTCCTTAAATCCGCGTATTGTTTCAGAAAGCGATACGTATTTACCCGGGAAGCCTGTAAACTTTTCAGAAACATCAAACGGCTGTGAGAGGAAACGCTGGATTTTTCTCGCTCTGCCAACAAGCAGTTTATCTTCGTCTGAAAGCTCGTCCATACCCATAATTGCAATAATGTCCATCAATTCAACATATCTCTGCAAGATTCTCTGAACTTCTCTTGCAACCGTGTAATGCTCCTCGCCCAAAATCTCGGGTGAAAGAATACGGCTTGTAGATTCAAGCGGATCAACCGCCGGATAAATACCCTGAGATGCAATATTTCTTGAAAGAACAGTTGTTGCATCAAGATGTGCAAACGTAGTTGCCGGAGCAGGGTCTGTCAAGTCGTCCGCCGGAACGTAAACTGCCTGAATTGATGTTATTGAACCGTTTTTGGTTGATGTTATTCGCTCCTGCAAATTACCCATTTCATTAGCAAGTGTAGGCTGATATCCAACGGCACTCGGCATTCTGCCAAGCAGTGCCGAAACCTCACTACCTGCCTGAGTGAAACGGAAAATGTTATCAATAAACAAAAGCACGTCCTGATGTTCTTCGTCTCTGAAATACTCAGCCATTGTAAGTCCCGAAAGTGCTACTCTCATTCTCGCACCGGGAGGCTCGTTCATCTGACCGTAAACAAGGGTTGTGTTTGAAAGTACTCCCGACTCGTTCATCTCGTTATAAAGGTCGTTTCCTTCACGTGTTCTTTCGCCAACGCCAGTAAAGACCGAAAGACCGCCGTGCTGCTTTGCAACGTTATTGATAAGCTCCATAATAAGTACGGTTTTACCAACGCCTGCACCGCCGAAAAGGCCTATTTTACCTCCCTTTGAATAAGGACATATCAAGTCAATGACTTTAATACCCGTTTCAAGGATTTGGGTTGATGTAGAAAGCTCGCTATATGCAGGTGCGGGTCTGTGGATATTCCACTCCTCAACATCAGCGTCAAACGGCTTATTATCTACAGTGTCACCGAGGACATTAAAAATTCTGCCGAGTGTTTTTCGGCCTACGGGAACGCTTATTGTTTTACCCGTATCGGTAACGGGAGTTCCTCTTTTAAGTCCGTCAGTGGATGACATTGCAATGCATCGCACAACATTATCACCTATATGCTGTGCAACCTCAACAGTAAGAGTTTTCTCGCCAATCTGCATTGTCAATGCGTTATATATTGAAGGCAAAAAGCCTTCTTCAAAGCAAACGTCTACGACAGGTCCCATAACCTGCGAAACAGTTCCTTTAGCTATATCTGACATTTGTTTTTTCTCCTTTGACCAGGTTATACGCCGCTTCCGGCTACAATTTCGGTGATTTCCTGCGTTAGCGCACCTTGCCTTGCACGGTTATATTCAAGACCGAGTCGGTCTATCATTTCCTGTGCGTTCTTACCTGCACTATCCATTGCAACACGACGTGCGGCAAGCTCTGATGCAAAACTTTCCTTGACACATGATATAATCATTCCCGCTATATATTCAGGAATAACAGCATTGAGCACCGTTATTTCGTCAGGCTCAAAAACTGCACTCGTTGCAGATGCATTATCTGATTCCTCGAGCGGAAGAAGCCATTTTACATACGCTTCCTGCGACATAAGTGAATGGTACTTCGTGCACACAACACCAAATCTGTCAAACTTTTCGTCAATAAAGTCACGACATACATCATCAGCTATCGCCTTAGCATCATCGTAACTGAAATTCTCAGCATAAACAATTTCATCACCATAACGCTCGCAGGCACGTTTACCTATCGGAATGACCTTTGCGTCCGGATACTCACGCATAAGCCTGAATATGTTCGCATTATATCCGCCCGCAAGTCCACGGTCGCCTGCAACAACTATAAGGCAAGTTTTATCATCGCCACGGTTTTTCATATAAACGCTTTTTTTACACTCTGCATAGGTTGAAAGTGTGTCAACAGTCTCCGCTAATGCACCCGAATATTCAAGACCCATATGCATAGACTCTGTTGCTCTGCGGATTTTCGAAGACGCAACAAGCCCCATCGCTTTGGTCAAATGTAAGGTTGAATCAACGCTTTTTATACGTGTGCGAAGTTGTTTAATATCAGCACCCATCGTCTCACCTCTTCATCTCAAGAAGTGCTGACTTGAGTTCTGCTTCATCCTCTTCATCCCATGAACCGCTCTCAACACGTTCAAGGAATTTCATATATTTATTTTCAAGGAGCTCGTACAAATCACGCTCATATTCCTTAACCTTTTTAACAGGTGTATCGTTAAGATATCCGTTAATAACCGCATACACGATCGCAACCTGGCATCCTACACGTACCGGAGCATTTTTGCCCTGCTTAAGCACCTCAACAATTCTCTCACCAAGTGCAAGTCTTGACTTTGTATCTGCGTCAAGATCACTGCCGAACTGTGCAAATGACTGCAACTCTCTGTACTGAGAATAGAGCAGTTTGAGCTCGCCCGATACTTTTTTCATCGCCTTAAGCTGTGCTGAACCACCAACACGGCTCACCGATATACCCGGGTTAATCGCCGGCATAACGCCTGCGTGGAAAAGTTCGGTTTCGAGGAATATCTGTCCGTCGGTAATTGATATTACGTTAGTCGGGATATACGCTGAAACATCACCTGCCTGTGTTTCAATAAGCGGTAGTGCTGTTATTGAACCCCCGCCGTATTCAGGAGCGACACAAGCCGCTCTTTCGAGCAATCTTGAATGCAGATAGAATACATCGCCCGGATATGCCTCACGGCCCGGAGGACGGCGTATAAGCAGTGAAAGTGCACGATATGCAACAGCGTGCTTTGATAAATCATCATAGATTATGAGTACGTCTTTTCCCTGCTCACGGAAATATTCCGCCATTGCACAACCTGAGTATGGCGCAACATACTGAAGCGGTGCTGATTCAGATGCAGAAGCCGAAACAATTATTGTATACTCCATTGCACCTGCTTTTGCAAGCTCATTTGTGAGCTGAACAACAGAACTGTTTTTTTGCCCGATTGCTACATAGATGCATATAACATCAGAATTCTTCTGGTTGATTATAGTATCAATAGCTATTTCGGTTTTACCTGTCTGTCTGTCACCGATTATAAGCTCTCTCTGACCTCTGCCTATAGGAATCATACTGTCGATAGCCTTGATTCCTGTCTGCAAGGGGACTGAAACGCTTTTTCTTTCTATAATTCCCGGCGCTTCTGACTCAATAGGTCTTGTCGTAGTTGCAGTAATCGGGCCCTTGCCGTCAATCGGCTCACCCAATGCGTTTACAACTCTGCCAAGCATTGCCTCGCCTACGGGCACTGACAACACCTTGCCGGTTCTTTTTACAACAGAGCCTTCTCTTATATTGTTGTTATCTGAAAGCAACGCTACAGAAACAGTCTCTGTTTCAAGGTTCTGAGCCATACCAAAGCTACCGTCCTCAAATTCAAGAAGCTCACTTGCCATACATTCACGGAGACCGTAAACACGTGCAATACCGTCGCCTACAAGTATAACGGTTCCGGTTTCTTTCATCTTAATTTTTGAGCGGTAATTTTTGATTTGCTCTTTTATTACATTACTGATTTCTTCAGGTCTTGTATTCATAAATTTATCACATCCTTTACCTCACGCAAACGGTTACGCAGGCTTCCGTCCATTATTTTGCCGTCAAGCTCTACTATAAGTCCGCCTATCAGGGATTCGTCTACAAAATAATCCGTTGCAACTTCTCCGCCCGACATTGCTTTGAGCTTGTTATAAAGTCCTGTCTTTTCGTCGTCTGTAAGCTCGACTGCACTTGTAACCTTTGCAACCGATATATGCTTTGAAGCATCAAACAATGCTTTGTATTCCTCTGCCGCTTCAAAAAAGTTTTCTATACGTCCCTTTTCACACATAAGCTGAACACAGGAAAGAACCTGTGACGGAACGTGGTCTCCAAAGGCAGTTTCGATGGCTTTTAATCTTTCGCTAAGCGAGATTCCGTGAGATGCGAGAAAATCCATATATTCAGGATTATCATAAAAAACACCCGTTATTGTTTTAAGTGCCTTTGCATATTCCTCCTGAGAGTTTTCCTCGCAGGCAAGCATGAACAGTGCTGTTCCGTATTCCTTGCCGATATCATTCATTGCTCTCACCGACTTTCTCAATGAACGAATCAATCAAAGCTCTGTGGTCTTCGTTGTTTATTTCACGCTCAAGCATCTTTTCGGTAAGTGCACCCGAAACCTCGACAATTTCACGCTTGATGCCGTCGGCTGCTTTTTTCATTTCAAGCTCTGCCGCAGTTTTGGCGTTGCGAATTATGCTCTCTGCCTTTTCTTCTGCTTCTGCGACAAGTTTTTCACTGCGGTATTTTGCGTTATCTGTTGCTTTCTGAATAAGATTGTCCGCTTCTATACCGGCACCCGAAAGCTTTTCCTGCCATTCTTTACGGTTCTCGTCTGCCTCTTTTTGGGCAAGCTCTGCAGCATTATACTGTGCATCGACCTCGCTCTGACGTGCAGCGAGCACTTTCTTAACTGGCTTGAAAAGAAAACGCTTCATAATGAGAAACAGCAAAACAAGATTTATGAGAGAAATCAAAATCTGCCACAAATTGACAGAAATGACATCTAAACTTTGCATAGTCAGTTCTCCTTTTTATCAGCCGATAGCGTTCAAAAGAATGTTTACAAATGTATTTGGTGCTACGAATATAAGCAAGATTGCAATTACAAGTGCATAAAGACCTGTTGTTTCCGCAATCGCACAACCCATGAGCATTGTTGATGTTACATCGCCCTTACTCTCCGGCTGACGTCCGATTGCCTCACACGCCTTTGCAACTGCGTTACCTTCACCGATACCGGGGCCCACACCTGCAATCATTGCACAACCTGCACCAAGTGCACATCCACCCAAAATAATACCAATAGCTAATTCTAACATTTTAAATTACCTCCACTTTTTTATTTTTAATTTTTTCTTTTTTAGTAAAGTATTCTTCCATAGGGAATCCGCCCGAAACATACATCATCGTGAGCATTGCAAATATATATGCCTGCAGACAACCGCTGAACACATCAAAATAGATGGAAAGAATTGCGGGAAGTCCTATCTGGAACAAAGGAAATTCACCGAGAAAACCCGGTAACCAGCCTAACAAAATGCCGGAAAGGCCCTGAAGACCCGTTGCAACAAGAACAGAAATAACTGCTCCTGAAAGTACATTTCCGTAGTGACGGAAAGCCATTGAAAGCGGTGTTGCGACCTCACTTATTACATTGAGCGGTGTCAATGCAACGGGGTCTGCAAAGCTTTTAAGATATCTTATCGGACCGCACTTGAACTTATAATACGTTATAAGCATAAACACAAGAATTGCCCAACCACCTACTATGTTTATATCCGACGTCGGCGGATACAGGCCAAAGAGT
Organism: Candidatus Ornithomonoglobus sp.; assembly: GCA_045649185.1. Classification (GTDB taxonomy): domain Bacteria; phylum Bacillota; class Clostridia; order UBA1381; family UBA1381; genus Ornithomonoglobus. The sequence continues at coordinate 79,588 of JAZRPM010000012.1, read as the reverse complement.
GAAATCAGACTTGAAAATCCTGAAAGCGCAAGAATTGCGGCAATAAACGAGGCAAAGCCTTTAAAATAATCGCCCATCGCATCTACAACCATTGCTTCAACTTTTTCGACAATCCATTCTGCAACGTGCTGTCTTGTTGATACATCTCTCGTCTTAAGTCCGCGTGTCAAAAACAGACAAAGTCCCAGAATCGCTATCATAACAAGCCATGAGTTTATCTGTGATTCAGTTATAATAAGGTCCTGAATCGGCATGGGTAGGCTAAAGTAAATCTGTGCACCGCTTATGCTTATTCCCTCACTCACGGGCTTTGTCAAAACTTTCAGAACAAGCCCTGCCACAATCGGCAAAACCATCATAAGGATATAAACTATATCAAGTACCGTAAATTTACGGCGTTCTTTTTTCATTCTCCATATCACCTCATATCTCTCAGATTGTCATAATTATTTTTTATTAAATACAGGTTTTACGGCAATTGCTATTCTCGGAAAAAATACCGGTACAATTACCGCAACCGTGTTAAAACAAGGTAAAACAACGCCGATTATTGTCACTACAAGAATCATAAAGTTTCTGTACAGTTGCGAAACTTTAATCATTGATTTTGCCTCTTTTTCCTCTTTAAAAACGGCACGCTGAACTGTTATTCCCATTAAAAGAAAATTCAAAACAGCAAAAACTCCACTTAAAATATTGCCAAGCAACACAGAATAGTGCCACTTCCCTATAATCAGAAACACCGCCTGCATAAGAACGCTAAGTATAAGCACCCATGCCGCAATGTATTTAGTTTCTTTTAAGACTGTTGTGTCTATTTTCTTCATAGTTTTTTCTCCATATACAAAGAACATTTGTAACGTACAGTTATTATACTCTTTTTTTTAAATAATTTGCAAAAAAGCATTTTTGATATATTTAAACATAACACTATATACAGTATTTCCATATTTTGCCAAATTACTACATATTGTATCATACTATACCATTTTTTTCAAGCGTTTTTGAAAAATAAAAAAAATTTTTTCAAACAAAAAAACAGCTCGAACAAACTCGTTCAAGCTGTTTTGGTTTTGCGCTATTATTCCCACTCGGCAAAATTTTTATAATACTAAAAAAATTTGTTTTTAGTGTTTAACGGAAATATTCAAGTTTTTTCTCTCTAATCTCCATATTATTTTACTTTGCTCGATTTTTTAGTATCAAACTACCTCTACAATTCCGTCTTCTTTTATTGTAATTTCCATACCGTCTTTTACATATTCCAAGAACTCGTCACCCAGACAATCTATTACCGGCATCGAAATGTTATCAACCCACACATCAGCAAGAACCGCACCTGCAGCCGCAAGTGAGTCTATATGATTGGCAAAAAGCATACACGCAGGATTCTTTTCCAAAGCGCAAGCACAGTAAAGCACAAGTCCACCTGTTGTTGAGCCTATTGTCTGAGGAAGACAAAGCGCTTTGCCTATCATAGGCTTTCCGTGAATATCTTTATTATTTTGGTCACCACATTTTACTTCTTTATCCCCAAACTGAAGTGCCATCTGAAAAGAAGCAAGTGTATTAAACCCTTCGGTTGATACCAAAGCTTCTGCAGTAACTGTTCCGGGTGTAACAACCCTGCCTTTAAATGTTCTCATTATCTTTTACCTCCCGAAATGATGTTTAATATTTCCTCGTCCTTGTAGTATTTTGAACTTGTGTATGTACGAAGTTTATTGGAGGATGTTATAACCGGCATTTTTTTGCAAAGCGGATTGTTCATATACATAAGGGGACAGATATACGATGTTACAACACCCGTAGCTTTAAGACGAGAAGCATATTCTGTCTGACTGAAGGCTTCAAGAACTTTTGGAGCAGCAGTAAATACTGTAGGGATAACCACTTTTTTCTTGCCATTTGCTTTCAGTTCTTTTTCTACATTTTCTGTCCAATCCTTAAGTTGCTGAAGTGACAGATGTGGGCAACCCACAAAACAAAGCTTCGGCTCTGCATCAGGATTTTTCCATACTACGGGGTAACTCTCCTGAACTCTTTCAAGTTCAGCATCATCGATGATATATTCCTTTGCTCCGTCAGCGATTAGTTTTTCGCCGAGCTCTACAGCTTCAGGTGTAAGATTTTCAATGTGATAAAGACCAACCGCACCGTTTGAGGCGGTTGCCGCACCAAAGTCTTTGAGATATGATGTGGCAGAATCGTTAAGCTCAGTTCCTATCCATTTGTCAAGCCCTACAACATACGGAACATCTTCCATAACCTTCATACCGATTGCAGAACCTAAAAGCTGTGCTTCGGGCTTCTTTGTTGTTTTAACTATAACTTTCCAAGTTGCTTTTCTGCCTTCATCCGTAAGCAAACCAAAATACGGAACATAGCCAACGATTGAACCCATTATATCAATAATTCCTGAATTTCTGTTACATCTTGCACCAAGAACAGAGTTTGCATAAACAACCGCACTTGATTCCGCCCAGGAAAGCACTTCGCCTTTCTGTGGTTTATTTCCAATCTCATCCATATAGCAAGTACAAGTAAAAGCATCATCATTCATAAGACCGAGTTCTTTTAGCTGCTTTTCATAAAAGTCCTGCTTTGTATACATAAACTTATTGAACACAAGATTCTGCAAAAAATTTGCAGGAACATTTTTATCAAGCGGTCTTGGATCTACAGAGAAATTTTGCTCAGAACACACACCTGCATCAAGAAGTTTTTGCATAAGGTCATATACAGGTGCCATAACCTTTAGACCAAATGATGTTACTAAATGATTATATTTTGATGTGATAGGCACAAGTTTTTCAGCTTCAAAGGCATCGCCATACATAACAAGTGTTTTCATTACTTTTGCAAGTGTTTCGCCTTTTTCACCATCAAGAATTGCTTGTTGTTCTTTGGTAAGTATCATTTTTAATCCTCCCTTATATCTTCATACATACATCCCACGCACCCCAAATAACCGTGCGGAGATTTCCAACTTTTGAGGCATCGCCAATAATGTGAATTTTGCCACTCTTTTTAGCTATCGGTGTAGGATTGTAGCCTACTGATAAAACTACAGAATCGGCGTTAATTGTAAATTCTTTTCCGTTTTTATCCTTAACAGTTACGCCATCTGACACAATTTCTGATACTGCCGTCTCAAGATGAACCGGAACTTTGTTTGTTTTAAAGAAATCACGGAGATAGCTTGTATTGGCAAGGCATACACCTTTTGTTGTAATAAGGTCATCCTGCATTTCAATAATTATTGGTTTTTTACCTTTCAGATAAAGGTCGTATGCTATTTCACATCCGGTAAGACCACCACCGATTACTGCAACATTTTCACCCACATCTTTATTCCCAAGAAGCTAATCTATCGCTTCATTAGCCTTATCTGCACCTTTTACGGGGATGTTTTTCGCTTTAGCGCCTGTTGCAATAACTATTTCGTCAGCACCAAGAGATTTAACGTCTGTTATTTCGGTATTCAGTTTAATAGTAATAGGATGTTTCTTAAGTTCTCTTATGTACCATGCAATAAGAGTTCTGTCTTTTTCTTTAAATGAAGGAGCGGATGCGGCGATAAACACACCGCCAAGCTTATCAGTCTTTTCATAGAGCGTAACTTTATGTCCTCTTTTTGAAAGCAATATCGCTGCTTCCATACCCCCTATGCCACCGCCGATAACAGCAACATTTTTAGATTTCTTTGCTTTTTTAACGCTATATTTCTTTGACTGCATTGTTTCCGGATTAAGCGCACAACGTGCAAGCCCCATTGTGTCTGTAAGGTCTTGTGTGTTTGCGTGTCCCTTTGAGGATGAGAAATTAAAGCAAGCACTATGACAACAGATACAAGGCTTGATATCCTCGATTCTGTCCTCAATCAGTTTTGTTATCCATTCAGGATCAACAAGGAACTGACGGGCAACACCGACAGCGTCAATTTTCCCGTCTCGAACTGCCTTTGCACCAACCTCCGCGTCCATTCGTCCTGCACACACTACAGGAATATAAACAAATTCCTTGATGTGTGATACATCATCAAGATTGCAGTTTTGAGGCATATACATCGGTGGATGTGCCCAATACCATGAATCGTATGTACCGTTATCGGCGTTAAGCATATCATATCCTGCATCCTGCAAATATTTAGCTGCCTTTTCGGATTCTCCCATATTTCTGCCGACTTCCACATAATCTTCACCGGGCATAGCACCCTTGCAGAAACCTTTCATTTTAGATTCAACGGAATAACGAAGTGATACGGGGTAATCCTTACCACATTCTTTTTTGATTGCTTTTACAACCTCTGCCGCAAAACGATAACGATTTTCAAAGCTTCCGCCGTATTCATCGGTACGCTTGTTAAAAAATTCTATTGCAAACTGGTCAAGAAGATAACCTTCGTGCACTGCATGAACCTCAACACCGTCCACACCCGCATCACGGCAAAGCTTTGCAGTTTTTGCAAAAGCTTCTATAATTTCATGAATTTGCTCAATGGTCATTTCAGGGCAGATAATATCATGTGCCCATCTTGAAGGCTGAGGACTCGGACTTGCAAGTTCGTGATTTGTATCTATTATAGGTTTTACAATAGCACGTGTGATTTTATTTCTATGAAGTGGTGCAACAAGTTCTGTAATCGCCCAACTTCTTCCCATACCTGCGGTAAGCTGAACAAAAAGCTTAGCTCCTGTTTTATGAATTTCATCCATAAATTCTTTCAGTTCATCAAACATTTTAGGATTTTGCCAAAGCCACTTCCCGAAAAAAGTATCACGAAGAGGAGCAATGCCGGGAATAATAAGACCAACATTGTTGTTTGCTCTTTCAAGAAAAAGCTTTGCTGCTTCTTTGTCAAATCCGCATCCGGTAAGTTCAAACCATCCAAAGAGCGATGTTCCGCCCATAGGACACATTACGATTCTGTTTTTGATTTCCACATTTCCTATTTTCCAGGGTGTGAATAAAGCCTCGTATTTTTCGTTCATTTTATCATTTTCCTTTCAAAATATTATTTAATAGCTCATTATTTAAAAAACATATAAAAGCTTGATAAAAACACAACTAGTTCTTACTTGTATATGATTTTGCAACTCTGTCTATATTTTCACTGATAATATTGAGACTGCGATAAAATATACCCCTGTCTTCATCAGAAATCCCCAGACTTATTTCATCAAGAACAGACGCGATTTTATCTGCTATTCTTTTTCCGGCACCGATACCCATATCTGTGAGCTCAAAAGGAGAATTATACCTTTTTTTGTTCTGACATTTACATATTAAATATCCGTTTTTTTCAAGATAATCAAGACTTCTTGAAATGGTCGCTTTATCTTCCTCGCATCGCTCGCAAAGGTCTTTTGCTGTGAGACTTTTAGATATATATAAATAATAAAGACAGGAAATATGCGGACTTCTTAATTCGTAATTTGCCATTTCTTCATTCTTAATTTTACGAATATTTCGACTTATACGATTTAACAGAACAGTAAAAGTTTCAAAACGCTCTTCCATCGACTAAACCTCCTAAAGATATACTTATTGAAATTTTAACAAGTATATTATAACAAAACCTTGTTGAAAAGTCAACAAGGTTGAAAAATATTATATTTCGTCAAAAATAAGGAGTATAACCGATTTGGTTATACTCCTTAAATATTCTTTTGTCCAAATTTTAGCACTATAAGCCAGTTGGTATTATTCCCACTTGACTTCCGCTTTTTTAACCACCGTGATTTTCATTGCTTTTTCGTGATTTTATTATCCATATTTCACAGTTTTATCGTGGTATTTTTATTTGCGGAAATTTTTGCACTCAAATTGTACTCACGAAACTATTCCACGCAAGTCCTAAGTATTTTTATCAGTACCTTGTAATTATCAACAGATAATATTGAAGCTTCCAATATTTCCTCTTTATCTACATTTCCCCAATTCAGGTCATATCCCATACGCTTTGCCATAAGACGAATAAATTCACGGATAGAGCGACCATTGCCTTCTCTGAAGGGATGTATGATGTTGAGTTCTGTCATCACATATGCTAAATTATCAAAAACCTTTTCTTCGTCTGTTTCTCTGAGCATATTTTCCTCTTTTATTTTGGCAAATACCTTATCAAGCTCCCTATCAATCAAGTTCGGTGGATAAAACATTGTATCTGCTTTACTTATTTTTTCTCGTCTGATTTTTCCGGCAAACGAATAAATATCTTCAAAAATAAACTTGTGTATATTCATAAGGTGAGCTTTGGTAAAATTACCCTTTATAGGATTTTTCAAAAGCTCCATTTGCTTAATCAGAGTAATCTCTTCTTCTGCGGTTTTTAAAAGCTTGTTATTTCTTATATTTAATTTATTTTTCAACACATTACTATCGGGATAACAATAAATTGATTGAGTAGTTGTATAAACATCATATTTTGAAAACATAGTTACGCCCTCTGCATATATTTAAGCTTTAATTCTTCGATTACATCAGTATAGCTTACTTTGCCGCTATCAATTTTTTTAAGGTTTTTTACACTTTCTTCACTAACCGTCATACTTTCTACGGCGAATGTTCCTTTTAGATTTTTTAAATTACTTTCAAAATTTTTAGATGACATATCTGCTTTATTTCTCCAATCTGTATATTTTCCCGATTTAACCCTTGCATCAGCGGGTTTTTCTGCATCTTTTGGCAAAAGCCAAGCACCTGCAATTTTCTTTGCTCCAACAATTCTGCCCGCATTACATAAAACAGTAATTCTTCTTACAGAAATTCCCCACATTAAACTCGCTTCTTTTATTGTTAGTATATCCATATTAACACCTCATTTATCTATATTATATACCAAAAGTAGAACAATGTCAATATTTTATCTGCTTTACTACTTCCGTACTTTCAGCTTTAACATATACATCTGTAGTTTATGCAAAAAAGAAACCCCGAAAATCTTGATATTTCAAGGTTTTCGGGGATTTTCGTTTTATTTCCACTATTCAATAAAAAGTGTAGTCGGTGTTCTAGCACTCAAACACCTACGAAAAACATTTACTTAAATTTGCTAAGCATAATTAAAAAAAATACCACTATACTAAGGGAAGCAACAAAAACAATCTTGGAAAATGGTTTAAAAACGCCCAATAAGGCAAGAATACCAAATAGGATTGCTAAAACAATACTACTTAAGAAAAGTGCTAACAAAATATTACCAACAATATCCGATGTTTTATTTCTGCGACGGACTTCTTCCAGTTCTTCTTCACGTTTCTTTTCATATTCTCGCATTGCCTCTTCTTGTGTCAATTTGGCAATGGAAACAGAATCTGTTATTTTATTTCGCTTATTTTGAATTAAAGTTCTGTCAGAATCCGATTGTGCATATTGTAATGCTGTTTCATAAATTTCATCAGCCCCGAGAAAATTTTCCGCTATCGCAACTTTGTCAGCTTTAGCGAGTAGTAGGTTAAAAACTGAATTTGTTACATACTGCTTTAATTTTTCATTATTATCCGATGAATTGAAATAATCCTCATAAAAGAATAATAACTCGATGTTAAAATTTGTCAATTCTCTAACACTATACTTTTTATTTTGCGCATTATCAATTCTTTTTTTTGCGACTTCATCGAAAAATTTGCAGCACTTGTTTTTCAGGAATTCATACCTCTCATCAGAAAATATGTGTCTAACGTTGAGCATTGAAAGAAATGCCCTGTAACAAGTATCTTCCTTTAACCCCTCAAAAATTTTTGTTTGAAGCCCATCGTATATGGTTTCCCAGAATGCCAAACACGATTCCGAATCAGAATCCATATTATTGATTTCCAGAAGCGAAGTTAAAATTGCAGGTGTTTTCTTTAATGTTACAAAAATGTACTCTAAAACATTCCACGCCTTTGATTCAAAATCACTATTAGCACCAAGGAATGCATAATAGGCAAGACAAAACATTTTCCAATCCATTGACATAACCATTTGCAATGTCCATTCTTGCGGTTCATGAATGTACTTTTTATAACGTGTTTTATCTGATTCACTTTCCTCCATCAATTCCTCGACAGAATAACCGTAAAGAAATCTATATATGCAATCGAAATTATCTGTATTTAATAACTGTTTTGGAACTTCTAATGCCTGGCAAACACCATACGACTGATAAATTTCTTCGATTGAAGGCATAGAATCTCCCATTGGAATTAATCTTAAATGGTTTTCTCTTACAACTGACCATTTGTACCTTATATGTCCTTCCCAACCTGTACCATCTGAGTTTCTAATAAACATACAGCGTCCCTCACTTATGAATCTATTTCACTTTTCTATATCATATTTGCTTATTATCTTATAAAAATTCATAATAACATAAAGTGACGAAAAAGCCCCGAAAATCAGGGCTTTTTGAATACGGTATTATTCCCACTCGACTTACGGGAAGTTAATCATATTGTGTCTTGCTGTTTTTTCGTGTTTATATTATTCAGATTTCACGATTTTTTGTGTCGTGATTTGATTTCCCAAAATTTTTGTACTCAAATTGTACTCACGAGGTTAATCTGATATAACCAAAACAAACAGAGAGCACATGATAAAAGCTCTTTCTCATTCGTTTATATTTATCTACAAATTCCAATTAGAGAACAGCTTTTTTCTCAGTTTTCTGGATATACATTTTTTCGTCAGCTCTCGCAAACGCGTGCTCAAATGCATTATTTTCACACAAATCAACATCCGAACAACCTATAGATACACTGCAACCAAGCTCTGTGATCTCATTTGTTTTATTAATGTTATCAATAATTGATTTTAAATATTCAGGAGCAACTTCCAACGCTATAACCACAAACTCGTCACCGCCCAATCTATAAACCACGCACCCTACATCAAAAAAGATTTTTTGTAGTGCAGTAGCGACATTTTTTAGAAGATCATCCCCTGCCTTATGTCCCATTGTATCATTAACATTTTTAAAATTATCAATATCTATCATAATAACACACACTCGGCTATCTTTTGGTAAATTTCTCTCTAGATTATTGATATTCTCCATGTATGCCATTCTGTTTTTAAGACCGGTAAGTGCATCCTCATAGGCAATTTTGTGCCATTTTTTCTCATAAATAAGTTGCTCATTTAAATCACATAATTGTTTTCTTTGTATCAATGATATTATGAAAACTACATATACTGTCAACAAAGTAACAGACAATGCTGCATATGATAAAAGATATTCGGTACGTTGAATAAGCGGCATAGGATATGTAGCCGAAAAAATCAGCAGAAAATATATCATAAATGTCGCAAATGCCATGCTAGCCCATCCATCTTTTACATTTTTAAGCAACTCTGTATATTTTTTAAAGAAAGGTTTGCCTTTAATATATAAAACCAACATAAGAGCTATCACAATTATTGAAGCAACTGAGCCGGCAACGTGACCGAATTCTATATCCACAAATCTAGCAAAAAATGTAATTATAAGTGTTGCCGTATCAAGAAAGGAAAATGTAACAAAAAATCTGAAATCCTTGTACTTTGACAAAGCAAAGAAAAGGATAAACGAAGGAAGTGTTACAAAAACAAACGACGCCAACGCTTCAGGAAAGCGCAGAAAGTATGTACACACAAAAAACACCGACAGAATCAGTGTGCTTCCTACATACATAATTAGTTTTGTTATAATGCCGTTATTTCTCGGCACCGTCACCTGCATATATATCAGTATGTTAAATACCAATACAAATATTTCACTTATAATTCCTAATGTATTATCCACAATAGTTCCTCCTTTATTGTTTTGCGTGATAATCGTAGTGTTGAGTCAAGATGGAAAACGGTGGATGATAAATAGACTATTTTCCTGAAAATATTAATTTTCTAATATTACAAACCTTCTATAAATTTCTAAAGTTTGTTGCAATTTTGTTCTTGTAGCATTATCTATTAAATTAATCGTTGTAGGGAAATTGCCTTTCATAAGACTTATACCAACTGTCCGATTCATAGATGAAACCACACTAACATACATTATATCACTTTTCAACATACACGTCAACGATTTTCGGGAAAAATATATTTATAAATGTATTTATAACAATCAACATTTGCTTACAGGCGTTACATTTTACTTTGCAATTGAGTAAATACATTTTTTATACAAGTTCCCTTTTTAATAGCATAATTTAAAGCAACATTTGTTCCACTTTTAGGTTGATAATCCAATAAATCTCGTTTGTTGTTTTTTCTTCTCGGCGGTACATAGTTTTTGTCATAGTAAACCACGCAAAAATCAGATTTATCAATCATTTCACAGTTACGCTCAACATATACCGCCTTACCTGCATTTATCGCCTTTTGCGGGAAATATGTTTCTTCATAGCTTTGGAGAAGATATTTTTCATAATCATCACTGATTACAGGATACTCTGCACGGACATAAATCCTTTTTATATGTGTGTACTTTTCTTTGAGTGCTGAAACAACCTCACAGCATAAGCTGTCAAACTCACTTTTACTGCCGAAAAGAAAAGTATCCGTATTTTCATTAACAATGAGGTTTTCTATAATCTCATATAATCGTCTTTTCAGAGTGTCTCTTTTCTCTATTTTTCTATGCCCGAAGAAACAGCAGGTTTTTTTGTTTCCATCCATAAAATACCCCTGAAATTAAAAAGTGCGTGGTCCACCCGAAAGCAGAGCCACGCACTAAAAAACGCAGGGACTCTGTTTCAAAATGCACCACACACTTTAAATCATAACGCAACTTACTCACATAAGGGTATGACGAAACAAAGTGTACGCTTTTTACATAGCGTACCCCTCATATGAGTAAAGTATTATTAAGTTGCTAAAAATTTAAAGTTGTGGTACGATTATTATACCACAACTTTCCGTGTTTATCAAGTGTTCAGGAGAAATTTTTATATACAAAAAACAGCACCTTTGTTGGTGCTGTTTTAGCCATTCGTCATTCCCACTCGACTTCCGCTTTTTTAATCACCGTGATTTTCATTGCTTTTTCGTGATTTCATTATCCATATTTTGCATTTTTCATCGTGTTGATTTTATTTCCGAAAGTTTTTGTACTCAAAATGTACTCATTAAATTATAATCATTATATCACTTATTTAACAAAGGATATATATCCTTTGTAAATTTTTCATATATGGAAAATAATTCATCAATATTATCCTTATATTTCTTGACCATTGCAGTTATAGCATCATTCTTTTGAGCAATATCCTTTTCATTCCTCAGTTTTGCAACTTTTTTAGGCATATCAATTAATGTTTTTCTTATATTCTCATATTCTGGCCAAACTTTAATAATATCTATATAAGTGTACCTACATAACTCAACGCTTAATTTTTCCCTTAATGTTATACTCAAAATATCAGCGCAATCGAAAAAAGATCGAAATGTATGCCCCATAGCCTTATCTAGATTTTGCATTATATAATCTTTATCCGTTTCTTCCAGGTTGGAATTAACAGAAGAATACCGAGTATAAGCTCTTACAATATGCTCCAAAGAATCTTTTTGTTCTTTTATTGGTTGAATAAAAGAACTCAGTTCATCATCATACTCTTCTGACAATATATATAACTCTTTTGTTGAATTATGAATAAAACTATAATTAGTCCAAAATTCATTCAAATACTCTTTCATATAAACTCAGCTCCATAATTTAGGGAAAAATAATATTTGTTTCCTTCGCAGTAATCTCAGACATTGATTTAATTCTTCCTTGACTAAGTCTTACTGATCCACGAATACGATTTCCGTATTTTCTAGATACAATCCTAACTTTTTCCGGTGAATCTTCGAGACAATTATACGAACTATCAACTATTGACTCCGTACCACGAAATAACACCTTAAATAACTGTATCGCAAGAAAAACCAATCCAATAAATAATAACACAACTGGCAAAATTAACATAAACTTAAACATCATTTTATTACCTCTCTTGTTATTTCAGATGACGATATCATAAAATATATTATGCCCAAAATTATAATAAACGACAATGTAAATACATTCATAGTCTTCATAAATTCAGTAGTTACATGGGTTTCCCAACCAATACTAAAGCAAGCTATTGTATAAGTTATAATTAAAACCAACGTAACGGCAATCAAAATGCCACCTAAAACTTTAGAAACTTTCCTATTATTCTTTCTAAGAAAAAACAACTCCAAAAACAATAAAAATGCAACATTAAAATTAATATATATAAATTCAATATCACTCCAAAATAAAGTTCCCCAATGATTCTTTTGCGTAGATGATAACCACATATTAATCACTTTATATAATATGGGTAGCATATCTAGTACGATACCACAACACCACAAAATTAATGCCGAAAAAAATTGTCCCCAATTAAAACACAATTTCTTTTTTATCTTAGCTGCGCTCAATTATTCTCCACCCCAAAACAAAAATAACCCGCCTCAATATCAAGGTCAGGTTAAATTCAACACTTCCCTCAATATAAATTTACAGTTAATACAACCTATTTTCTCAGGCACTTCCTAATTTATTTACAATTTGCAACATTATATCATATTTTCATTTGCTTGTCAAGCAATTCGATCTATATTTGTTATATAGCACATTATAATGTCTAAGCATTAAAAACTAACAAAAATATCACTTTTACTCATAATCATATTTTAAGTCTTTAATTCGAATAGTTTCTGTAGATACACAATCAAATAATGAAGAATCAAAAATAGCTAAATTGTATCCTCTATCATAGAGCGTGCTACGATATTCAATGCCTGCATATTCATGCTCCCCATCATGTGTAATTGATTGAATAAAGTCTGCAATGTATTGAGTTGGCACATAATCAAGGAGACTGTCGCTTTTTCGTAATGCTTTGCCCATTTCCTCGTTGATTTTATTTAAATATTCCCTATTGATATAATATTGAGCAACATCCAGTCCCTCTATTACAGGACTAATTTGATTAATCATTTTTAAATCAACTACAGTAATATCTCTTTTCAATTCAAAGCAGCCAATTGTAATATAATCAAATGCTCCAGCGCGAATTTCGTGAATTGTAGTCTCTTTATCACTTGCAAGGTATAACCTTTGTATTCCTGCTGAATTTGCACGTCCTTCGGTAATTTTATCTTTTGGCGGCGGTCCCATATTGTCGCAATCATATCCTTCTTCACTAGAAATTCTTCCTCTATAAAACTTCTCACCAGCCTTATAGCTTTTCCTTATAAAAGAACAAAAAATCTTTAGGATATTTGTGTCAACATAGTTAGTATGGAATCTGTTTTCATGTTTTAACGCCTCTACGAATTGCTCCCAGGTAAACTCTTTCAACAAGGAATTGGTTCTTAAATAATCATTATCCGTAGTTAATTGATTGACCACTGGCGCATCTATTAGTTCTGGAGTTTCTGCATACAGGTCTTTGGAAAGTGCTTTTATGATTGTGTGAACGTGTGTTGCAGAAAGTTGGTTAAAAATGTTCCAATTCTCTACAAGTTCATTTTTGATGTAAACACAGTTTTCGGCATCCGGCGCAATTTCGAGTGATGATACAGGAACGTATAGATTAAGGATATTATCAAAGATTCCATTTAAGTATTCGTCCGTGTCTGTATCATATATGTAAGTATCTTTGGAACCACAAATGCTACATTGACCTTTACTGTCATAAGACTTTATACGGCTTTTTATTTCAGAATCACAAAAACAATTTATACAAATTTTCATGTTGTGTTTTCCTCTAAATACTCTCCCATCAATTGCAAATGATGCATAATAGACAGTTTTTTTACTACACCTAATCCCGGATATGCTCCTGTTCTATGCAGCTCCTCAAACATTTTTATGCCTTCGGTATCAAGATGCATTTTAGAATTCCATTCTACCAACTTTTCTACTGCTTCATAGAATTTTCTTGCAGGGTCATTAATATCATCATTACTATTGGAAACAAAATGGTGAATTCTAAGATTTTTTTCTTCATCAAAATACACTATGTGTATCGCAACTGCATAAGGTGCAAAACCAGCTTCTTGATATTCGTGACCAACTATAGAGTAATCTGAAAATCCCAAATATCCATCGGTATAATACAAATGGTCATCCGAGAAAAATTCATCTTCTTTTTTGGCGTAATCATTATTACGTTCTTTCTTTACTGCATCAAATCTATCAGACAAAAGGATTTTATTCTCACGTATCTTTCTAAATGCCATATCATACGGAACAACATTATATTTTGCTGATTTATCGAATAGCATCTCGTAATCAGAAATCCCTTCTCTGTCAAGATAAATAGACATTATCTCATTCATATTAATCCCTTTTGAAAGCAAATCGTTTACTTTTGATTCAGAATCGTTTCCTGCAATAATGGTTTTTATAACATGATTACTTTGAATTGCCAAGCTATATAAATCATCTAATTTTTTACCCGTTTTATCTTTGCGCGCATCTGCATACAAAGAACCAACTTGCGGATTTACAATAAATGCAATGGAATTGCCATTTTTCTCGCATATATCTATTGTATTTGTTAATGTAGATGATAACTTTACAGGTTCAATTATTGGAACAACAAAACTGTTTAATTTACCTTTTTGAATCAGTTCACGGATTGCAATCAATTCAAATTGGCGTCCTCTTAAATATGGAAAATACATTATTACTCTCCCTTCTCAAAATTGCTACTCAAAAATTCATGTAACTTCACATAATCATTTTGTTTGTATTTAGAAAAATACACTAATGTTTTTAATTCATAAGGAACATCTTTATATTGTTCGATAATAATCTTATTTCTCTTTTTTAATTCTTTCAAAAAAAGAGGGTAAGTTATAGAAAGATCAACATCGCAAAACATTTCTTGGCATTTAGAATAGTACCAAACCGGCGCCACTTCAGGCAACTTTGAGTAGATCTGCATTAAAACTGACTCATATTCATCCTTATTCATTACTTTAAATATTTCCGATGCAGATAATTTTTCACGGTATCTCATTGGTTTTTTGAGTGGACTAATTTGATCTCGTTCAGTCATAAGATATATTCCCACTGGAGTATTACTTAATATTTTTTCTATTGTGGTTCTATTCTTACTATCAGTCACAACCGCAACATGATCAAAAGCTTTATAATAATCAGAAAGTTGAGACTCTAATCGTTCAAATGTATCTAGTGCAGTTTTAATCTCATACACAATCGCTTTACCGTTTATCAATATAAAATCAGCTTTTGATTTTCCAACGGGTATTTCTGTTAATGCTGTCGTTGTAGTTGGTTTATGTACCCCTAATAATAACTTATTCAGTAAAGTATTCTTATAAAAATATTCATTTCGATAGTTTTTCCTCATATACGAATATATCTCAGAAATTAAATTGGCATTATTTTTGTCACTGTCATGACTTGCATATCTTCTTATGACTGACAGGTATGTTTCACAAGGCATATCTTTATTTAAGAGTTCTTTAAACGTATTTTGAGTAAATAATCTGTTTAACACCATTGAATTATCCATCGAGAGTCCTCCTTTCTTAAATAATATACATCAATACACAATACATTATAACATAATTTATTCCAATTGTAAATATGAATTTTTAACGAAAATACAATAATGTTGAAGAAATTGCAATATTTACTATATATGCTTATTTACTTGTAATTCTAAGCATATTCTTTTGTCTGCTATAAAACTTTACTGTTCAGTTAAATCCGTATTATTTTGTCATAATTCCCATTCATAAACCATATATAGTTTAAATGCTATCACACTTATCCCTGCTCATACTTTCTTTATCACATTTTTTACTTTCTTTAACAGTATGCTCACTTACTACCCCAAGCAAATCACCCGTATCTTTGCCTTATCAATGAAACTTTTCCTCTTCTGACAACAAATTGTGATGCATTGTTTTATGAAAAAATTACATGCACTTCTATTTCGCTTCGTCAGGTAACTTAAACTTATATAACACCGTTTCTAACAGGATTTTTTCTCTCCCCGACAAAGTTAGCAATACATCGTTGATTACATTCTCCTCATCACGTGTTAAATAAGCCTTATTGCGTTTATACTCTTTTATTATGTATGCACCACCATATTTCCCCTGTTCAGTACATATCGGCGCAACTCTGCTTAAGCCCATAATATCCCGCCCAATAGTAGCGGTCGAAACTGAAAACACCTGTGCTAATTCTGTTCGAGTTACCTTTTCGCGATTCATAAGTATATATAATATTTCGATTCTTCTATCAAACAATGAATACTCTGATTTCATAATGTGTCCCCTTTTCTATGTTATCAATCATAAAATATATAAGCGTGTTATTTATGAATAACATAGCATACACATAAACGAGCAGTTTAAAACTGCCCGTTTAGTGGTTTTTCCAGTATTCTTTAGTTAAAAGCTATCCATAAATTTATAAAAAATTCTTTTGCCAGTTTATTCGTATTCCGCCTGTTTTATAACTCTGATTTCTTTGATCGCAATGGTTCCCGGATCAGTGTTCACCGGAACGAAAATTCCAAAACTGCAGTTTGATGAACCGCTTGAGTTACGCAAAGCTGCATCTGAAACCCTTACAACCGCCGTCTTCCATGTGTTGCTGTTTCCTCTTTGCGCAAAGACAACCGACTTTCTTGCAGTGCTGGGATCATCTGCTTCACCATTGCCTATAACACGGTTATATATAAGTGTCAGATCGCCTGTTCCTTTATCAAGATAATCAATCTCAAATGCGATTTCCGCATCTTCTCTTGTTATATTAGTGCTGTCTAATTTGAAATATATGTATCTTCCCTTATCCGTGTATATAACATCTGAAGTATACGCTTTTTCGCCTTCCACAACACTTATAACGGAATATGCATCACGTGCAAAAGCATCAGTGAAATATGTGAGACCGTTTGCTGTACCGTTCGCATTTGCCGAATACATAGAAAGTGTCTTTTTAGCATCAGAAACCACTTCTGCTGCAGCATTATTATTCACATCATATGGAATGATTGAATATGCATGTGGCACCGGATGAAGACCTTCTGCAAAATATGATGTTTGTGTTGTTTCCTCAACGTACACGCCATCTTTATATATCTTATACAAAACAGGGTTACCGCTATCATCAAAACTCGGTGACCACGAAAGCGAAATACCTTTCACCTTTGAGGTTGCCATAAAATCTGTAACTGCTGTAGGTTCACTGTCAACAAGTGAAATGTTGCCGTCACCTAACAGATAATAATTAACTTTTTCACCACTTGCAACACTATTATCGAGCGTCGTTGAAAAAGACTCGTTTACAGAACTTCCGCTCTGTACAGGCTTTATCTCGCTTTTAACCTCTAAAATATCACCATCAGCATCAGTTTTTATTACCATAAACTTGATAGTATCATACACAAGATCTCCGTATTCTACATCAAGTGATGCTACCACACTTCCGTCCGCTTGTGAAGTAGTTCTGAACTCGCCAATTTTTACAACTGAAGGATCAGCTGACGGTGCAGGTGTTGGCACAGGAGTCGGTGTCGGAGTTGGAGTCGGCACAGGAGTCGGCGTCGGTACCGGAATAACTGAATCGTAATCAATATACGGATAACCGCCGTTTATCGCACCTGTCGAATCGTATGCATATACGGTATCCTCATCGATTGTTACAAGACCTGCAATGATTGCGTCTTTATCTACAGCTCCTGTTTTTATCAGAGTTTTGTCAGCATTATAAGAACCTGAGCCTGTAACATCACTAACCGTAGTATAACTGTTCTTAACAGTAACATTTGCATCATTGCGGCTGATGTAACCAAATCCGTATGTTGTTGCAATAGTTTCAGGATTACTTACCTCAGGCGAAACAAGTGTTATTTCTGCTGCGTAGCAGTTTTCAATTGTTACAGGATCAGAACTTTTGAAACCTGCAACAAATCCCGCCTGATGACTTGATGTTCCTGTTCCTGAAGATACAATTACATTATATGCATAACAGTTTTTCACTGTCGTGTTCCAGTCCAGTTCGCCCGCAAATGCACCGATACCATATTCGGTAGTTCCTCGGTTCAGATTGCATACAGATGAGTTTATAATATAACAGTTTTCAATTGTTCCACGTGCCCAAGATACAAAGCCTCCTAATTTTTGAGCTCTGTAGCCGTTATAATCGTGGTTCTTAATCTTTATCTGTATATTATCGATTCCAAGATTCTTAATCGTTCCTCCATAGATACAACCGAAAAATCCCGGTCGCTCGTATATAAAATCTGTTGAAGCTGTACCAAGCTGTTCTATCTTAAGATTCTTTACAACATGACCGTCACCATCAAAGGTTCCTGCGAATTGATATCCGGTAGTTGTTTTTCCTATCGGTTCCCAATCGTTGTTTGCAAAATCAATATCTGCCATAAGCTTGAAATGAGCATCTTCTGCAACACCGCTGTTGATTTGCTGCTGTGCAAATTTCAGCTGTGCAGCATCTGAAATCAAATATGGATTCTCCTTTGTTCCTAAACCACCTGCATATTCAGTTGCTGGTGTGCCATCCCATCCTGAAGGTTCCGTAGTAGCCGTTGGTGTAGCAGTAGCTGTCGGCGCTGGTGTCGGAGTTGCTGTCGGAGTTGCCGTTGCTGTCGGAGTTGCCGTTGGTGTCGGTGTTGCCGTCACTGTCGGCGGCGGAGGTGTAGGTCCTCCTGACGCCAAAGCCACATACGTTTCAAGTCCGGTTGTTTTTTTAGAAATTTCCTCTGCTATTGTCCATGCAAGAAGATTTGCTCCGTATTCAGTAAAATGAGCACTGTCAACGTATATAATTCCCGATTCGGTTATTTCACCGTTACTCTTTTTAGGCTGCATATCAGCAGCTGTATAATTACCGGTGTCAATAAGTTCGTTGATTGCATCAGCATAAGCTTTACCTATGTCAATAACCGTAAGGTTTTCAACTTCTTGCTCAAGCTCAAACATTGCCTGCGTCGGCGTCCATAAGCTTGTATCATAAAATTTGCCGTCTGTGACCTGATTGCTCCTTGGTGGAGGTGTAAGAATTAAAATCTCTGCGCCCTTGTTTCTTGTATCACTTATAATCTGTTTGTACCATTCCTTAAACTGTTCAACTGTGAACGGCTCTACACCCTCTTCTCCATCAAGACGCTTTTGATCGTTATGACCCAAAGCAATTATGACATAATCACCATCGCCAAACTGTGTCTTTATAGTATCCCAGTCGCAGTAATGATGTGTTCGACGTCCATCAATAAAATCCCGTATTGTCTGACCGTTGTGACCATGCTTTACAAGCCCGACTCTATCATCAAAATACTTTCCGATTTTTGATTCCCAACCAGTCTTGTTTTCAACGCCCTCTGATACATTTAACACACCGTCCATCAAGGAATCGCCCATCAGTACAACATTTACTTTAGAAGTTAATGAATTATAATCGATATACGGATAACCGCCATTTATTACGTCTGTCGGATCGTATGTATACACAGTATCTGCATCATTTGTTATAAGCCCTGCAATAATATCAGCTTTATCAGAAGCTTCGGTTAATATAGTCTGATTTCCGTATGTGGCATAATCAAACGTACCTGTACCTGCAACATCACTGACTGTGGTATAGCAGTTTACAACAGAAAGTGAGTCACCTCCGTTTCTGTTTCGTCCGAAACCATATGTTGTTGAAATAGTCTCTGGGCTGATTGCATCCATTGAACCAAGTGTTATTTCTGCTGCATAACAATTTTCAATTGTTACTGGTGAACTGCCTATATCAGCGATAAATCCTGCCTGAGGATTTCCATAACCTGAACATATAGTTACTTTATATGCATAACAGTTATTCATATATGTATTCCATGACACAGAACCTGCAAATGCGCCAACGCCATATTCAGTCGTATACCGTCTCAAATTACGCACAGACGAATTAATAATATAACAGTTTTCGAATGTTCCACACGCCAGACCTACAAAACCTCCGATTCTCTCGGCTCTGTAAGTTTTGCCATTGTCAGTATAATCATGGTTATTAATCGTTATCTGGATGTTGTCAATTCCGAGATTTTTGACGGTTGCTCCTTCTGTATGACCGAAAAAGCCTATTCTCTTGTAAATTAAATCTGTTGAAGCTGTGCCAAGCTGTTCAATTTTCAGATTCTTTACAACATGACCGCCACCGTCAAAAGTTCCGGTGAACTTATATCCGGTATCAGTTGTATCGTTATAGTTTCCTATCGGTTCCCAAGCATTGTTTTCAAAATCAATATCAGCTGTGAGTTTGAAATATGCATCATTCGCCTCGCCCGCATTTATCTGATTTCTTGCATATGCAAGCTCTGCTGCTGTTGATATAAGATACGGATCAGATGCTACACCCGTTCCGCCTGCATATCCGGTTGCCGCTGTACCGTCAAATGCATACTTAATATACGGATAACCGCCGTTTATTTCTCCGGTCTCATCATATGTATATACAGTGTCTGAATCATTTGTTACAAGACCTGCAATGATTATGTCTTTATCTGAAACTTCAGACAATAATGTCTTATCAGAATCATACTGATGTGCTGAAGAAGATTCTGATGCATAATCAGCAACTGTAGTATAACTGTTTGTAACCGTAAGGTTTGGAGTGCCACATCTGTTGTAACCAAAGCCATATGTTGTTGAAATAATATCTGTGTTAGTCGCATCTGCTGAACCAAGTGTTATTTCTGCTGCATAGCAATTTTCAATTGTTACGGGATCACTGCCGATATCTGCAACAAATCCACCTTGAGGTCCGCCATATGCCGAACATATTGTTACATTGTATGCATAACAATTTTTCAGTATCGTGAGCCAGGACAGAGAGCCTGCAAATGCACCAACGCCATAATCTGTGGTATATCTTCTCAAATTGCATACAGATGAGTTTATAATATAGCAGTTTTCAATTGTTCCACGTACATAACCCACAAATCCTCCGATTCTTTCTGCTCTGTAGCCGTTATAGTCATGGTTATTAATTGTTATCTGTATATTATCAATTCCAAGATTCTTAACCGATCCTCCTTCGATACAACCGAAAAAGCCTATTCTCTTGTATATTAAATCTGTTGAACCCGTACCAAGCTGTTCTATTTTCAGATTTTTTACAACATGACCGGCACCGTCAAAAGTTCCCTTGAACTCGTATCCGGCTCTTGTTGTATCGTTATAGTTTCCTATCGGTTCCCAAGCATTGTTCTTATAATCAATATCAGCTGTGAGTTTGAAATATGCATCATTCGCCTCGCCCGCATTTATCTGATCTCTTGCATACGCAAGCTGGGCAGCCGTTGATATAAGATACGGGTCACTCTCTATACCCGTTCCGCCTGCATACGCTGTTGCCGCTGTACCGTCGAATGTGGTTTCGCCATTTGCATATACCGGAACAGACGAAATTGTGCCAAGCACAATAGAAATTGTTATAAGAAAACTTAATAATCTTTTCATTTTCATTCCTCCTTATATCCCGATAATTGCTTAATAACGTGCTACTACGACTTCTTTAAGAGTCCAGTAACGCATTCGCATATATATCATTACACTATCGCTGTTTTCAGTCACTTCACCATTTGCGTCCGGAGCATACAGCTGATATACGTCATATATGTCCCCGACATGCATCTCATCATTTTTAACATCATAAATTGTTACAGGCACCGAACCGCTGACTCCTGCAGACATAATTTTTCCGCAGTCGAGCAAATATTCCGGTGGTGTGAGAACTGTAACACCGTACGGGCTGACATTATAGAGCTGGGCAAATACAGCAGCTCGCTCACCGTCACGATCCGGAATTGAGCCGTCGGTATTCAGCACCACCTTTGAAGTTTTATTCGCAAACTCCTCTGCCGATACCTCTACATTTATATTTGTTATCTTGTTGTTCTGAACGGATATTCTTATGAAATCACCGTGCTTTACGCTATCCGGAATAGAACCCGGTTCATATTCTGTAAAGCTTGTATATGTACCACTTATATATCCGCTGATCTGTTTCACTTCCTGATCATTTTCATAGACATAACTAATCTCGTCTACAAGCATCGCACTTTCATGCCAGTATTGTTTCGTATTAAGGCCTGTACGATATACTGCGCCAATAGTCAAATCAGAATCAATATCGTAAACTTCTTTGTAATACGAACCGGTAGTTAACATTGTGTTTTCTTCCACTGAATATGGTTCACGTTCTTCCGAGTCGTCCCATTTTGCAAACACCACTGTTTCGTTTTTAACCAAATACTTATTAACCAGCATCCGATAACCATCCTGGTCTCTGATTGATGCGGCATAATCGCTGAAATCAAGCGAGAATGATGTCGGATCATATCCATAGGGATACAGGTCTGTTTCTGATCTTATGTCTTTTGCAAAATCTATTTTTGAAAGGTTACCTTCACTATCAAACGCTACCTTAACAATCTGAGCTTTTACTTCACCTACATCATCAGTCAGTCTTGGATCTGCGAGAAATTCTGCAGCTGTCTTTTTTGTACCGTTCACTACAACCTTCTTTTCGATTGCTCCTGTAACTTTATTCTCGTTAGTCAAAAGAAGTCTTGTGTAAGCTTCAGCATCCTCATATACTTCGCCTGCTCTTGCACTCATCAGAAGCGCATACTGCATATCTCCTGCTGCTTCCTGGAACTCTGCTATTTCGCCTTCCATATCCAGATAATATGTATATTCTTTTCCGATTACAGGCGAAACAACATATCTATCGACATCATTCATAAGTGCAGTGTATGTGTTTGATAATCTGTATTCACCGCTCTCAAACCCATACAAGGTTCTTCCTCTCGATACACGTGATGTTTTTATTACTTCCTTGTTCCTTTTATTTGTTACATAAATATATATTCTTGTCTTTTCTCTGTTTTCAACATACGAAACGACAACGTTGCCACCTATTTCTGACGCCGCAATCTCCACACCGTCTTTAATTATCTTGAAGTCTTCATAATCGCCCATTTTAAGCGTGTCGCCATACTTGCCTACTATTGATGTATTATCATCAGCAGTATTCTTAACAAATATGTTTTTGTACTCCTCAACTATAACTACATCGTATATTTCATCGTCGTTGTTATCAATAAGACGCATTGTACCGGTCATCGGCTTTATATCCTCAACAACAGGCACACCGCAACGTGAGTAGTTGTATATAACGTCTGCAATCGGACTGATTTTTGCAGATTCTGTGTCACCGTTTGCCTCATAATATACAACATTTGTAAGTGAGTAGTTCGATGATGTTATTGCCAGTTCCTCTGCTTTGAATGTAAGCATTGATGAAAAACGCTTATCAAGGGTTGCATACAAAAGCTTCTTTGATACCTTATCATCACGGTAGAAGTATTTAACTTTACAACCAACAAGGTCTGAAAGATCACAGTCTGCACTTACAAAGTTAACATTATCAATTATTGATATTCCGTATCGCGGATCATCCCCTGACATTGAGCAAATTCCGTCACTCTGCATTGTTCCCTCTGCGTAGTATATGTCATTTGATTCAAACAAAGTTGTACCATCGGTTTCGTATGTGGGGTTGCCGAACTTGTCGATACCTGAAAATGTCATAACCTCTGCCATACCTGCATTATAAAGCATCTTAACTGCATCTTCCGCTGTAAGTTCTGCATTCCATTTTACGTTTTTGACACCCTCGTTTATCTCAAGCTCTGCCGCCATTGCAATATAACCTTCGGGATACTCACCGTATTTAATTTCTGCAAAGCCTCTGTAACCGAGAACATCTACAATCAGCTTACATGCCTGTGCGTATGTAACATGCGCTTTAGGGCTGAACTCATTCGGCTCTGTGCCGTTTACTCTGCCCATTTCATACATGGTGCAGATTTCATTATAGTACGGTGTCGCCGTACTTACATCCTGGAATGGAATGTCATCTGTTTTGTATTCGTTTGCTGTATAACCTGCAACTTTGAACAAATAACCAATAAACTGCGCTCTTGTAATATACGCATCCTTATCAGTACCTGCCAATTCATCACCGAGGAAACCCATAGCATAGAGGGTTTTATACTCATCTGTATCTATGGGTGCTACCGTTACTTCTTCAACTGCAGTTTCCGTATTTTCTGCCGTAACCGTACAGAATGAAGTAAATAACATAACAAATGTTAAAAATATTGCAAATATCTGTTTCTTTTTCATTTGATTTCCTCCTTCCGAAAGTTATAGGTTTTCTGTTAGCTTACTGATGATCGTTGCCGCCTCTGCACGTGTCAGTGCATTATGCGGTCTGAACGTATTATCATCAAAGCCGTTAATTATTCCCATACCGTTAAGCAACTTTACAGCATCCTGTGCATAGTCACTTACCGTATCAATATCTGTAAGAGTGATCTCTCCCGTTTCAGGAATCTGTGCACTAAGTTTCTGTAGTATTCTTGCCGCAATAACTGCTACATCCTGACGTGTGATGTTTCTGCCTACGCCAAAAGTCGTATCGTCAATACCTGATACAATGCCGTTTGCATAACCCGATGCTATATAACTATAATACCAAGCACCAACTGCAACATCACTGAAGCTACATTCTGCTTCTTTATCAAGAAGACCTGTTGCACCGATTACCATCTTGACAAACTCTTCACGTGTTACATTTTTATCGGGCTTGAAGGTGCCATCGTCATAACCGCCAATTGTGTCGTTTTTGGCAAGCTTAGTTACATAAGGATATGCCCAGTGTGATGATGGCACATCACTAAATGTTGTCATTTCAGGTTGTGCTGGCGGTGTCGGTGCCGATACGCCGGTTCCCGAAATCGAGGACGAGCCTGAATTTCCGCCACCTGACGGAATTACTATAACAGGTGGATCTATACTCTCTGTTCCATCAACTACCGCGTTTACTCCGCTTACAAATGCCGCCGCAAGGTCACTGTTTTTCGCAAAATTCTTTTGATACAGTGTTCTTATTGCCTTGTCTTTGTTTTCTCTTGCAAATCCGTTGTATTTTGAAAGAGCATCAGCGGACAACTCAAAAGAATCTCTGTATTGTTCAAATACGTTATATATATTGTCACGATTTGCCGCATTTACAGCGTGTATGCCGATATACTGATTTATAAAACCTTTAATGTCTTTAATGCACTTCACACCGGAATTTCCGTTGTATTCTGCACTATACGCCAGAATATCACTGCACACCGTATCAATATATGCCACATAATCAGCATTTTCTGTGTCTATGCCGATAAGGTCACTATTGTTTTCTATTCTTGTCTTAATCCCCTCTGCTGTTGAACCGGTGTCGGTGATATACGCAATAACATCCGACATATTCCACGCATCACGGATATCTTCAAGGTTTGCAAACATACCGCCGAAATCATTCGCCTGTATACTAAACATTATATCTATTCGTTTTGCACGGCGTGTCGCATCTGTCTCCGCTTCAAGCTGCAGAGCAGGCATCACCTTGTCAATCACACCGGCAAGTGTCGAAGATGTAGCATTTTTGAACTCGTTTAAAAGTCCCGGTATATCTGACGGTTTTATAACATATACTGTTGTGCTGTCTTTACATTCATCCTGCATATATCCATTACCTTTAAGCTCTACCTTGTACGCACCGTCCGTTGCAGAAAATGCATCTGTAATATTGAATGTTACAGTTTCTGTTTTGCGTTGTCCTGCTGCAACTTCCGAAACACGGACATAGTCTGAGTCTTGAGGATTTGTGATACTATCCGGATATACAGTAACCATAACCCTTTGCTGATACATTGCAGGTGTTGTGAACTCAACAACCAGCTTTGGTTTTTCACTATTGCTGTAATCGCCGTACCATTCCACCTGCATAGGTGTTTGTGCAAATACATTCAGCCCTGACATACAAATCATAAAACTTATCATGCTGCACAAAAATTTCTTAATGTATTTTTTCATTACAGTCACCCTCTCCTTTACTTGTGCTCAATTGGTTCTACACTGATATTTGCTATATATGGACTCTTCTCCCCACCTGCAATCTTAAAATCAGTTTCAAACTTACCAATACTTTCAAAGTTTCCACAGTCAATAATAATTTCTGCAGTTTTCCATTTCTTTGTGTTTTCGCACTCGATTTCTACTGTCTTATTAAAAATCTTCCATGCATCGTTTATTTCCTCAACGCCCTTTGTATATGTAAACTTAAGCGGCCTTGTTCCAACATCAAAATATTCAAATGTGATTTTTGCCGCACCATCATCTATATCAATAACATCGGGGTTGATATCAAAGAAAAGTTCTTTGTCAAGTTTTGCTGTTGCACATTCCTTTCCGCTTCTTGTCGTTATCGACGATTCACATTCAATTCCCTTATAGCTTACACGTGTTACGTCTGCACCAAACGGATAGCGTCCGCCTTTTGCAACCTCGTTTTCAAGAATGTCGGTATAATCCATCCATGATATTCCGAGAACACCGTCGTGTTCCTCTCCCCAACTCATCTTATTTCCGGTATATGAAAGATGAGGATGCGGATGATACGGATGGTTTTTGCTGCCGATAATTTTGGACATGTCTACTATAGGGAATACCTGATGTGTTTCAGTGCTGATGAGACGTATATAGAGGTCTGTACCTATCATTCTCTCATCACCGCTTACATTGGCGTGAACTGAGTTACCACTCTTTGTTTCATAATACTGACGGTGTGTTCCGTCCTTATCAATTTTTACAACCGCAGGCAAAGCTCCTGCCTCCGTTCTGTCTTCTGTTGCCCACGATGAGAACCATCTGTGCTCACCTGTTGCTCCCCACACCTCATGGGTTACCATCTGCACTGTTCTGCCGTCAACCAGACGTCCCGAATTATATGTAACAACATCACCCGTTGTCATATCCATAATATTTACTCTATCATATATGTCGTACGCGGTATATCCTGACGGGAAGTCGTGTGAAAACGCTATCAGGTTCGGATCTTCCGGATTTATCTGGAAGTGATCCACGCTGTACTGGTCATAGGCATAAGAGAATGAATACCATTTATATTCAAGCTTTTTCTCCACTAAATCAACGCGGATTACCGGTGTGGTGTTTGCCGGACGCTCAAGCACATAACTAAAATCATACACCTCAATCGATGCATATCTTCCGTCGTTTGTAACACTTAAAAAGCCCATCGAAATGCCTGCCGGGAATTCAAACATTGCTTCTTTTTCGAGTGTCTTGGGGTGTACTCGCCATATTGTATAGGTGTTTTCTACACTCTTTACATAGTATATCCAGCCGTTAAGGCAACTTACAGCCGCAACGTATCCGCTCTGCGGTATAACATTATCAAGATGTACAAGCATCTGTGTGTTTATGTCATATAAATATAGATGTCCGTCTGCGGTACCGCATATAAATCCCGAACCGTCAGGAAGCCAGCTCTGTACGTCAAGGTATCCGCGAAGTATATCCTTTCCGAAAAAGTTTATGTGATTATATGTTCTGCCTGTAAAGAGATTAGTTATTTTCTTATACGGCAGCTTTCTCGGCTGCGAATAGTATATTGACTGGAATATCGCACTGTTTATTTTTGATGCATCCACGCCCTCATAAAAGCCGTTTTGCATCAGCTTTGCAAGAAGGATATCTCCTTTGCTGCTTTCATACGTAAGCGTGGTATAAAGAAGCTTTATGAGATTATAGTATGTAGCAGGAGCATCATCCTTTGTAAAGAAATCCACAAGCTCTGTCAAGCCCCAACGCTCTGCAGCTTCTACCCAGCTTTCCTCGCCTGTCTTTGCAAGATTAATCGATTCAAGATACATCTTTACAAGCTCACCCTGCGTTATTGTTTCGCTTCCGTGCTCATCAGCATTTGTCGTACCTGTAATGAGGTTTCTTAATGCATTTGCATCTGTGCCGGTACACGGTTTTCCAAGATTGTCGACTGAAAATCTTCCGTCATCAGCTTTCAAAATACGAAGTGTCTCAAGCTCTGCCTTTACGCTCCTGGAAAGAGGTTCAAGCTCAATATATTTCAAATCAAGGTCTGTGTTGTTCCGCTCCGCCCTTGATACGTTCATAACCTCAAGCTTTTTGAATGCATTGTATGCACCGTTTATAATCTTAAAGTTGGCACCGTTATCGTATGTTTTTGAAAGGTCAATATCGGAGATTCCCATTGTCTTTACCATCCACCCGGGGTTTGTACCGGGTTTTACGATTGTTATCTGCTTTGTCAGTCCGTCCTGAGAATGATATTCAAGATAGAATTTACCCTCCGACGGGCCAAAATCGTAGAATGTAATCGAAAGCAAAAATTCTGTGTCACCCTCATCATAAAAGTTCTTGTTCAATGTGAAATATGATGAGTTTGCTCTGTACTGCTTTCTTGCTACAAGACCGTCAAGAGTCACCGTTTCATTATATAACGGGTCATTAGTATCAGTAATTCCCATTGCCTGTCCGTCGATAAATTCGATATTCTCGCCTTCTATCGTCTCGCCCAGCCATACATAAGCACTTCCTTCGGCAGTATTCATAAAGTGCTGGTACGCCGGATTATCTGCCGCAGTATCCGCAGCTGATATTGTGGGCATCGGCAACATTGCGGTTGCCATAATCACTGACATGAAAAATGCTGTAATTTTTGTTCTCATTCTGAGCACTCCTTCCTCATTAACTTAGTCTGATTCCTTACTTAACTTAAGAACCTTAAAACACCATACATACGGTTGCCGCAAGGGCGATAAAAACTGATATAATCTCGCCTTTGGTCATTTTTTCACGCATAATAAGTGTTATGATTGCTGAAAATACCACAGCAGCACCGGTAGAAAACGGGAACTGCAGTGATGCCGGAAGATAAATCAAGGCAACAACAAGAATGATATTACCTATACCACTACATATTGAAAATCCTGTAAGATCCAAAAATGCCGGCTTTGATATTTTCCGTTTTTGCCCCTTTATAAACGGGAGACAAATAAGTCCTGCCACCATCAGGAAAAAGGTAGCCCAGAACATATAGC
This sequence comes from Candidatus Ornithomonoglobus sp., assembly GCA_045649185.1. GTDB lineage: Bacteria > Bacillota > Clostridia > UBA1381 > UBA1381 > Ornithomonoglobus. The sequence goes on along the minus strand of JAZRPM010000012.1, from coordinate 50,555 downwards.
TGTAACTGTCAACCTTCAACCCTGTGTAATGGTCATGTACGGCTGCGCACACGGCTGTAAGTCCGTTTGCGACAAAAACCGCTATATAATAAACCCATGCTCTTTTCTGGCCGCCTTTTCTGTTTATCGTGCATAGCACCGATACAGCAACCAGAATACAACATATCAGTTTTGGGATTGTAAGCTTTTCACCAATAAAGAACATTCCGTAAAAAACCGGAAGCAGCATACCGCCAAGCATAGAAAAAACCGAATAAACCGAAAGATTTGCGATATGCATGGACTTGAGTCCGAAATATGTAAAGCCAAAGCTTGAAAGGCCGTGTACTGCGGCAACACAGAGTGCAAACAATGTCACTTGTATTTTAAAGCCTGCAAATACGAATCCGACCAGTGTCATCAAAAATCCTGTGATTATCGAAAAAACAACTGTGCCTTGAATGTCTGTTCCATATTCTTTTTCGAATTTCTTCTGAAAGAAGAACTGCAACGAGAAAAGTGCCGCAGCACCTATAAGCATTAAATAATAAATCATTTATTGTCCCAACCTTTGAAAAATTATGTTATAAATATTTTTGAAAAAAACAGAAAACAAACACGAGGTCACACTGTTGATATTTCCCTATTATTTTACCTCAAGAAGCATTTATATGTAAACCGGTAAAAACTGGAATACCATTAAAACCGCTATCCGTTTTAACCGGTATAATTTAATTCTGCAAAGGCGCAAGGAGGCCACATTGTTGATGTGACCTCTTGCCTTCTTAACAGTTTTTCCGTGTCCGATGTTATTCGGACTGATGTATTAGTTTACTGTACCGGAGTAGTATATACTTCAGCAAGCGGTGCTAATGATAATAATGAATTCCAGACAAAAACTCTGATTTCGTCGCCTGATGATACGGCAACCTCAGGAACTGTAACCAATCCGTTTGCGGCAGTTGCAGTTCTCATATCCTTGAATCTGTTACCTGAGAATACTGCTACAATAACAGTAGCATCTTCATCTCTCTTCTCGGTAAGTGTAACGCCTGTTACCTTGTTGTCTGTAACTGTAACACCATTTATAACATATGCATTTTTAGCGTAAACATTGAAAGGTGTAGCATATGTATAGTAATCAGTGCCGTTTGCAAATTTACCTGCATAGCGGATAGTTGCAAATCCCTCGGGCAAAGTATATGTTCCATCACTGTTTGCTGTAACTTCTGTCATTGCACCTGTATCGCTGATTGTAAATACAGCATAAGCAGGATTTGTTTCTGTCTCTCCACTGTACATATTTTCTCTTAATACAATCTGTGGAGCAAGTGTCGCTTTACCGTTCTCATCAAGTATTACATCTGCCTGTGATACTGAATATGCGTGCACTTTTGAACGTGATGTAACATCAGTTGTATAATAATTCATTCCCATCTCAACAAAATTATAAGTATCTGCATTTGATGTTGCTGTGTATGTTGATACAGGGTATCCACGCATCTGTAATCCTCTTACGGCTGTAACCATTTTATCGTACGATGCTTGGTTTGCAATGCATACATCTGAATTATAAGTCCATGCATACTGTGCAATTGAATCTATTGAAAAATCGCCTATATCCTTGTCATATATAAGACCACGTCTCATTTCCGGCCATATCTCCTGAATTCTTGATGTAGCACCAGGATAGAAGGTGGTAAAGTAAATTCTGTCTTCCATATCGTACTGCTCTGTGACTTCTTTGACCTTATCGCACAATTCAGTGCTTCCTGATTTAATCTCAACACAGATTTCTATTCCGGTATCTACGAGATATTCCTCAGGTATATCAATGCCTTCTATCTCGTCACCACGTCCTGAAAGGAACAGATATACTTCATCAAGTGTCACCATACGTGTATCCCACGGCTCAAGGTTTACAGGTGATTTGTATGTAAGCGCCTTCAAATCTGCCCAGTTTGATTCAGAAACAGTAAGAGTTTTGTTGAATATTCGCTCTGTTGTAGCGTCATGGCTTACTGCAAGCTTGCCGTCCTTTGTAAAATAAACATCAAGCTCTACGCTCGTTGCACCGTTCTGCCATGCGTGCAGGAATGCACTGAGTGAGTTTTCTGTTGTATCTCCGCAATCACCACGGTGTCCTGTAACGGCTACAGGATGATTGACGATCATTGTAGCACCTGCATAGTAGGTTTCAACAAAGTCTATAAACTCTGCCGGAGCAGTTGTTATATATCCGTCCGGAGCAACAGCTATCATATTGTGTAAGCTTACAGCATCCGATGAACACTCTGACCATACACTTGTGCCATGCTCCTGAATCCAGCGAACATTTTCTGTTGTTGACAGAGCTTCGTCAAGCACAACAATCTTTGCATGATTTGCATTGTTGTTCTTCACTGCTGTACGTCTTTCAGAAACGCTTAATACACCGTTACTGTCAGCATCAAGGTCCTCAAGATTATATCTGATTGCACCACGAACACCCTTGTATGTGTCAGCAATACCCGTAAGTAATGCTGTATTCTCAGCTTCAACCATAACAGTTATATCACGCACTTCATTACCTGCAAACCATGTCTTGAGTGCAGCAGCATCTGCTGAATCAGAAATATAGAGAAGAGCAAGGCTCTTATCGTTTGTTTTTGCGATATAGTTATCAAGGGTATCTATCTTCTTGCCATCCTTAGTGTTGGCATTTAGATTCTCATCAACATATACGATTACATTTGACGGTCTCTTATTTGCCGTAGCAACAGCTACTGCATCCTCACCTGCATCATATACAACTACCGGCTGTATGTTAAGCGCAGTATCCGGAACATACAATCCTGTATCGGTTACTACGGGTTCATCATCTGATGCAATATACGGATAACCACCATTTGTTGCACCTGTAGAATCGTATGTATATACAGTGTCTGCATCTTCTGTTACAAGCTTTTTAATAATTTCCGCTTTATCTACAGCTCCTGTTAACATAGTGCGGTTTGAATTATAAGAACCCGAGCCTGTAACATCACTAACGGTAGTATAACTGTTTGTAACAGTAACATTTGCGTCGTCACGGCTGATGTAACCAAAACCGTATGTTGTTGAAATAGTTTCCGGACTAGGTGCATCAGATGAAATAAGTTTTATTTCTGCTGCATAACAGTTTTCAATTGTTACAGGGTCAGAACTTCTGAAACCTGCAACGAATCCAGCCTGATAACTTGCTGTTCCTGTTCCCGAACATAGAGTTACATTATATGCATAACAGTTTTTCACTGTCGTGAGCCAGTCCAATTCACCTGCAAATGCACCAACGCCATATTCTGTGATTCCTCGGTTCAAATTGCATACAGATGAGTTTATAATATAACAGTTTTCAATTGTTCCACGTGCCCAAGATACAAAGCCTCCCAATTTTTGAGCTCTGTAAGTTCTTCCGGCAGCAGTGTCGGTATAATCATGGTTCTTAATCTTTATCTGTATATTATCAATTCCAAGATTCTTAACCGTTCCTCCATAGATACAACCGAAAAATCCCGGTCTCTCGTATATGAAATCTGTTGAAGCTGTACCAAGCTGTTCTATCTTAAGATTCTTTACAACATGACCGTCACCATCAAAGGTTCCTGCGAATTGATATCCGGTAGTTGTTTTTCCTATCGGCTCCCAGTCGTTGTTTGCAAAATCAATATCTGCTGTAAGCTTGAAATGAGCATCCTCTGCAACACCGCTGTTGATTTGTTGCTGAGCCAATTTAAGCTGTGCAGCATTTGAAATCAGGTACGGTTTTCCTTCTGTTCCTAAACCGCCTGCATATTCAATTGCCGGTGTACCGTCAAACACATACTCAATATATGGATATCCGCCGTTCATTACTCCTGTCGGATCGTATGTATATACTGTATCTGCATCTTCTGTTACAAGCTTTTTAATGATTTCCGCTTTATCTGAAGGTTCTGCAATCATTGTCTTGCTTGAATTATACGTAAATGTACCGTTGCCTACAACATCACTGACAGTGGTATAACAGTTTTTAACTGTAAGCTTTGCAGTGCCACGTTTGTTGTAACCAAATCCGTATGTTGTTGAAATAGTATCCGGGTTACTCGCTTCCGATGAACCAAGTGTTATTTCTGCTGCATAACAGTTCTCGATTGTTACAGGATCATCACATCTGATAGATGCAACAAATCCGGCTTGAGGATTTCCATATCCTGAACATACAGTTACGTTATATGCATAACAGTTCTTCAATGTCGTGTAATAGTCCAATTCGCCTGCAAATGCAGCAACACCATACTCAGTAGTACCACGTCTCAAATTACGTATGGATGAATTTATAATATAGCAGTTTTCAATTGTTCCTTTTATAGAACCCGCAAAACCTCCGACATAACTAGCTCTATAGCCGTTATAATCATGGTTATTAAATGTTATCTGCATATTATCTATTCCAAGATTCTTAACTGTTCCTGCAAAAATGTGACCGAAAAATCCCATTTGCTGGTATATTAAATCAGTCGAAGCTACGCCAAACTGTTCAATCTTAAGATTCTTTACAACATGACGACCGCCGTCAAAGGTTCCTGCGAATTTATATCCTTCGCCTGTTGTATAGTTATAGTTTCCTATCGGTACCCAGTCATTGTTCTCATAGTCAATATCTGCTATAAGTTTGAAGTGGGCATCCTCTGCATCACCGCTGTTAATTTGTTGCTGTGCAAGTTTAAGCTGTGCAGCATTTGATATAAGATACGGATCACCTGCTATACCCGTTCCGCCCGCATACGCTGTTGCCGCAGCTCCATCCCAACCTGTAGTGGTTGTTGCTGATGCCATAGCCGGTATCATACCGATAACGATCGCCACTGACATCAACAGGCTGATAATTTTTTTCATAATTATCTACTTCCTTTCTTTTATAATTTCACGTTGAGTTTATGTGCTTTAGACATATATTCCTTTCATTCCCCCTTTTTTATTTATTTACGTTGAGTTTATACTATGTTAAGGCCGTTCTTTTCAGAAAAGCGCTTAATCGCGTAATGGGATACTTTTTATTTTATGTTCATTTGATGATATACACCTTAGGATTCTTTTCACCGAATACATTTACTATCTTTTCTTCAGCATTTTCATCAAAGATTTCAATATCAGGCTCTTTGACCTCATTTCCGCCCCACTGACCAATCATACCTCCCATATACTGGATGTATGTATTGTCGTGCATTTGGGGGCAGTATTCGTCTTTTTCTGCTACAAGGTGTAACATTCTGTAAGCAGAACGGTCAAAGATGTTATCATAAATTGAATATTCGCTGGCAGTGTTCTTATAGCTCCAGCCTTTAATAAGCGCAGGGGTATCTGTGTTATGTCTTTGCTGTCCCCAACCATAACCTGAAAGTCTGATAATATTTCCCTTTATAACAAAATTCCTCATATAACTTTCCGACTCGCCGTCCATCTGGTCAAGGAAGTATTCGATACCATAAACGCACTTTTCAATCAGGTTATCTGCATAACAGATGTTTTGCATAACTACCTTCTTTGTCGTATTGAACTGATGCGATGCACCGGCGTCATAGGTCTGATAAATATAGTTGCCTTCAACCACATAATCATCACAGCCGCCATAGATTTCAGTACCATTGCCGAAACGTGTTACACTGCCACGTTTTCCTTGCGGATAATTAGGATCACCGCCGTCATACATCTGAATATTGCCACCAATCCAGCCTATCTCACAATTCGTTATGTGCAGTCCAACCGAATGTATACCACCCGCTACGCCAAAACAAAAATATTTTATGCATATATTGTCAACTGTAACATTCGCGTTTCCTCTTACTCTGAAAGCAACGCCTCTTCCTATTGACTCTATTGAATCAAATACGTCGCCCGGATTGCCTTTGTCGCATCTTAAATACAAATCTCCATAGAAGGTTCCTACATATGCAGTAGCCGGTATAGGAAAGGTTTCGCCCTTTGATGTTCCATACTCCAAAACACTGTCAAAAAACCAGAAGATGTCAAGATCCTGAGTCATCTCATTCTCCATTACAAACGGTTTGCTCTCATCATCACGGCATACAAACTGCATATTTCTGAAAGAGGGTATAAGTTTCCTTGAATTAAATTCACCGTCATTGAATACAAGTGTGCCGGGGTCCGTAATTTCTTTTGTATACTTCCAGATATTATGGTCAGCATCAACAAGCTCCCAGAGCACTCTGTCTGCCATATTCTCATCCCATCCGTAGAACTTCGGCTTATCGCCTGTACCGTATGCACCATATGATACGCCCGGCATCGTTTCTACTGTCTTTCCCCGCCACAAATCGCCTCTTCTAAACAGCACTCCGTCGCCTTTGCGGAACCACGAACGGTTTACTCTGTCAATTGTTTTCCAGGCGGTTTCAGGGGTCATTCCATCTGCATCATCATCACCGGAATTACTCACATAGTATGTTGTTCCTTTGATTACAAGCTCGTCTTTTGAATTCAGAATTTCTTCTTTTCGCTTTTTATACAGTTCTTCCTGTTGTAGCAAAAACTCTTTTGTTGCTTCTGTCATAGTAATCCTCCTTGCCTAATTAAAGTTCATTCCATTGAGAACACTTGCTTTAACATAGGTTGTGCTCCTGTAACCGGATCTTTCTCCATAATAAGAATATCTTTCATGTATTCATCCCATTTTCTAACAACCTCACTGGTATTTTGAATTTTTGAAGCATATTCAACGCTGTCACATTCATAATATCCGAAAAGTTCGTTTCCCGTATTCCAGATAGTGTAATTCTTAATTCCGGCAGATTTCAACACATCAATCATTTCAGGCCATATTTCATTATGTCTTTTTTCATATTCGGCTATTGTGCCTTCTTTAATTTTTGCTTTCCATGCATATTTTTCCATTTGCTTATAACCCATTTTTTAATCTTAACTGAAATACATTAATGTAAATCAAGTTCTTCAAACCATTTTCCTTGCGGAATATACTCACCATTTAATACCCCCAGAGCATTGTCAACCGCTTTGTCGCAACGCTCATCACCGCCAACACATAAAACATATCGGTCTGATCGTGGGATTCTTTCCGCAGCATATGGGTTACCAAGATGGATAACTGCTGCAATTTTTTCTTTCATAGATAGCATAAGATTAGTAATATGTTCCGTAAGATTCTCACTTGCACAGTAACATGTTGAAGAAACGTATGTAATAAAAACGACTTCATCAAAACTTAATGCTTTTGTACAAACATCCATTACCTGATAGAAGCTTGGAAGCTGATTAATTACCATAATTTCACTTCCCGGAAATCTTTTCGATATGCTTTCTTTCATCATAGGAACATTCTTTCCGTGTATCGAGGTTTCAACAGCAATCTCAAAGGTTTCGCCGTTCTCATCCTGATAAACGTTTTCAGCAACTATAACAAAGAGTTTTTTCTTTGACTTGTCAAGTGAAAGCTCTTTTCCGGAAGGGGATTGAGCAATAAGACCTTCTTTTTCTATTCTTTCAATACACTTTTTCTGATATTCAGACGGATATTGTGCAGTTGCCGGCTTTAATGCCGCATTCTGTGTTTTTATAACGCGAGAAACAGCTTCATTGAGACGTTCCTCTGTAAATACTCCATTTTTATACGCGGTCATCAGTCTTTCGTATGAAAGTTTAAAATCATCTCTATAATTAGGAAGCAGCATATCGTTACCGGCTTTAATTGCAAGACCGTAGCAGGCATCTTCGCCGAACTTTTGCAACACTCCAACCATACCAAATGAATCTGTAATAAGAAGACCGTCAAAACCTGCATCTCTTAGAATTGAAATATTCTTTTCTGAAAGCGTGGTAGGATATATGGGATCTATCTTATTCAAAAACCCGTGACCTGTCATAACTCCCGGGAGACCTGCATTTTCCATTAGATAAAGATACGGATACAATTCTCTCGTTTTTAATGTCTCTTCATCCACATCTGAAAGGTTTTCAAACATATGTCCATCAAGTTGATCTTTTGTAGATGTACTGCCCCAGTGTTTTGCGGTACACATTATACCATTATCAGTATAGCCCTTAACTATGGCAGCTGCCATTTCTGAAACTTTTTGCTTATCAAACCCCAAAACTCTCGGTACTATGCACATAGCGTTTCCGGCAAGCAAATCAACAACCGGGCCCCAAATCATATTAAAACCATGCCTTTTCGCTTCAATTGCAGTAACTGCACCCATCTGATATGCAAGTTCCGGATCGCCTATAACACCTAAACTTGCAACGGATGGTATTTTATAGTCACTAGTCCAGAATCCGCATTCCATATCGTTACCAATTAAGATGGGATAGTCGGCAGCCTCTTTGATTTCAGCGATAATTTCATCGCACCCCTCTGTTGGATTCACCTGAACCCCGCCAACCGCTCTTTTCTTAATCATTTCAATAATAAATTTTTTATCTTCCTCGCTTCTGTAACCTCTTGCTACCAAAAGCTGACCTATTTTTTGTTCCACGGTCATTTCTTCTAAAACTAAATTTTCCATATTTTTCCTCCATTTGCACTTTTTTAAGGTGTTGACATCTCTTACTTTTAATGATACAATATAACTGCAAGGATTACTATAATTATTTTGCAAAAAAACAGGACTATTTTGAGGTGGCTTATGAAAAGTAATGAGAATTTCCAAAAACATCAATACAGCAGGGAATTACCCGTAATAATAGATACCACTTCGCGTGAGCATGTATATATTTCTCCTCATTGGCATGGAAGTGTGGAGATTTTATATTTTGATTTGGGACAATGGGCAGTAATTTGTGACGGAAATTATTTCGAAGTGACCGGCGGCGATATATTCATTGTCAATTCCGGGCAAATTCATTGCATTGAACGGTTAACAGGTGAGGGTCAGAGTTTTTGTCTGCAAATCAATTCACAATTTCCGGGAGCAGCAAGAGCTTTTGTAAACCATATAAAAGATGTTCCCGAAATGCATAACTATTTCCGGAATATGCTTGAAGAATATAAAAACAAAGAACCGGGCTTTGAGATGGCAGTAATAGGAAGTGCCTGCACACTTCTATCGCATATCCAGAGAAACTATCCCGTAAAAGAACATATAAAGGATATTTATGCAGATTCCCGCAGAGAAAAAATGGGCAGAATCATGGAATACATTGCAGCTAATCTGACCGAAAGAATTACAACAAAAGAACTAAGCAAGGAATTTTTTGTAACGGAAAGCTATATGTGCCAATTTTTCAAAAGCCAGACGGGACAATCGGTTACAGAGTACATAAACAGATTGAGAATCGAAAAGGCTATGAGCTTTTTGAAAAACACAGAAATGAGCATAACAGAGATTGCCATGCACACCGGCTTTACAGATTCATGCTATTTTACAAGAGTCTTCAAAAAATATACTGGCCTTTCTCCGAGAGAGTACAGAAAAAATATGGATTGAACAATAATCCAAAAATCGACGAAAAAAACAATAATCCCTGTTTTGTCTGTGACAATTCAGGGATTATTTTTGGCTACCCATTCATTTTATTTTACAGGACGTTTATCAGTAATACCGGTGAAATCCGGAATATCCCATGTCTTGTTGTAATTTACGAGACCTAAGTCCTGCGGCGTGCGGTAATCAGGCAGGTTATCACATTCCGTAAACTCCTCACGGATTGCCTGAAGATATTTAAACCCATAGGCATGACTCGGTGCAATATAATGCCCCTCGTCCCATTCGTTCCAGTTGTCAAGCATGAATATACGTTTTCCCCACGCACCGTCTGGAAGCGCATCTGTCATTTTTTTCATCCTGCGAAGTAAGCGTCTGAAATTTTCGGGTGAAAGGTACCAGGTTTTAAGGTCGCGGTACAGTTCATAACCACGTTCTGCCCAGCGCTCTGTCAGTCTTGGTGTACAATCCCAGAAGCATGATGCTGTTGCAATATGGCGCATCGGGTCCAGTTCAAGGCATCCCTTTAAAATTTCACACTGTTCGTTGATGCTCGTTTCCTCTGCCGGCAAATCCTCTTCCGGCATAAATCCGGCAATGTATCCAAAGCGGAAATCATAGCCACGGGCAACACTCTCGTCAACTATCGCCTTATCAGGAGTATTGTCGCAAAGACCAAAATACATTCCGTCAAAACCGGCTTTTTTTGCATATTCCCGGCACGCATCAAAGGCTGCTTTTTGCTCGGCAGGGTTTTTAAACACCTCGTCCAGTCTTGGTTGATGATATATGAACAGAACCGGCTTATTGTCAAGAACAAGATAGTTTTCACGTTTGAAATAATTTTCTATCCAGAACGGCATCAGATTTTCTACTATATCAACAGCATCCGTTGTTCCCCATTTGATGTCATTCTCAAACATAATGGCAAACTTCATCAGTTTTTGATACTTTGCATTAAACAACGCCTCGTGAAGTCCGTGGCCGCACCGTAAATCATTTACCGTTACAGGCTTGCCCATATTATCAAGCTTTCTGTACCAGCAATGAATGAAGCAGTTTATGCCATGCTCCAATGCCCATTTGATTTCCCAGTCTGCAACCTTAGGGTCTTCCTCATCGTAATAGCCCATAAGCGGTGTACGCTCCGGATAATCGTGTAAATCATCAAAACCCTCGTGGAGTCCTGCCGAGCCTTTTTTCCATGCAGCATAGTAATGTGCCGCAACAATTCTGTCGGTAGTTGCCGGATTCGGCTCCGGCACATAATCTGCAAGCTTTATATTATACATATCTCTTACCTCACTATTTTGTATTCAATTCCGAGAATATCTGCAATCTTTGCAATTGTATCTGCGTGATGGCCAATTCCCAATGCATAATGGTGGGTTGGTCCCTCCATTACCCATTTCTTTACAAACTCTTTCGTTGTCGGTTCAAAGAAACCACGGGTATTGGTGTTGCCTGTCGGCGGTATCGGGCCTTTCTTTGAAATACCCTCGCCTATTACAAACTTGAACTTACCGTCTGCCGTCTGCGTGATGCCAAGCATCGTAATAGGACCTTCTTTAAGTTTAAACTCAACCGATGCACCGTGACCGGGTTTACCGTGATACTTCTTAAGGCTTCTCAGAATCGGCTTACCCTGTGCTATGGTAAGGTGATGCGGTCCGTCGTGACCGACAAGGATAAAGTCCTCTGCAAAATCAAACGGATGGAACTCTGCAAAGCTTCCGCCTATATCAAGTCTGTCCATTATGAGCATTGCAATACAAGTCTTTATGTCATACTCACCGCACATCGGGATTCCCTGTGCATTTAATATTGAATTACCGACAATAAATGTCGTTGCAACCTTACGGTGCAGACTGTCAGCACCGCCCTCATAGTAATATGCAAGTCCTGTAAGATTGTACTTTTCAACAAATTTATCAAGTGCAACCGCAGACTTCGCCGCCTGATACTTATCCTCATCCGTAAGCTTTGAGGTTACAGGATCTGATTTCGGGTCAGGCATATCAAATTCTGCATCAATTACCGCAATTTTTGCCTGAATTTCATCCTCGGTTACTTCATTGTAGCATTCAAGTACATCGTCAATTTCCAACAATGGGACGTGCAAACCGAATGTAGCTGAAATCGCTGTCGGGTCTGCGTGCATATCGTACATTGCCTCAAGCGTATGTCCCATAAGTCCCATTCTTGCACCCTTAAGGTCGTGGAGTACCTTTGCAATATCGCACCACTCTGCAACCTCTTTCTCTGCTTCGGGATCATCATAAAGGCATCCGATTATAACGTCGTTTACTTTTTTGCCAAGACGAATTGCTACGCCTGTAAATTCGGGAACGGAACAGATATTGTCATTTTCAAGCTGCATAAATGTGCTTGCCTTTGTATAGTCAAGTGCGGCTCTGGGCTGGAGTGCGATAAGCACCATAGGCTTATTTACCTCTTTTATAATCGGTGCGAACACTGACGATGTTGCATATGTAACCATATTACAGAACAAAACATCAACGCCCTCGGCAAGGATTTTCGGTACTGCCATATATGCCTTTTCACTGCTGTCAATCATACCAAAATCGACAACCTCAACGCCGTTCTTTTCGACCATATCGCAGAAGTCCTTATGATAGCCCATTATGTTATCATAAAGCCCATCAAACTGTCCCCAATAGGTTGCGTGTGCAACGGCGAAAATTCCTATTTTTGCAGTTCTTTTCTTTTTTCTTTCGATCATTTTCATTTCTCCTTTTTGAATTTTATATATTGACAATAACATTTTTTTATATTAAAATCAATACATAAAGCAAACGAATTACATTCGTTTTTTTATATAAAACAAAGATTTGAGGATAGATTATGATTTTCTCTGATATTAAACCATTTGTCAGGTTTGCAAGGCATTTTATGCTGACAACTAAAACAAAATACGCACCGGCAACCCCATATGATGCACGACTTTTTTATACTAAAGAAGGCTCTGGCGTTATCGAAGTTATGGGGCAGAAACTTAAAATGGAAAAAGGCAGCGCCCTACTCATTAATTCTGCGGTGCAGTATCATACAAAAACCCCCAAGGCATCAGTTACATATCTTGCATTTAATTTTGACTATACACAATCCGGCAGAGATATGTCGTTTCCTGTTGCGCCTGCGTATGGCGACTCATTTTATGATGAAAAACTCATCGAGCATATTGAATTTTCTGACAAGCCACAGCTTAACAAGTTTATTTATATTCCGAACATCGAAGACATTGAACCGATAGCAGAATCAATAATAGAAGAGCACACAAAGAAACTTATAAACTGTGAGCTTAAATCATCGTATCTCTTTTCAGTACTTCTTGTCGATATAATGCGTTATCTTGAAACCCCCGCAACACAAGATACAACTGCAACAAAAGAAGTACTTGAATTCATACAGGAAAACTACAATTTGCCCTTGAATAATTCTTCGATCGCAAAGAAATTCGGATTCCATCCACATTATCTCTCAACTCTCATCAAAGCCAGTACAGGTCTGCCTATGCATCAGTATTTACTGCAAATACGACTTACTCACGCAGTCGAGTTGCTAGAGACACACTGTTTTTCCATCAATGAGATAGCTACAAAATGTGGTTTTTGCGATGTCTACCATTTCTCACGTTTTTTCAAAGAAAAAATGAAGATAACACCGTCACAGTTTTTAAAAGACAGCTTAAATAAATATCCCCCCGTGTAACGGGGGGTATTTCATTTTCGGGCATAGCCCTAATACTACTGGCTGCGCACAAGTGCGCTTTTTTATTGGCCTGCCAGCCATGCAACTTTTACTTACTACCCATAAATGGGTCCCGTGGGTCAAACAAGCTTATTTGATCACTTTCTTGATCTCTCTTTAACTGTTCTGCTATGTATGTTTTTATTGCCTTAGTGTTTTTACCCACGGTATCTACGTAATATCCCTTGCACCAAAATTCGCGATTTCGGTATGCAAACTTCATATTACCCCATCTTTGAAATATTAGTAATGCACTTTTTCCTTTCAAATACCCCATAAACCCCGAAACGCTCATTTTGGGCGGGATACTTACCAATATATGAATGTGATCCGGGCAAACTTCCCCTTCTACTATTTCCACTCCTTTCCATTGACATAATTGCCTTAATATTTCTCGTATCTCCAACCTTTTTTCTTCATAAAATACTTTCCGTCTGTATTTTGGCGCAAATACTATATGGTACTTGCAATTCCACTTCGTATGTGCTAAACTATTTGTGTCTATGTTTTCTTTTTTCATAGATTAAATCCTCCTATGTGTGTTTTTTTGACTGGCAGGTCTTTTTTATTATATCACATAGGAGGATTTTTGTTTATCGGTTAACCTTTTTTGAACCACGCGACTATCGCGTGGTTTTCGTTATACAAGTAAAAGAGGTCATATCATCAATCAATGATGATATGACCTCTTTCGTATTTATAAATCATTTTTAAACTTCTGTTTCCCAACCGTCATAGGCAACCTCTATACCATGCTCTTTCATTACACAAGACAATTCGTTATGTCCGGTGTGTAAAGTTTTTGCCATATGGCTTATGCAAAAGCGCTTTATATATGGCTCTAATGGTAATTTCATCTCACATACCATTCGCAGGTTGTTATGCTCAAAAAGACAGCATTCGTCGTCTACGAACCCGATTGTTCCATCAATAACAGCAAAATCTATACCTTTTGCCTTGATTGCCTGTACTTCATCATACATAATCCATGAAGAGTCAAGGCCGTAATAAAGCCTTTTTTCTCCATCAGATATAATATAATGCTGCACAAAAATACTGTGGTTGCCTATAAGCGGCATTACCTCATAATTTCCGACCTGCTTCTTCTTGTTATCCTCAAATGTAATAAGCTGCGCTCCGTTTTCTGTTAGATAGTTCAAGGTATCAGCATCAAAATGGTCACAGTGGTTGTGGGTATATATAACATACTTAATCTTTTTAACATCCACGCCAAATGTTTCTATCGCCTCGGGTACACAAGGTCCCGGGTCAATCAGAAGCGTTCCGTCAATCAAAAGTGAACTCAACCTTCTGTATTCACTATTCCCTGTATTGTCCGACGGCTCCCAGTCTGCCGCACCCGTTCCTAAAAATAAAACTTTCATAATTCTCCTCCGTTTAACTTTGATTTAAAAAATTTCATCACACGGAATACCTTCTATGATGTTGTGAGTATAGCAATTACTGTTTATCCACAACTCATATCCATATTTTTTCTTTGAAAAATCAATATTTATATTTTGGCTTCATTCTCCTTATGAAAATAAAGACTACAACAAGAGATAATGCCTCCGCAACTATTATAGATAACCATATCCCGTCTAATTTGAGGAATATGGGCAGGATAAGTACAGTTCCAATCTGAAACAGTAGAAGGCGCAAAGAAGCTATAACTGCCGATACTACACTATCATTAAGGGCTGTAAAGAATGAAGATCCAAATATATTAAAGCCTGTAAACAGAAAAGAAAAACAGTATATTGTAAATCCGCGTACCGCCATATCAAACAGCATTTCGTCATATCCTACAAAAATCACAGAAAGAGGCTTTGCAAGAAGTATTGATATCGCGGTCATAAGACATGAGAATATAAGTATAATTACAAGACTCATTTTAAGCAATTTTCTAAGCTGTTCATAATTATTTGCTCCATAATGGAAACCTATTATCGGGGCACTCCCCACGCAAAAACCAACAAATACCGAAATAAATATGAAATTTACGTATAAGATTACACCATATGCCGCAACGCCATTTTCTCCTGCAAATTTCATAAGCTGAAAGTTATACATAATGGTAACAAGCAACGTGGAAATATTGGTCACCATTTCACTGCTTCCGTTTGCACAGGCTTTCAGCAGTGCTTTTATATCGAGTTCTGCCTTAACCAGATGCAACGGAGATTTTTTTGCAAAAATAAAATATGCCAAAGGAAAAACGCCACCGGTAAGAGCGCTTATTGCAGTGGCAACAGCAGCACCTACAAGACCCCAGTTAAATGCTACTACAAAAAGTGCATCTAAGACTATGTTTGCCACTCCTGAGGCAACCGTTACCCCAAGTCCTAAAAGCGGTTTTTCCGCAACAATCATAAATGATTGAAATTCAGTTTGAAGAATAAATGCAAACATGACAGGCAACAGAATTTTCCCGTAAAGAACACAATCAGAAAGTATTGCACCCTCTGCACCAAGAAGCTGTGCAATCGGTTTTATAAATCTAAATCCCAGAAGTGACACAATTATTGCAAAAGCCACAGAAACGTAAATCAACATGGAGAAGACTTTGTTTGCCGTTTCCTTTTTTCCTTCGCCAAGGTATTTGGCGACGAGTGCACTACCGCCCGTTCCCAACATAGAGCCAATTGTCGCTATTATAGATAATGCTGGCATAATCAGATTTACCGCTATAAACGGTGTTTTTCCAACGAAGTTTGATAGAAATATTCCATCTACTACACTGTACATAGATATAAAAATCATCATTATTATCGACGGGAACGTAAATTTGAGCAGTTTTGAGTATGTGAAGTTGTCAGATAACTGAATTTTCATATTTAATCCTGGTATAATGCAATTGACTCATCTAACACTCGTCTATAAATATACCTTTTGCCTTTCTGTATCAATATATTTGTTGGTAAAATACATCAGTCCTTCTATTTTTTAGTCTTCGCTTGTATATTCTTCCTCCGCCTTTCCGACGGTTTCAAGAAGTGCCTTTGCCTCGCTTATAGTTGGTTGTGCTTCCTTAGGCTTCTCATTTTCCACGCAAAGATACATACACGAGCCGAGAAGCGGTCCGAGAAGTCTGTGCCTTTTACAATGACTACCGTTACACAAAAACAAAAATGGAATATTGAGTTTTTCCTTTAAGAGGCTAATTGTTTTAAATGCATCTTCTGCCTCTTTTTCATTCTCCACAACGGTAACTATCTTTGCAACATCCACTCCCCGAGACTCTTGAAGATGCGCAATTTCGAGAATTTCTTCAGGAGTTCTGTAGTCAAAAATGTGGGTGGACATCAGAACTTCTGCACCCGTTTTGTGAATTTCATCAATAAGCTTTTTCTGTTTCTCTACGGCATCTTTGTTGGTAGTTACCTCATCCTCGCTGCGACAGAACATATCGGCACGCACATCTATAAGGTCGCAACCAAGCTTTGCCATCTCAAGAAGTTGTTCGGCTAAAACATCATCTTCAAGCTCAGACTGGGAATTACTGCGGTGATAATTCGTGATATATATCGGTCTGCCTTTCGCCGTTTCAATAATCTTTCTTATACTTTCGGGAGTTTTTTCCTCCGGAACAAGCGTCTGTGCCAGAATGCAAAATGCCTCCACGCCTTGTTCAATAGTGTTTTTCATTCGCTTAACCAGCGATTCCATATTTTCGCCATCCAGCATCGCCGTGATTATCGGATGAGTTTCACTTAAAAATCTTGACATAATATTTACCTCTCAAGTGTCAATACTACCTTACCGACATTCTGTCCTTTGTAAAGGATGTCGTGTGCCGCCGCACGGATTTCAACCCGAACCTCCTCTGATTTTATCTCGGAGTCGGGGACATTGTCCCATCTTAAGCTTCTATCATCATTTACAAGTATTGCTTTCACTTTTCCTACTTCTTAAACGTCATTATATAGGAATTTCGCCTTTATTACATCTTTTTTCGTCCGCCGTCAACGAGAATATTCTGACCTGTTATATAGCTTGCCTCATCGCTTGCGACAAAGACCACTGTGTTAGCAAGTTCGTCCGGCGTACCAGCTCTGCCTATAAAAGAAAATTCAGTCATAGGGAACTCTCCGTTCGGGTCAGCAATACTTCCGGGAGAAATGCAGTTTACCGTAATTCCCTTGTCTGCAACTACCTTTGAAAGAGCCTTTGTAAAGGAAATAACTGCACCCTTTGTCGCGGAGTAATCTACGAAATAGCCTATTCCATAAACTCCTGCAACCGAGCCGAGATTTACGATTCTGCCATATCCGTTTTCTATCATATGGGGTAGAATTGTGTAAGTTGGGCACATTGTTCCGAAAACATTTACATCAAATGTCTTTTTCCAGTCAGATGGCTCTGATTCCAGAAACTCACATATAGGCATTATCGCCGCATTGTTTACAAGAATCTGGATCTTTCCGAATTCGCTGATTGATTCATTAATTGCATCTTTCACACTGTTTTCATCGGTAACGTCGAGAACAATACCCTTTACCTTTACGCCCAGTTCTGCAATTTCTTTCACAGTGTTTTCAAGTAATTCCTCAAGGATATCGCAGATTACCACATTTGCACCCTCCCGCGCAAATCTCAGTGCAATCGCTTTTCCGATTCCGCGTGCTGCACCTGTAACAAATGCTGTTTGTCCCTTAAAATTCATATTAATTATCTCCCTTCAATTTGAACATAAACGAACATAAATTCCAATGTATAATATCCCCAACATGGGTGCAAAAAGAAAACAGGCTATTTGTTTCAAAGAATTTCTTTGTATTTATCTGTTTGCTTTTTGTCTTTTATGTTAAATTTATATCATTAAGTCTTTTCCGAGTAAAGCTCTTAGAGACGAAGTGCTCCTGTATCAGAATCATAGATGCCAAGCTTACTTGTTATTGTATATTTGTTTGAGTTTGCAATATCGTAAAATCTTACAAGTGCACCGTTACCGCTACAACCGTAAACGAATATAGAATCGTCTGCACCGCATGATATGCCCTGAATAAAGCTTATGAGGCCGAGGTTCTTAAATCCTTCTGCCGCACAAGGTGTATTTACAACCTCGTCAATCTCTGTATCAATAACAGAAATTGATGCTTCCTGGTCATTAGATGCGATAACATATCTTTCATCACTTGTCATTGTAAGACCGCAAGTACCTACGCCGGTCTTTATAACCTTTGCAATCTTCTTGCCGGGGATATCTACAACAACTACATGTCCGTTCTGCTCTACGCCCTTGTGACAAGCACAGTATGCTTTTGTCTTATCCTTGTTAATTACAAGGTCGTCACTGCCGTGCAGAATGTCATCCGTATCAATAAATGTCTCAAATGTAAAGCCTTCTTCTACATTGAAAAGATACAGCTTTGACTGCAACCAACCACAACAGAGATAGTATTTGCCGTCCTCAAGGAAGTTACCCTTTCCGCCGATTTCGCATCTGAACTCACCGTTGGGGATAACCGGAACTCTCGGCTCAATATGTATTTTGTCCATATCCGTAATGTCTTTTACAAGAACAACTCCGCCGCGAAGGTCGTGAACAAGAAGTGTTCCATCCGGCATTGTGTTTGTTGCATAACATTCCTGAATTTCTGTCAATACCTTATCAACCTCAAGTGTTTCAAGGTTTATGCAGTATAATCCCTCAAAGCACGCAATGTAAAGATATGTGTTATCAAGTGATGTTGCGTGACAGTCGGGGCTTGTGCCTACCGGAATCTCTTTTACGAATTCCATTGTTTTAATGTCATACACACAAACCGACTTATAGCCGTGTGTAAATTCATATTTGTCCTTGATACCCAATGCTCTGTTGGGTCTTAAAGGTTCATAGTGTGTTCCTGTGTTTAATGCTTCGTACATAATTTGTTCCTCCAAAAAATATATTTTATACTTGAATAATAACATCAGTTGTGATATAATGCAAGTAATCTTGTATCAATAATCGGTAAAATTGTATCAAATGAGGTGACGTATGTATCCAAAGAAAATCCCTGAATATATTGTTCCTTTTTACAGTGAAGAAACTGAATTTACAAAAAGTAGCAAAGATATCACAGATATTTCAATACACGAGAACTGCAATATCGGTATGCATTATCACGATTTTTACGAAATCAACATCGTAACAAACGGTACCGGTTGTCATTATATCAGCGATATGGCAATACCGCTTATTTGTGGCGAGATATTTGTAATTCCTCCCGGTGTTCTTCATGGCTACTACTGCGAAAAGCAGCTTGATGTCTGTCACATCATTCTTAAAAGTGACTTTATGAAGATGTACGGTGAACAGCTTTCTGCCGTACCCGGCTATTCAGCACTCTTTGAAATAGAACCGTATCTTAGACAGGTTTATGATGATAACCCCATTGTACGGTTTAATGAAAAGAAGCTATCCTGGCTGAAAAGGGAACTTTCTGATATTATGTCAGCCGACACTGATGAGTATATCTCATACAGAGCTATACAGGTTTTACATTTGATTGCGGATATGTGCCGCTATACCCAATCGCAGAGAAACCACCAGTCAATCAATGAAAAACATCAGGATATACTCACTGTTCTCGAATATATTCAGAATAATTATTCGGAACATATCTCGATTGAAACACTTATGAAAATTGCAAATATGTCACGTCCTACGCTGCACAGACATTTTAAGGATGTTACCAAAACAACACCGCTTGAATACATAATAAAATGCCGTGTAAACGCCGCGCAGGCTTTGCTTGCCCAAGGCGAACTCTCACGCACGGAGATTGCTCAAAGATGCGGTTTCTTCGACACCTCGCACATGAGTAAGTATATTAACAAGGGACAGTAATTCACCCTTGATGCCAGCACTTCATCACGATGGAGTGCTGTTTATTTTATGTTCATTTAATGACATACACCTTAGGATTCTTTTCACCGAATACATTCACTAAATTCATAATTTCTTTAACAAGATATTGCGAATATTTTTATGGGGTTTTAGGGGTGTTACCACTAACAAGTGACAATTTTGATATCAAATTGCCGTGCTTGCTAATACTATCAAACATAGATTATCTGGTTGCAGATAATTTCCTCTGCACATGCCTTTGCGTTGTTCATATGACCAACCCACGCCATCTGTTGAGTGGCTTTATCAGGAGCAGTTTTCTCTGCTTCCTTGATGTATCTGTCTAATATTTCTTGTGACTGAACATCCACCTCATGTAAATGCTCAAGCAATTTTCCGTTCATAAGAAGTGTGCTGTACTGACAAGGTTTGCTTGATTTTAAGTGTCTCCTTCTCAAGTTTCCATACTTTCCGATTTCGTACTTGCACTCCGGCACGTCTAAGTTCGGCATATAGTAATCACCGTTTCTTCCATACTCAATTCCGTTTTCTGTAAATTTTTCTTTCATTGATAATTCCTCCTTGAATTTAATTATTTATTTTCTCTAACCACTTCCACAGAGCCGTGTACGGCTCTATGAAAATGATTAGTAGAATACTCCTTTACTTACCCGCTGAATGTCTGTCTGAATAACCGTTCTATATATGCATCGTAGTCTATTAGAGTTCTGAATATACAGCCTGCAAGATATGGTGTTTCAGATTTTACGTCTTTTGCTTCAAGATATACTTCTACGGCTCTATCTAAAATCTCTGGCATCATTTCATCAAGTAATTTTTGCCGTATTTCCTCATTGGAATATATAATGTCGTGTACTTTGATACTTTCCTTATTCCAAAGTAATTCCATAGCCTTTCTTGCTAATTTCTTTTCGGTTTCAGATAAAAATTTCTTATCTCGTTCGGGATGAAAATAACATTCATCGAGATAATATTTAAATTGTTCTGTGGTGTAATCCACAACATCACCTTCTTGTTGTAGTGGTTTTTAATAAATGAATATTGATATATAATTCTTGTTTATTTACCCTCCATATCAAAGAGCGAGTGGGTATTTAATACAGAGGCACTCCCTCTATATTGTGTAGGTAATGGCTCTATATGATAAAGGCTACTTGTCTGATGTTTTTTACCATTTGTAGTAGTCCTATAACGCTTTTCTTTTTTGATTAGGCCTTTTTCTTCCAGAGAAGCAGTAACCTTATGCACCTGAGATTTGCTGATTCCGCACTCATTTGCTATTTTGCCTACTGTCGGATAACATGTCATCGCTTCTCTGTCAGATTTCATTACAAGATACGAATAAACTATAAATTCATAAGCATTTAACCCACATTTAAAAATATCATTATCCATTTTGAAGAATTTCCCTCTCACATAAAACCACCTCCTGTATTTTAAGTTACTTTCCTAAAATCATCAGCTGATAGCTTTGAATTATCAACCATGACCTTTTGTAGTTGCTTAAGCAAAGCATGGCATTCAATAATTGTATCAGCGATATCGTCAATATCTGTTACAGTTTCAAGTGCTTCTCTTAACTTTTTTAATTCAAGTGCTAAGCGGTCACTTTGGTATTTGCCGACGTAAATTTCAATTCTTTGATGCAATAAGGATTGTATAAAATACTCTCCCTTCGGCATCCCCGATACCTTAATTCTTGCCATCAGTTCCGTATGCTCCAACGGTGTCACATAAAAGCTTACTGTTTTACTGCGAACTCTGTTTTCATTCTTCCTTGCCACTGTGTAAACCCTCCTTATACACTTTATCAAGCTTGTCTGAAAGAACTCGCTGCTTACCCGGATAAACATGAGCATATACATTAAGTGTTGTTTCAATGTTTTTATGTCCCAATCTTTCCTTTACCTCAAGCGGTGGTATTCCCATTTCAAAAAGCAATGCACAATGTGAATGTCTCAAATCGTGAATTCTCACATGCTCAAGTCCGCTATTCTTTAAAGCTCGTTCCTTTTCGTGCTCCATATAGTATTTTGTTACACCAAACAATCTGTCGTTTTTCTCCAAGCCATAAACAGAATTCATATAATCCTTGATATCTGCAAGAAGAAATTCCGGAGCCGTTATTGTTCTTGTTGATGTATAGGTTTTAGTAGGACCGTTTGACTTATGCTTTGTATCATAAGATTTGTCAATTCGTATAGTTTTGTTTTCAAAATCGACATCAGCAGGTGTTAAAGCAAGCATTTCACCCAATCGCATTCCCGTCCAAAACAAGGTCATAAATGTAACATAGGATTTTTGCTTATCCATAACTCCGTCAATAAATCTTGAAAATTCATCCACTGTCAGGAATCGCATCTCATCAGCTTGTTTTCTGCCCATGCTTCCTGCTTTTCTGCAAGGATTGTTTGAAAGGTCATAAAACTTCATCGCATAGTTAAAAATTGCTGTTAACTGATTATTGATAGTGTGCAAATATGTATCAGAGTATGGCTTGCCGTCCTTTTTTCGTAGCGACATCATCGTATTTTGCCAATTTCGAACATCGGCAGCCGTTATACTGTTTACACTCTTCTTACCGAAGTACGGTAAGATTTTCTTATCAATAATATTATCTTTTGTTTCAGTTGTGGATGGTCTGATTCTGTTGCTTACATCAGCTCTATAGATTTTTACAAACTCTTCAAAGTTCATATTGAAATCTGCCTGTTGTGACATCAGAAAGTTTCTCACCCATTCTTCAGCCTCTCGCTTTGTGTTGAAGCCCCTTTTTGTGGTTTTCTTTCGCTCGCCTTGCCAATTTGTGTATCGGAATTGAATAAGCCATTTTCCGGTCTTTTTGTCTTTTTCTGCTTTCATAAGATTTCTCCCTCCTTATTTTACACCGTAGCCGTAACAGCGTTTATTGAAATAATCTTTTGGTACTTTTCCCGAAAAAACGATATATCCATCTTTTTTAAGCTCGTTGTTCAGACCTCTTATGATTTTATAAGCGTGCCCTTTGGATATTCCGAGCATTTCCGCTAATTCTGTTGCAGTAATGTAAGTTTTGTTCTGAACACTCATTAGCCTTCCTCCTTTCATATGTTTGTTGCGATATCGCTACCTATTTATATTGTAGTTCATTCGCTACACTTTGTCAAGAGTAAATTTGAAATTTCACAAAATGTTCATATTTAACAATTTTATAAAAAAGTATGGATTTTTTTATTATGTTGTGCTATAATTGTAGTGGTTAGACTACGAAAGGGATGAAAACACTATGACAATAGGTGAAAAAATCAAATATTTTAGAAAGCGTATAGGCATCACCCAATCAAAGCTTGCAGAGCTATCAGGCATACATCCGGTATCTATACGAAAATATGAAACAAATAAAATGATGCCCCAAGCACCGCAAATTGACAGACTTGCAGAAGCACTCGGTGTAAGCTCATTTGCACTTGCAGGCTTTGAAAATAATATAAGACTTGAAACCATAGGCGATTTTATGGGATTGATGATTATGCTCATTAAAGCTAAGATTGTAACAATAAACGGTGAAAGAGAAGAAAACGGTATGATAAATGCAGATACCGTTAATTTTGTTATAAACCCGTTTATAACAAAATTCTTTGATGCAAAAACAGACAAAACCGACTTATCTGCCAACACCCTTTTGTATTACTTAAAGAATAAAAATATATTAAGCGATATCTTAAAGTGGGAAAGAATTAACCACAGATATGAAAAATGTGCCGCAGAAATCCACGACACATCTGATAAGGAACTTATTAATATTTTAGAAGAATTAAAAGAGCAAAAAGAAGTGATTGAGCTTGAGCTTCAGCACTCTAGTATTCTGCTTGATTTATAATAGTTCCTAACACTTGAAAGGGGTGATATTATTGAAAAATACATTGATGAAGATAACAAACAGTCTTTTACAAAAACCAGGTGACGAGTTTTCTGCTAGAATTACAAAAAGTAATAGACAGGTATTAAAAATCAAGAATAATGATGGTTTAATCAAATATAGTGCAACACGTTATCCAAATGGAACAGTTGTAGAGACAAAAACCACAAAATTTAAATAATAATTGAAAATTGTACTCAAAATGTACTCAAAAGACAAAAAGAAACCCCGAAAACCTTGTATTTTCAAGGCTTTCGGGGATTTTTCATTTTATTCCCACTCGATTGTGCCTATCGGCTTCGGTGTGAGGTCGAGAAGTACACGATTGATGCCGTCTACTTCGCTTGTTATACGGTTTGTAATCTTATGAAGTACCTCGTACGGGATTTCTTCAATTGTTGCAGTCATCGCATCAGTTGTGTTTACGGCACGGATGATTGCGGGCCAACCCTCGTATCTCTTGTCGTTCTTTACGCCAACGCTCTTCATATCCGGAACGGCGATGAAATACTGCCACACAGTCTTTGCAAGACCGCAGTTGTCAAATTCTTCTCTCAAGATAGCGTCTGCCTCACGGAGTGCGTGGAGTCTGTCACGTGTGATTGCACCAAGACATCTTACGCCAAGACCCGGGCCTGGGAACGGCTGACGGTCTACCATACTCTCCGGCAAACCTAACGCTTTACCGACAACTCTTACTTCGTCTTTATAAAGGAGTTTAACCGGCTCAACAAGTTCAAACTGCATATCCTCAGGCAATCCACCCACATTGTGATGCGCCTTTACGCCGTCACTTTCAAGAATATCGGGATATATTGTACCCTGTGCAAGAAAATCAACGTCTGTGAGCTTGCGTGCTTCCTCGTCAAACACAACGATAAACTCGTTACCTATTATCTTACGCTTAGTTTCGGGGTCACTGACATCCTTAAGCTTGTCAAGAAAACGGTCAGTCGCATCTATATATATCAAGTTCGCATCAAGCTGGTTTCTGAACACCTCAATTACCGCTTCACTCTCGCCTTTTCTCATAAGTCCGTGATTTACGTGCACGCATACAAGCTGTTTGCCGATTGCTTTTATAAGCAACGCCGCAACGACTGATGAGTCTACACCGCCTGAAAGTGCGAGAAGAACTTTCTTGTCTCCTACCTGTTTTCTTACAGCATCAACCTGCTCGTCTATAAACGCATTTGCAAGTTCCTCTGTTGTTATACGAACCATTGAATCGGGTCTTTTGTTTGAATCCATAGCCTTTATTCTCCTTGTATTATTAATTTCCTGAATATCTACGGTATTACATATTATAACACACGTTTGAAAAAAAATCAATTTATTTTTTGCAAAAAAAATTGTACTTTGTTGGCGTAATTTGTTGTTAATACTACCAATCATAAGTACAATCATATAAATCTGTGTATTGTCCGGTCAATCCAACGCTCTATGTTGTATGCACCGGATATAACGCATATTTTGCCGGCACCGGCTTTTTTGAGAGTCCTTGCACATTCTGAAACGGTGCTTCCTGTTGTACAGATATCGTCAAAGACTATTATATTTTCACCGTTAAATTCTTCGGTCGCTTTATATGCACCTCTTACGTTCTTTGCACGCATTGAAGTCCCGACGGTGCTCTGCGGTGCAGAGTGTTTAATTCGCACCAAAGCGTTATTTATCGGAATGTCAAGTGTTTTTGATATGTAATCGGCAAGCACGTCCGACTGGTTATAGCCACGCTCTGCAAGACGTTCTGTTGAAATGGGTACGGGAACGATATATTGATAGTTTGAAAATACATCATGCGCTTTTAATATATCCGCAATTGCCATACCTAAAGCATGACCGTATGCAAGCTGTCCGTTGAACTTGAAATCAAGAAAAATCTGTCTGTATATACTCCTGTAGTGAAACGCTGAAACCAAAAACTCAACTTCATCCGATACACCAAAATATGCTTCTTTTGAATAGCTTTTGAATTTGTCAAAGCATCTTTTACATATACACGTTTCTTTGTATTGATATGAAATTCCTCTCTCACCGTACCGCCTTTTACAGCCACAGCACAAACAGCCTTTATTGAAAGTTATCTTCATTTATTCGCCTCAAGCCATATGATAAGCACTGATATATCCGCCGGCGAAACGCCCGATATACGCAGAGCCTGACCTAATGATTCAGGTCTTATTTTATCAAGTTTCTGACGTGCTTCAAGACGCAGTCCGTGAATGGAGTTATAGTCAATATCCGCAGGGATATGGCGCGATTCCATCTTCTGCGCCTGTGCCGCCTGTGAAATCTGACGTTTTATATATCCGTCATATTTCAGCTTGATTTCAGCCTCTTCAACAACATCTGCCGGAAGCTCGGGACGTTCGGGGTCTGCATCGGCAAGCTTTTCGTAATCAAGCTCGGGACGCTTTATGAGTTCAGCAAGCTTTATTCCTGTTTTTACGGGTGTACAGCCGTATTTTTCAAGTATGGGATTAGCAAGTGTCGGTGATACATTAAGATGTGTAACACGGTCAATTTCCTTGTCAATCAATTCAAGTTTCTTCTGAAGCTTTTCATAACGCTCGTCACTTATCAAGCCTACTCTGTGACCTATAGGCGTCAGACGCTCGTCTGCATTGTCCTGACGCAGAAGAAGTCTGTATTCAGAACGTGATGTCATCATTCTATACGGCTCGTTTGTGCCTTTTGTAACCAAGTCATCAATCAGTGTGCCGATATATCCGTCAAGGCGTTCAAGTGACAATTGCTCCTCTCCCTTTAGTTTAAGAGCAGCATTTATTCCGGCAACAAGTCCTTGTGCTGCCGCTTCCTCATATCCTGATGTGCCGTTGAACTGACCTGCGCCGTATAGACCGCTTATGGTTTTAAATTCAAGCGTTCTGTAAAGCTCTGTCGGGTCACAGCAATCGTATTCAATTGCATATGCACTGCGCATTATTTCACAGTTTTCAAGCCCTTCCACACTTCTGTACATCGCTATCTGTACATCCTCGGGCAGGCTTGTTGAGAAACCCTGTGCATACATTTCCTTTGTATCAAGCCCCATCGGCTCTATAAATAGCTGATGACGAGGTTTTTCATGAAAACGCACTACCTTGTCCTCAATAGACGGACAGTATCTCGGCCCTATTCCCTCTACAAGTCCGCTGTACATCGCACTGCGGTGTAGGTTCTCGTGTATTATCTGATGTGTTTTTTCGTTTGTATATACCAGATAGCAATCAACCTTGTTTTCGCCCGGATTTTCAGTTTCAAAAGAGAACGGAACTATTGTTTCGTCACCCTTTTCCACTTCCATCTTACTGTAGTCAAGCGAGTCAGCGTGAAGTCTTGCAGGAGTTCCGGTTTTGAAACGTCTTAATGTTATGCCAAGACTTTTTAGGCTTTCAGAAAGCTTATTTGCAGGGAACATTCCGTCAGGTCCGCTTTCCTTTGAGTAGTTACCCATAAGAATTTTACCCTTAAGATATGTTCCCGATGCAATTATTACGGCTTTTGTGAGGTATGTTGCACCGGTATCGGTAACCACTCCCGAAACTTTTCCGTCATCAACAAGAATTTCCGTTATTTCTGCTTGTTTTATCATCAGGTTCTCCTGATTTTCAAGACGTTGTTTCATTTCACGGTGGTACGTTTTTCTATCTATCTGCGCACGCAAAGAATGAACCGCAGGACCTTTGCCACGGTTGAGCATTTTAGACTGTATAAACGACGCATCAGCCGCTTTTCCCATTTCGCCGCCCAATGCATCAATCTCACGCACAAGATGACCTTTTGCCGTGCCTCCGATACTGGGGTTACACGGCAGATTTCCGATTGCATCAAGACTTATAGAAAACATAACCGTTTTCATTCCAAGTCTTGCCGATGCAAGCGCCGCCTCTGCACCTGCGTGACCGCCGCCGATTACGACAACATCGTACTCACCTAAAACCATTATTCTTCGTCTTCCTCTCCGGTGTGTTTTGGCTCATTTTTCTGTGTCTTTGCAATGTTCTTTTCAATTACCCGTGATGCATAGAACTCAAGCGGATACCGTGCAATTATCAAGCCGATAACAAGATAAAGTATTACGCCTATAAATCCAAGGAAATACCACATAAGTATCCACACAATACCAGCTATGACAGAAAGCAGAATACACATCGGTAATTTTGCAAACGTCATAACAAGTGCATATTTTATAATATCAAAGAATTTACACTCGTATGTAACCATTATCTGATACATAAACATATGTGATATTGCAAAAATCGCGAATATCACCGTTATGAAAAATCTCAGAAATACAGAAAATGTGTCTGTATTCATTCCGTAAAAGTATATTGCATTCATTGCAAGATAAATCACAGCTATATCTATAATTATAAGTAGTATGGCAGATTTAAAGTTTTCCTTAAAAACATCAAATCCGTCACTTGCAATCCAGACGTGTTCACTTCTCGTAAACGAGCGTGTCACAAAAGCATATGATGCAGATGCCGGACCTGAACCGAAAAATGTAAAGATAAATCCCGAAAAGAATATATCAATCATTATCTGTGTCCATGCATCATTTATTATACCAACCGGAACCAATACCGCTCTTACAAGCGGTGCTAAAAAGATCAGCGTAATGGCAAAAAACGGTATGCTTACAAGCGAATAAAGCGCATTTGCTTTAAGCATCAGAAAGAATTTTCTTGCAACAAGCTCAGCAAATAAAAATATACCCTTCTTTTTAGGTGCATCTTTTTCAACGCCGGGCCCCTCTTTTAAATATCTGTTAAATATTCCCATGATCTTTAATTACCTTTCTTGCATTTATTTATAATCAATGCAACAAGCAGTGCAAGACACGCACAATCAAGTATAATTCCTGCAATCAGTAACCAGTTCATAATTTTGTCTCCTTTGTTTAAAAACGGAAATCCCGTTCATTGTTTTCTATCTTCTTCAGATTATCCTTTGTTATCTCTCGAACTTTCTCGTTTGGTATATTCAAAAGCTCTTTTTCGATAAGCTCTTCACCATGCTTTCGGGTAGTTTCTGATGCATAGTCTATGAGATATTCTTTAAGTGTCATAAGCGCATTCGGCTGACAGCAGTTACCGATAGCGCCCGATTTTGCAAGTGACATGAATCTGTCTCCCGTTCTGCCCTCACGATAGCACGCCGTACAGAATGACGGGATATATCCCATTCTTATAAGCCAGTCCGCAACCTCATCAAGGGTACGTGTGTCGCTTCTGTCAAATTGCGCAGTATTCTCTCTGTCTTCGTCCGGATTTGCATATCCGCCGACAGATGTCTTTGACGCACCCGAAATCTGTGAAATTCCAAGCTCAAGCGCAATTCGTCTGTTTTCCTCACTCTCACGTGTTGATACAATCATACCAGTGTATGGAACCGCTATTCTTATTATTGCCACAAGCTTCTGCCAGATTTCATCGGGTAATGCGTTTGAGAAATCGTTAACATCAATGTCCTCTGCCGGACAAATTCTCGGTACGCTTATTGTATGCGGTCCTACACCGAACACCGATTCAAGGTGTTCTGCGTGCATTAAAAGTCCGCACAGCTCATATGCATATGTACCAAGTCCGAAAAGAACTCCCAGACCTACATCGTCAATACCGCCCTGCATTGCACGGTCGTGAGCCTCTGTATGGTAACAGTAATCGCTCTTGGGCCCTGCCGGATGCAGTTCTTCATAGTTTTTACGGTTGTATGTTTCCTGGAACAGTATATATGTACCTATACCTGCATCTTTAAGCTTTTTATAGTTCTCCACAGTAGTTGCAGCTATATTGACATTTACTCGTCTTATAGCACCGTTTTTGTGCTTTATTGAGTATATTGTTTCTATACATTCGAGGATATACTCAAGCGGGTTATTTATCGGGTCTTCGCCTGCCTCAAGTGCAAGTCGCTTATGCCCCATATCCTGCAATGCAATGGTTTCGTCCTTTACCTCTTCCTGTGTAAGTTTTTTTCTGCAAATGTTCTTGTTTTTAACGTGATAAGGACAATAGACACACGAGTTAATGCAATAGTTTGACAGATACAAGGGTGCAAAAAACACTATTCTGTTGCCGTAGATACGCTGTTTAATTTTCTTTGCCAGTGCGTACATTTCTGCATTAAGCTCTTCATCATCACACGCAAGAAGTACTGATGCTTCACGGTGCGTAAGACCTTTGCAATCCTCTGCCTTTGCTATTATTGCTTTGATAAGTTCCTTGTTGTTTTTATTTTCATCAGCATATTTTAGCGTGGCAAGTATTTCGTCATCGTCTATAAACTCGTCTGCCTTCATTGACTTTACGTCATACATAGTTTATCATCCCTTTCAATATCAGGCGATATAATATTTCGCTTTGTACTCCTCATACATCTTGCTGAATTCTTCAACACCGCCGGCTTTAAGATTATTGAGGTATTCATGTGTTTCAAGCGAATCATGTGACATTTCAATAAGACACGCCGCAATGTTTGAACAGTGGTCTGAAATTCTTCCAAAGTTTGTTAATAGGTCGGACAGAATAAAACCAAGCTCCATTGTACAATCACCCTGACGAAGTCTTGAAATGTGACCGTGTTTAATCTTTCTCTTAAGTCTGTCGACAACCTGCTCCAGCGGTTCAACGCTCTTTGCAAGCTCTGTATCGTTCTTTATAAGTGCCGTAGATGTCATTTCAAGAATTTCAGTAACTGCAGCAGTAATAATTGATATATCCTCTTTTGCTTTTGCTGAGAACGAGAGCTTTTTATCGTCTATCTCTTTTCCTGCTTTTGCAATATTTAATGCATGGTCTGAAATTCTTTCTATATCACCTATGCAATGTAAAAGCTCTGTAACTATCTTACTCTCCTGTGCTGACATCTGATTTGCCGCAATCTTTACAAGATAAGTGCTTGTCTTATCCTCGTACTTGTCCACACTGCCTTCAAGCTCTTCAATTTCACTGAATTTATCAGCATCAAAGTTTTCGATAAGCGTTACTGCCTCATTATATGCCTCAATTGAGAGCATTGCCATGTTTCCTACAAGGTCCTTACACTTTTCTACAGCGAAAGCAGGAACGGTAAGGAATCTTTCATCAAGTGTATCAAATATATCAGTTTTGTGCTCCTTCTTCTTGCTCTTGATTGTCTTAACTGCAAGCTTTTCGATCCATGAACAGAACGGAAGAAGAATTACCGTTGAGAAAATGTTAAATAACGTATGAACAATAGCTATATTCATTGCTGTTGCACGCTGTGTCATAAACTCAAAGCCAATAAAATGATTCAGCAGATAGAATATTCCGCAGACTATTATAACGCCAATCATTTTGATATACAGACACGACATAGCAACACGGCGTGATTCTGTGTTACCGCTGATTGATGAAATAATCGGAGTAATGGTTGTTCCGATGTTCTGACCGAGTATTACAGGAATTGCAGTTGAATACGGAATAACACAAGTAATTGACAAAGCCTGTAAAACACCGACAGATGCTGATGATGACTGGATTATTGCTGTAAATATCGTTCCGACAAGAATACCCATTATCGGGTTATTTGAGAACATTGTAAGGATATTTGTAAACGCCTCATTATCTCTTAAACCTTCAACAGCACCGCTCATTGCGTCCATACCAAACATAAGGATAGCAAAACCTATGAGCATTGAACCTGTGTTCTTGTTTTTGTCTTTCTTTGACATCATTGTCATTAAAAGACCTATACCTGCAAGAATCGGAGTAAATGAAGTGGGCTTAAAGAGCTTCATAACAGTTGAAGCGCCCTCGCCTATATCTGCAGTACTCAAAAGCCATGATGTAACCGTAGTACCAATATTGGCACCCATTATTATACTGATCGTCTGACCGAGTTTCATTATACCCGAATTAACAAATCCGACAAGCATAACCGTTGTCGCAGATGATGACTGAATAACAGCAGTTACAATAAAACCGAGCAAAAATCCTTTAAATCGGTTAGATGTGAGTTTTGCAAGAATTGACTCAAGCTTACCTCCTGCAAGCTTTTTAAGGCTGTCGCCCATAAGCTCCATACCGTAAAGAAACAGCGCAAGACCGCCTATAAGACCTAAAATGCTGAAAATATCCATATGCCCCTCCAGAATCTTTTTCATTCGTAAAATTTAAAGCCAAATTGCCTCATTATTTATTATATCACAAATTTCAAAAATTTCAAGTGGTTTTGACAATTTAAGATTACGTTTTTAATTTTATAAAAGCCTGCCATGGTGATGGCAGGCCTATACTATTATTTATATGCTCTTGTTAATATTTCTTCAATTTCTTCAATGAGCGGAAGCCTCGGATTTGCTGTGGTACACTGGTCTTCAAATGCACGCACTGCAAGCTTCCCTGCTTTTTCCATATACTTTTTCTCTTCAATACCACATTCTTTGAAGTTTTTGGGCATGTCACATTCTTCTTTTAGTTTTTCAATTGCATCAATCAATGCTTTAACTGCTGCCTTTGTGTCATCCCCCGAATAGAATCCGCACGCTCTTGCAATCTCGGCGTACTTTTTATCTGCTATAAAACTTTTATATTTTGGCCATGACACCATTTTAGTCGGTGCAGAGCTGTTATACTCGATAATATGTGGTAATAGCACTGCATTGGCACGTCCGTGTGTGATGTGATATTCTCCACCTATCTTGTGGGCAATCGAATGATTCACCCCTAAAAATGCGTTAGTGAATGCCATTCCGGCAATACAGCTTGCATTATGCATTTTTTCTCTTGCTTCCAAATCCTCTGCACCATTTTTATAGGCTCTGGGCAGATACTCAAACACAAGCTGACACGCCTTTAACGCAAGCGCATCGGTATAGTCTGACGCCATAACCGATACATATGCCTCAATTGCATGAGTAAGAACATCAAGTCCCGTGTCGGCTGTCGGCACTTTCGGGAGTGATACCACAAACTGCGGGTCGATTATCGCAACATCGGGCGTAAGCTCATAATCTGCAAGCGGATATTTCATATTGTTCTTTTTATCCGATATAACTGCAAATGAGGTTACCTCCGAACCTGTTCCCGACGTTGTCGGGATTGCAACAAATCTTGCACGCTTACCCATCTTCGGAAACTTGAAGGTTCGCTTGCGTATATCAAGGAATTTCAGATGCAGTCCCTTGAAATCAACATCTGGGTATTCATAGAAAAGCCACATCGCCTTTGCCGCATCCATTGCACTTCCGCCACCCAAAGCTATGATTACATCAGGCTTGAAATGCTCCATTTCCTTTGCACCCTGTCTTACCGTTTCAACCGACGGGTCAGGCTCAACATCAGAAAATATCTCAATCCTTACCCGCTCCTGACGTTTACGCAGATAATACAGAATTTTATCTGTATAGCCGAGTTTCATCATTCCAGGGTCGGTAACGATAAATACACGTTCTATATCGGGCATTTTTTCAAGATACTGAATCGAATCGTATTCAAAATATATACGCTCCGGGATTTTGAACCATTGCATATTGATACGGCGTTTTACTACACGTTTCTGATTTATGAGGTTGAGAGTAGACACGTTTGTGCTTACACTGTTTCCGCCATAGCTTCCGCAACCGAGGGTCAACGACGGTGTGTTTGCATTATACAAATCACCTATTGCACCGTGTGATGCAGGAGAGTTGACTATAACTCTGCTTGCTTTCATGCGCAATGAATATTCATCTATTACCTTTTCGTCTGTTGCATGGATAACGGCACTGTGTCCCATACCAAAAAACTCTACCGTTTTTTCTGCAAAATCAAGTCCCTTTTCGACAGTATCGGCTATCATATACCCAAGCACGGGACTTAATTTTTCACGTGATAACGGATATTTCTCGCCTACGCCGTCAATTTTGCAGACAAGGATTTTTGTATGCTCGGGAACATTTTTAAGTCCTGCACGGTCTGCTATCCATTTTGCACTCTGACCTACTATCTCCGAATTTACAGCACCCTTCTTACTGTCAACGCAGTAATCACTTAACATTTTCACCTCATCAGGCTTTGCAAAATAGCATCCGCCCTCCTGCATCAGTTTTTCAAATTCCTTTGAAATTTCCTTATCAACTATTGCCGCCTGCTCTGATGCGCATATCATTCCGTTATCAAACGATTTTGAGATTATAAGGTCTGTTACCGCCTGCTTTAAGTCGCACGATTTATGGATATAGCACGGCACATTACCCGGTCCTACACCCAATGCCGGTTTGCCTGTAGAATATGCCGCACGCACCATTGAACCACCGCCCGTTGCAAGCACTGTTGCCACGCCCGGGTGGTTCATTAGCGTATGTGTCGCCTCAATTGATGGTTCTTCTATCCACTGAATACAGTGTCTGGGCGCACCCGCCTTTACCGCCGCATCATAAACACATTTTGCCGCCGCAACTGAACATTTTTGTGCAGACGGATGAAATCCGAATATAATGGGGTTACGTGATTTTATTGAAATCAGGGCTTTAAAAAGAGTTGTTGAGGTTGGATTTGTTACAGGTGTTACACCACATATAACCCCCACCGGCTCGGCTATTATTTCATAGTCCTCCATTTCGTTTTCGTCTATTACCCCAACAGTCTTTATGTCCTTTATTGAATGATAAATATACTCGGTTGCAAACATATTCTTTGTTATTTTGTCCTCGTATACCCCACGTCCCGTTTCATCGACTGCAAGTTTTGCAAGCTCCATATGCTTCTCAAGTCCTGCAAGAGTCATTTCCTTTACTATACGGTCTATCTCCTCCTGAGTCATATCCATAAACTCATCAAGTGCTTTTTGGGCATTTTTTACATATTTGTCTATTGTAGCAGTTATGTCTGTTCCTTTATTCTCCGCCATAATTTTAACCTCCATTACAGTTTGTTTCTATTTTGAGCTTAACCATAACAGATTATGCAAAAAAATATGACGGGTAAAATCCCGTCATTATTTGTATTCGTCTACGCCTTTTAAAATTTTCAGATAGCCCTCGCACGCAAGTTTCGCTTTTGAAAGATTTAATGTTCTGTAGTTTCCGCATTCAATCTCACTTGCGCCAAACACTTCGCCGTCATGCTCGATTGTCTTTTTCAAAACGTCTTTTAAAACCTCGACCACTTTTTCGGGTTTCACATTATCCCTCACTAAAAGATAAAATCCTGTCTGACAACCCATCGGGCCAAAATATACAACACTGTCAGAAATCTCCGAGTTTCTTGCATATGTTGCTATCATATGCTCAGCAGTGTGCATCGTTTCGTGGTCCAAAAGAACTCCAGTGTTGGGTTTGCAAAAACGCATATCATACGTAATCACATCACCGTCTATACGTGAAATATAAAAACCGGTGTCAAGCTTTGTATGATCAACCTCAAATGATTTTATTCTTTGCATCATTTAACACCCTCCGCTAAAAACAAAGTTATTATCTCGATTGATTTTTTTGCCGCCTCCGCCGCAAATGTCGGGAAATCAACGTGACTGTCATCATTGGCGCAATCGCTCATTGCACGCAAAACTGCAAACGGGACATTGTTCATTGTGCATACGTGTCCGATTGCCGCACCCTCCATTTCAGTCGCCGCCGCATTAAACTGCTCAGATATTCTGTTACGAACACTGTCCTCGGCAACAAATATATCGCCTGATGCGATTGTTCCACGGATTGTATGTACGCCCGTTTTTACTGCACATTCATATATTAGATTTGAAATCGCCTCGTCACAGTTCATGTACACGCAGTCAATTCCTGTTATAAAGCCCGGTTCATCACCTACTGCGGTTGTGTCCATATCGTGTTCAACCACTCGGTCTGCGACAACTATATCGCCAATTTTAAGCGACGGTTCCATTCCACCCGCAACGCCTATATTTATAACAGCACTAACGCCGTATTTTAAAATCATTGTCTGTGCAGTTACAGCCGCATTAACCTTTCCCACGCCTGCCTGTGCAACAACTGCCTGTGTTTTATTTATAGTGCCCGAGCAAAATTCAACCCCCGACACTGTTTCTATCTTACAATCGGTCATTTTCGCTTTAAGACCGTCTACCTCCGATGCCATTGCACCTATTATTCCTATCATATTCTGTCCCTTTCTATGTGAATATTTTTAGTAGGTTTTTTATATAATACCCTTACAACAATTTTTGAGGAGGATATTATGAAAAAACATATTGATAACGATAAATTTATTGATGCCCTTGAAACAGACATCGTCGATGACGTTGTATCTCATACTGAAACCACAGGACTTATACCTGCAATTGCAGAAAACGACTATAAGATGGATTCATATAAAGAGATACAGAAATTCCAGCAACGTCCCATAGCTCGCAGAGAGCGATATAATAACCCGTAAAATCGGGTTCTATACATACCATACACAGTATAGCACAGTTTTTTGTTTATGTCAATCAGATACCCATTACACCGTGCATCGTAAACCCAAGCACTGAAATTGCAAGAATTACACTTAATGCATTTGCAATAAGGAGCCATACGAAGTTCTTTTTAAACGGAATTTTAAAAACAAGCTTTAAGAACAGCCCCTCAATC
Organism: Candidatus Ornithomonoglobus sp.; assembly: GCA_045649185.1. Classification (GTDB taxonomy): domain Bacteria; phylum Bacillota; class Clostridia; order UBA1381; family UBA1381; genus Ornithomonoglobus. The sequence continues at coordinate 14,031 of JAZRPM010000012.1, read as the reverse complement.
CCGACATTGCAGAACACTGCAAGAATATATGAAATACCCCATAATACCAAATCAAATGTGCCGCCTGCAAACGGCAAAAAACCATATAGAAGTGTTGCAACAAATCCTGTAAACGGGATAAAAAACAAACCAAGAACCGCAGAGGCGATATTCATTCCCACTGCCATTACTATTGATTTTACCCATGTCGGCTTTACAATAAACCGTATAAACAGCACTTCAATTATAAGTCCTGCAAGTATTATGTACCAGCTCATTATTCCCGTTACAATATAAAGTGACGGCCACACAATATTGGCACTTGCCACCGTAGGCAATGCAAAAAATAAAAGTGTCATAGCTGTTATAAAACGCAGTTTTTCGTTTTTCATAGAGATTCCTCCTTTTAATCAGTTTTGATCAGCGCCAGGTTAGCGTCAAAATTATTGGTAATTATACTGTGTTCAGACACAGATAATCCTTGTGCATTATCCCTGCGTTTTTTGTTTTCATATATAGAGGTTGTAATTCTGATAAAAGCAAAAACAAAAAACAAGATTAAAACAATAATCAAAATCTTTTTCATTTTTCCTCCTCGTACAACCTTTGACGCTCTAGGACCAAAATCAATAATAAACCTTTACAAGTCTGAGTCCTGATGCCGGAAAGGTTACGCCTGCTTTTGCCCTGATTTTTTCTTCAAATATTTCATTAATAACACTTTCCTCAAGCTCTCCTGTTCCTATATTGTAAAGTGTACCTGAAATAATTCTCACCATATTATAAAGAAATCCGTTTCCGTTAATTCTGATTTTTATAAGATTGTCTTCCTCTTCTATTTCAATAAAATTAACTGTTCTCACCGTTGATTTCTTAAATCTTCCCACAGAACTGAAACCTCTAAAATCATGTTTTCCTACAATTAACCTTGTAGCTTTTCGCATTTTTTCCACATTGGGCTTTCTGTCGACGAAAAATACATACTTTCTTATAAATACATTAGGCTTTTCTGTTGCGATTGTGTACTCATATGTTTTTGACACTGCATTAAGTCTGCTATGAAAACGCACATCAACTTCTTCAAGTGATGTCACACGTATATCTTCAGGAAGATATTTATTAATATAATTCAGCATTTCAACTTCATCCATCAATGTATCACATTTAAAATTTGCAGTCTGCTCATCGGCGTGAACACCTGCATCTGTTCTGCCGGAAGCAAATATTTCTACTTCTTTTCCACACATTCTTGAAAGCACGTTTTCAAAACGCTCCTGAATGGTGTTTTTTGTGTTACCCTGCCTCTGCCAACCATTATATTTAGTTCCGTCATATTGAACAGTTATTTTGAAATTTCTCATAGTTTCCTCCGGGACATTTTATAAACCCAATGTGTAAAGACTGTATATTTTAGATGCAAATCTTTTTGATGTCAAGTTCGTGTCAGGTTAGGACTAAAAATTTACTTGTTATTTCTTCTATATAGGTTAATTAAAATAGCAATCATTGTTCCTATAAACGAACCAATCGGCACAGAAGTTAATGCGAAAGTAATCAAATCAAAATTATCATCTATTACAAAAAGGACACACAAGAGCATTACAACAAAATAATAAATAATACTCATTGGTAGATATAAAGTCAAAAATTTCGATTTTTCATATCTCAACAACAGTATTGGAATCAAACCTGATAATATTCCGCATATAACCAAAACCACATCGTGTCTAATGCCATTAACTATTTCTTGGGTAGGCTGTTTTCCAACAAACTCTTCTCCACCTGTAAAAATCATAATTACATATGTATATATAATACAAAATAATGCAGATGAAATAGCTTGCAATAAAGCAGATTTGTTTGCGCTTTTCCACGAATCAATTTTTACTATTTTCATTTACAACCACTCTCATTTCGACAACATTTGACATTCTTTACATTGCGACACATAAGGTTTAGATGCAAAAACCTTTTAGTCGTAGTTCATGTCAAGTTGGGAACAAGAAATTATATCCCTAAAATAGTGAAACAATCATGTTCTCGAAAAACTTTCTTTAACCACCTATCTGCCTCTTGATACAAGGCTATAGAACTATTATTTTTGTTGATAATGAAATCACCGATTTCATCCCACTGTTTAGCAGATATCTCTGTAACACCATATGGATCATAATCAGGAACCACTTCCCTTATTGCTTCTATAAAGCCGATATTGTCAGATAAAATATCATCATCAAGACATAATGAGTCTGGTTTCCAAAATGTTCTTTCATCCCATTTTCCTTTATAAAACTCATGATAGCATGTTCCATCTCTATCTCTGTCAAAAACAAAATATTTCATTATGTTTCCACTCCTTTCGTCAAATTTCGACATTCTTTATTATTCACGTTAAATCAGAACAAAAAATCACCACTATACAAAAGGAAACATATTATATATAAAAAAGATTTTGTAGGTGATTTATATGTTTAACAATTCTTTATTAAATATTAAAAAACGGCCATACGCATTTGCTAAAATTAAAGGAAGCGACGAGCATCCACATATTAACGGCATTGCATACTTTTATAAAGTACAGGCAGGTGTATTGGTTTCCATACAACTAAAAGGATTACCTGTTTCAGATGATATTTGCAAAAAGCCAATATTTGCAGTTCATATCCACAGTGGCGGTAGTTGCACAGGCAACAGCACCGATCCATTCGCTGATGCCATGATGCACTATAATCCCAATAATTGTGCTCACCCCTACCATGCAGGTGATTTACCACCTATATTGGGTGCGAACGGGCTTGGCTTTTCTGCATTTTTAACAAACCGATTCTCTGCGGAAGAAATAATAGGAAAAGTCCTTATAATTCATTCCGGACCTGATGACTTTACAACGCAACCATCCGGTAATTCCGGCACAAAAATCGCTTGCGGTGTAATTACGCCCGTAAATCAGGCGATTGCACCTTAACATACGCTTTTCTGTTATACTCAGTGACTATCTGGATATAACACTGTTTTAAAAAATCAAAAGTGAGTTTTACTAAGACTCATTATACCATAAATTATACCTGTTTTCAATCCTTTTACAAAAAATCCTGCACCGTAGCGATGCAGGATTTTTCTATTTACTTCCAATTGATAAAGCCGTAGCTTTCAAGAATCTGAAAATATTTCACAAGCCGTTCGTAAAGCGGATGTGCTTCTTCACCAAACGCTTCTTCAAGCTTTTGTCCGAGCGTATGCACGTCATCCTCGCCGTTTATAAGCGGCCAGACAAAGCTTCCCGTTTTGTCAAGATGCACATACGTCACCGGAGGCTTTTTCAAAAGCTTCTGTGCAAGGAAATGAAAAACACCCTTATTGGGAACTTCAAGCGTGACAATTCCGTTATCGTCCTTTGTCCACACATATTTTTCATTTCTCTGCGGTACTTTATCAAGATAATTAGTTGATTTTTTCATAGTTATTTACGCTTCTTCCAAACAGAGAACTTAAGCACACTCAATACTATGATTGCAAAAAGCACAATTCCGCCGATATTTGATACAAGCGGTGAAATGCCAAGCTTTGCTGAAAGGTCAATAGCCTTGTCAATACCGAATATTGCAAACAGTGCAAGCAAGATACCCACAAGTCCTTCACCTGCAATCATACCTGAACAGAACAGAATACCGTCATTTACGATAGTCTTCTTTTCTTCCTCTTTACGCTTCATCTTGTCAAGTGCAAGACGTACAAGACCGCCGACCATAATACAAGCATTAAGCTGAACCGGAAGATACACACCTATTGCAAACGGTAATACAGGAATACCTACAACCTCTGCAACAACGGCAACAAACACACCGATAAATACAAGCGCCCACGGCAGATTGCCCTGCATTACGCCCTCGATAATAAGCTTCATAAGTGTTGCCTGAGGTGCGCCAAGCTGTTCAGAACCAAATCCCCATGCAGTGTCAAGAAGATACAATGTACCGCTTATTGCAACTGCTGCTGAAACTACACCGACTATTTCACCTATCTGCTGTTTTTTCGGTGTTGCGCCAAGCAGATAACCTGTCTTAAGGTCCTGCGATGTATCACCTGCAATTGCAGAAACAATACAGATAATTGAACCGATGGAAATCGCACTCATCATACCGAACGCACCGTTCATGCCTGTTGCCTTTAAAACAAGTGTTGTTATAAGAAGTGTTGCAATCGCCATACCTGAAACAGGGTTGTTACTGCTTCCTACAAGACCAACCATTCTTGATGAAACGGTTGCAAAGAAGAATCCGAATACAACTACAATAACCGCACCCATAAGCGATACGGGAATAGCGGGAACAAGCCATACAAGGAGTGTTAAAACTGCAATTGAAATGAGTACAAATTTCAGGTTCAAATCCTTTGATGTACGGTCATTTGACGTTGCTTTTGCTCCTGAAATGCTCTTCATTGCACCGCTGAATGTTTTTACAATCAGCGGCAAAGACTTGATAAGACTTATAATACCGCCTGCAGCCAATGCACCTGCACCAATATAACGGATGTATGAACCCCAGATAGCACCTGCTCCACCTGCTTCGTACATTGCACCTATGGTTTCTGTTCCCGGGTAGAGAACGATACTCTCACCAAAGAGAACAATCATCGGAATCAGCACAAGCCAGCTAAGAACACCGCCTGCAAACATATACGAAGAAATTCTTGCACCGCAGATATAACCAACACTCATAACCGCCGGATATATCTGTGTTCCTATTTCTCCGGCAAAGCCTTTTACGTGCACTGATACTTCACCTGCAACAAGCTTCAAGCCATCAATAATGAACTTGAAAAGTGCCGCAAAGCCCATACCTGCAAAAACTGTCGATGCATTTGCACCGCCTTTTTCGCCGGCAAGAAGAACCTCTGCACAAGCTGTTCCCTCAGGGTAGGGCAAAACTCCGTGCTCTTTTACAATAAGTGCATTACGGAGCGGTACCATAAAGAATACTCCCAGAAGTCCACCAAGTAATGCTATCAATGTCATTGAAATAATATCAGGCTTATCCATCTTGCCTTCTGCTGCCCACAAGAAAAGCGCAGGCAAAGTGAAAATCGCACCTGCTGCCAGTGATTCACCGGCAGAGCCTATTGTCTGAACAAGGTTGCTTTCGAGTATTGAGTTCTTACGCATAATGATGCGGATTACACCCATAGAAATAACTGCCGCCGGAATGGAGGCTGAAACTGTCATACCAACTCGTAAGCCAAGGTATGCGTTTGCCGCACCAAAGACAACAGCTAAAATTATACCCATAACAATGGATGTTACTGTGATTTCCGGCGTTACTTTGTCTGCCGGAATGTAAGGTTTGAAATGATTTTGATTATTCATAATACTCCTATCCGTCGCTTTTTGTAAAAACGACTTCTTTTTGTCTTAGTCAGTATAACATATAGCGTCGAAAAAAGCAACAAGAAATTATTTTAAGTTCTCAAGCATACTGCATATGATTTCGTATAGCTCTCCCACAGCAGATATACTGAGTTTTTCTTCTACAGTATGGATGCCATACATATCAGGTCCTACCGAAATGCAGTCAAGTCCCGAAATGGCTGATGCAAACACACCGCACTCAAGTCCTGCGTGGATTGCTTCAACTCTTGCAACCTTCCCGGTCTTCTCCTTATATATATCAACAAATAAATCCCGCAGAACAGAGTCTTTTTTGTACTCCCAAGGCGGATAGTGCCCTCCGGTTTCTGTTTTACATTCCATTGACTCAAAGAACGCTGTAAGCCGTTCTTCCAGAAATTCCAGTCCCGATTTTTTATTACTGCGAAGTGCAAACAGTATATTTACTGCATCGGTATCAGTTTTCAGTATTCCCATATTAAGTGAAGTTTCCACAAGATTTTCTATCTCTGCACTCATTTCCATAACACCGTTTGGCGCAAGTGTAAGAGTATTTATAATCTTTTTTCTGATGTGCGGTTCCATCACATCAAGTTCCTGCTCGGCTAAAACCGTTGTTTCACAATAAAAATCCGGTTCAAGAGACTTGATTTCATTCTTTAAAAGCTTTGCATAGTTTTCCGTCTCAAACAAAAGCATCTCAGTATCGTCCGAAACCAGAACAGCTTTACTCATTACGGGGATTGCGTTGCCTTTATCACCGCCGTCAACAGATACTATATCAAACCTGCATACATTTGAAAGATGGCGGAGTATTCTGCCCATAAGGACGTTTGCGTTCATTCTTCCGCTATTGATTTCAACACCTGAATGACCGCCTCTAAGACCTTTTATTGTCAATGCCACGCTCTTTCCTGTGTATTTTTTACGCTTTGTCGGAATCTGCGCATAAAAATCACTTCCGCCGGCACATGAAACCGTTACAACTCCCGATTCTTCAGAGTCGATATTTATCATTCTTTTGCCGTTAAGACGTGACATATCGAGTGCCAATGCACCTATCATACCAATTTCTTCATCGGTTGTAAATACAGCTTCAATGCTCGGGTGCGAAAGTTTTTCATCAGCAAGTATCGCCATTATCATAGCTACTGCTATGCCGTTATCAGCACCAAGTGTCGTGCCGTTTGCATGAATAAATTCACCGTCTGTAAAAATGTCAAGGCTGTCTTTTGTAAAGTCAATATCCGAATCTTCCGTTTTCTGACATACCATGTCAAGATGTCCCTGCAAAATAACAGGTTCTGCGGTCTCATACCCACTTGATGCAGGTTTTGTAATTATTACATTGTTTGCATTGTCACGGTATGCAGAGAGTCCATGCTTTTCTGCAAATTCAAGGCAGAACGCACTGATTTTATCCATATCACCCGATCCGTGCGGTATCTTTGTTAATTCTTCAAAATACCCGAAAACATCCTGCGGTGCAAGATGCGAAAGTTTGCCCATTTGCTCTTCCTCCGTTTTTTGCAATTATTTTACCATATATTTATAGATTTCAAACATATCTCCCACGCCTTTTATAACCACATAGGCTGTACCTCTGCCTTTTGCAAAAACATTACCATTTTTAGCAACAAAAACCACAGACTCGTCCGATGAGTAGCATGAATCCTCATCGCCGGCCCATACAGATGCGGTAGGTGTATGCTTATCGCCTACTTTGAGTGTGAAGGTATTAAGCATAGTTGAGTTAAAATATTCAATCTCATACGCAAAATCCACACCCTCTATGGCAGGAAGATTTGAAAGGTCAGCTTCCGGAACAGATGATGTGCCGAAATTACCTCTGCCAAACAATCCGACTATCTGATCACAGCCCGAAAAGATGCATGTGATTGAAGTTATTACCAGAATTGTAATAAGTACTTTTATTCTTTTCATTTTATTTTCTCCTTTTATTTGAAAATTATAGCTATTAAAGCATTTTTTATATTATACCATAAAAAAACAAAAACCGCAAGATTTTTTCAAATCCTGCGGTTTGATATTATTTCACTTTAAGTCTTATTCTGTCTGCAATCATTGCAATAAACTCAGAGTTTGTCGGCTTGCCTTTGCCGGTATTTATTGTGTACCCAAAGACCTCATTCATTGTCTGCGGTTTACCACGAGTCCACGCAACCTCAATTGAATGGCGGATTGCACGTTCTACCCTGCTTGATGTGGTCTGATATGCTTTTGCAATTTCGGGGTATAATTCCTTTGTTATGTAATTCAATAAATCCATATCCTTTACCACCATCATTATCGCTGTACGCAGATAGTGATAACCCTTTATATGCGCAGGAACTCCAAGCTCATGAATGAACTCCGTTACCATTGTTTCAAGGTCATAGCTTTCGTCTTTTATACTTGTGGTTATCTGCGCAATATTCTCACGTCGGATACCGCACATATCACGGATTGCGTCACATACACTGTCTGCACTCTGCGGTTTTATCATATAATATGACGCACCGTAACGGCTTGCCATATCGTAAAGGCTGTTAAGAGTTGATGATGAACTGACAAGGACTTCCGGTTTCTTATCAAGTCCTGATTTTGCGAGCTTACGCAGAACACCGATTCCGTCAAGTTTCGGCAAGATTATATCAAGAATGACAGCATCAGGCTTTGTTTCAAGTATCATCCCGTATGCTTCTTCGCCATCAAGTGCTATACCCACCGATGTTAATTCTTCCTGTATATTTATATGGTCACTAAGTGTTTTTGCATAAATTTCGTCATCATCTACTATGAGAACTTTTAATTTTTCCATTTTCTTTCTCCTTTTTATGTATTTTACGTTATTTTTCTTGCAATTGCACTATAAGATTACCATACACGATTTTTGTTTTCAATAAAAGACATCACGATTTTTTCGACAATGCCGGTCGAAGTTTTGACCTTTTTTGTCGAAATTTTTTCTTGTTTGCGATATGGAAAAAATTCGATGATTTTCGACAACACAAAAAAATCAGGCGATGAAGTGAACTAAATGGTGTTTATTTCACATCGCCCGATTTTTTTATATCTCATTGTATGCATACATCAACATAGAGACAACCGCTTCGCCTGCCGTTTCTGTGCGAAGTATACGTTTGCCGAGTGTTATGGTTTTTATACCTGCCGACTTGAATTTTTCAATCTCCGTTATATCGAATCCACCCTCCGGTCCTATTATAAACGAAATCTTTTTTGCCTCAGGGTTTTCATTTACAACATCACAAAGGCGTGTTCCTTCTTCACATTCATATGGTATAAATACTAAATCCGAATCCTTTATTTCATCAATAATCTCATCAACCGTCATAGGCATTGCAACCTCGGGTATAACACCTCTGCCCGACTGCTTTGCTGCCTCGTTTGATATTTTCTGCCAGCGCTGTGTTTTCTTTTCTTCAGCCTGCTTATCCTCAAGCTTCACAACACATCTTGAAAGCTTTGCCGGAACAATACGGGATATACCAAGCTCGGTATTCTTCTGTATTATATAGTCCATTTTCGCCGCTTTTGGCAACCCCTGGTAAAGAGTTATTTCAATTTCCGGCTCGGTATCGCACTTTTCACTCTTTATAATATCACAGACAATTTCGTTTTTGCCTATTTCAGCGATTTCAACCGTGTGGTCAATGCCTCTGCCGTCACACACCGTTATTTCATCACCGACATTCAGGCGCAAAACCTTTCTGATATGGTTAGCATCTTCACTGTCGATTATAAGCTTTGTATCTGTAATATTTTCTCTTGCAGTAAAAAATTTCGGCATATTATACTCCCTCAAACACACGTTCAAAATTTGCGTGTGATATTTTTTCTATCACATCTTTTTGTGTCCCTATTTTTTCAAGCTTTTCAAACAAACGGTACAATTCACCGACGCCGTTAAGACCTTCAGGGTTACGCGGTATACCGTCAAAGTCACTACCCATACCAATCGCATCGACACCGTTAAGTGACATAAAATGCTCAATATGCTTTATTGCATCATCTATTCCACCGTTATCGTCATCTGCAAGGAAGCTCGTGTGCAAATTGAGTCCTGCGCAACCACCGCTGTCACGTATTATTTTAAACATATCATCAGTAAGGTTACGTCTGTGCGAACAAACGGTACGTGAGTTTGAATGTGTAGCAATAAGCGGACGTGTTATGACGCTTGCTACATCATAGAAAGATTTATCGTTAAGGTGCGATACATCAACAAGTATTCCAAGCTCCTCCATACGGCGTATTACTGATTTTCCGAACTCAGTAAGACCACTGTCCGGATCAGCTACGCCACCGGCAATTTTATTTGTGTTGTTCCATGTAAGCGCAATACACTTTATCCCGCACTCGTTTAAGTAGTCAACATCTTCGATACTTTGTATAACCTCTCCGCCCTCAAGACTTAAAATCGGTTTTATACCCGAAAAATCCTGAGCCTTAAATGCTTCGTAAAGCTTTTTAAAACGTGCTTTCGGATCATTATGATATTGCGGATCAATGTAACACGCAAAAATCTGTGTGTACGATCTATATGTAAGCATACGTTTTTTATCAACGCTCCAACTGTTCTCAATAACATTTCCGCCTTTATCAACAATATAGCATAGTGTGTCACAATGTGCATCAAAAACACTGTAGTTATTCATCAAAAAGCCTCCTCTATATGATTTATTTCATCTATTTTCATTGAATCACCAACAAGATGATAATACACCTCTATAATATCAAACCGCATAAAACATTCACCGCCACAGTATGCAAGCGCTGTACGTCTGATTTTCTCCTGCTTACGGTAATCAACAAATTCCGAAGCATTGCCGAAGTTACGGTTTTTTCGGGTCTTAACCTCAACAAACACACGGCAACCGTCACGGTCCATTGCGATTATATCTATCTCACCAAAATTTAGTCTGAAGTTTCGGTTTTCTATTAAGTAGCCTTTCTTTGAAAGATACGCACACGCAGCGTTCTCGCCGGCTATTCCTATTTCTCTTTTTTCCATATCAGCCCAAAATCTTCTTTAAAAATGATTTTCTGTGTATTGGTGAAATTCCCAGCTCGGCAATTGCCTCATAGTGTGCTTTTGTGCCATATCCCTTATGCTTTTCAAACCCATAACCGGGATAAATCTCCGACATTTTCACTATGTATCTGTCACGGCTTACCTTTGCAAGGATAGATGCCGCCGCAATTGACATACTCTTGCTGTCGCCTTTAATGACGGTTTCGTGCGCAATATCAACTGACGGACTTTTGTCGCCGTCTATCAGCACGTAATCAGGCGTTTCTTTAAGTCCTGCAACCGCTTCACGCATAGCCCTGAATGTTGCCTGCAAGATATTTATTTCATCAATCGTCTTTTCGTCAACGCTTGCCACACAGTATGCAGTTGCTTTTTCGCAGATTTCATCAAACAGTTTTTCTCGTTTTTTCTCCGAAAGCTTTTTTGAGTCGTTTATGCCCTCGATTACAACATCATCCGGCAGAATAACGGCTGCTGCAAACACAGGGCCTGCCAAAGGGCCTCTGCCTGCCTCATCAACTCCGGCAATATAACCCGACTTTTTCCTGTCAAGGTCAAACTGTTTCATTTCTGCTATTCGTTCTGTTTCTGTTACCGACATTTTCGTTCTCCTATTTAAAATAAGGGGTTGTTGAACATCAACACCCCTTACTTTGTTTATCAGTTCTTTTCTTTCTGCTCAACAGTAGCGATTGAGCTGCGCTCCATTTTGAGTGTACTCTTCTGGTCTTCTGTACCAAGATTTCCTGTTTCGATAAATACATAGCTATCTTTTATCTTTGAAACCTTACCACATATGCCGCCGATTGTTACAACCTTGTCGCCTACCTTTAATGCATCAAGCATTGCACGCTTTTCCTTTTCACGCTTCTTCTGCGGTCTTATCAATAAGAAATAGAATACCACAATCATGAGAAGGATTGGCAAAAAAGCACCAATCATATCTGTCCAGCTTCCGGTACCGGTTCCTGTTCCCTGTCCTCCGCCTTGTGTACCTGAAGATGCCAATGCAACTATACCAAATAAATTCATCTGTTTTTCTCCTTTAAAAATAATATTAAGTGTATTATACTACAATAGAGTAAAAATTTCAAGTGTTATTTTATAAATTTTTTAACCTGCCATCATAAACAGCATTGAGCACTCTTCAAACGCTCCGTACGAATACGAATCTCTGCGAATCCATCCTTTTGTACCGTTGCTCTTTTCAATCAATATATTACCGTTCATGTCATCTGCAACAGGACGTATCCATTCACCTGCATATATAGGCATTCCGTAGCCTATAAGGTTTGTATTTGCATACCAGAATCCCCACTCATTCTCTCCATATGATGAACCATATACAACCTCATATGAATCCTTATACACTCGTTCTATAATACCCTCCGAATTGATTCTATACGGCACATAAACATCCCACATACCGATTGAATCAGTCTGTTCCTGAAGCATAAAAGTACCATCATCATTTATATCAAATATGTATGCCTCAACATATCCGGTATAGAATACATCATCATATATGTATTTATTGTCCCAGCTCTCCCATCTCTTAAAGGTCATCGGTTTTATAGTACCGTTATTGTATCTGTAGATATACAATTCAGGATCACCGCTGTAACACATAAAATAAACAGCAATTTCTTTTGCGTTATCGTTCGGAACGAGGTCGACCAGATACACAGCCTCTATACTCCATGTTTCTGATGCGTTTGTAATATCGCTAATATAAGCATCGCCGATTTTTAAAGATGCATTGATTGAATCATACTCGTCTTTACCAGTGATTTTCAGTTCAATATTTTCTGTTATACCGTCACTGTCCATATCATCACTGTAGCTTAAATTGGGCATATCGCGATAGTCGGTTGCATACCAGAGATTTATGCACTGCTGTTTTAACGGAACATAGTCGCACTGCGAAAGTCCTTCTATCCATACTTTATATGTACGTGTTTCGCCGTTCCACTCCTCTTTACCTGCAAGTTCTGCAAGTTCATTTACCGTTACAAAAGTATATCCTTCAGATGCATAGCTTTCCATCTGTTTACCATTATAATCAACTTTTATATCGCTTGCATATATATCTGAATATTTTGTTCCTGAGGGAAATTTGGGGTCATATATATCCTTACGTACCAGTTCAGCAACCTCAGTGTTACGGCTTATATGCAAAGCCCTTGCCTCAGCGTCCCATATAACATTAAATCCGTAATCACGCAAATCTTCCGCAACCACTGCCATTTTCCCGTTCACTGCATAACCGCTTATCGGATAGTTGTTGATATATGTATCAATATCAGAATACAACGCATCCTCAGCAAAAGCCTTCACTCCTGTAAGAGCGAACACCAAAAGCACCATCATTAAAAATTTTCTCATACTCTTGTTCCTCTTTTCTTTAGTTCATTTTCCTTAAATTTTCTGTCATTTCACATAGTTCGTTATTTTTCGCTACCAGCTTCCAGCCTTCACGGATATCAAAAGCGACCACATCATTTTTAACGCAGTTCATTGCGTATTCACTGATAATATTACGCTCCTGAATCGTAAATGCACGTGAAATTAAAGCGTATCTTGCACAGTCACGGTAAAGCTCCGCCAATGCGAAGTTAAAAGTATCTACTACATTTACTGCTGATTCAAAGTCCGAAAAGCTTTCAAATATGAATACTGTATTATCCGAAACTCGTTTCTTTCTCTTTGTGCACGGTATACCTGCATCAGCTACGAGATTTGAAACATCAGCGTGTGTAACTTTTCCGGCATTTTTCACTCTTATATTTTTGATTTTTGAAAAATTCTCACGATTTACCTGACGTTTATCATTGTGAATTTTACTTATAACAAGACTCATACCGTCTGACGAGGTTGAGGCTTCTACAACCACCTGCCCTCCGTGATACGGGTCAAAGCCCGTCTCTGTCTGTACAAGCTCCATTACTTCAAATAAGAAATTATGTAAATCTGACGCCTGTGGAGGACGTTCTCCAATATCAAGATCAAAATATTCAAGATCTGTGTCTGTAAGCTGAACCACTATTTTGTCACTTGAGATTTTTTTAATTCTCAATCTAATCACTCTCCTTGTGTCTGTTTATATATTATACTACAAAAATCCCGTTTTGGCTATAGGTAAATTGAAAATAATCTATGAATATTTATGGAAATTATCATATTTTATTTCAATTACGGATTTTTAAGTATATTTTTACGTTTTAAGGACACAATACTTTTGTAAACTCAACATGAAAGGAAGATGTTTTATGAAAAACGATACTAACACAAAAAAATTACCGGGCTTTTACATAGCTCTTTGCTGCTGTGTAATTGCTATAGGTGTTGCAGGATTTATTGTACAGGGAACTGATGAAGAAACATCCGGCACAGAAATTGTCGCAGAAGAAACCTCTGCTCCCGAACTTGCTTATGTAGAAGATGTACCCGAAGAAGAAATTACAGAAGATGTAATAGCAGCAGAGGAACCGGTTATGGATTCAGTGCCGGCTGAACCTGCTGTTCCGGATTATGCATACGATAACCCTGATGTTGTTTCAGCAGCAGTTGTTGTTAATGCAGAAGAGTCATGCGAGTTTATAAAACCGTT